>DASTSB010000103.1:0-20385 GCA_035760885.1 Steroidobacteraceae bacterium | reverse complement strand
CACCGCGAGCAGAAGCAACAGGCGAATGGGAATCGAGAGACGCGAAAGCATGTGGAACTCCGTTTACAAACGTGCCAATGACTTGAAGAAGTCGCCGTGACGAAACTCCAGCCACAACTCCCCGCCAATGCGGTGACCGTTGCCCGTGAACGCGCGCAGAGCTTCGGGAATGAGCGTTGCGTGTACCTGCGCCGCCTCTTGTGCTTCGAGCGAAACCGGCAGCGCATCGATAGGAAACGCCAAAGCGTCTTCACTGCGGCCGAGCGCCAGCCACCACTGCCGTGTCGCACGCAAGTGCGTGAGGCCAATCAGCTCATGCAGATCGATCGCTGGTACGAGGTGCCCGCGTAAATTGATGAGCCCCCGACACCAATTTGCTGCGCGCGGTAACGCGAACACCTTGGCGTCTTCGATGATCTCGCCGCCGCAACTGTGATCGACCAACAAACCGAGATTTCCTATGCGCAATCCACGCCAGCGCTGTTGGCGTACTTGCGTCGCCTGTACGTCCTGCTCGGGCAAATCGAAGGTTCGCGCCAACGCGACGATTGCCTTTTCGAGAATGCGTGGCGCACTCGGCTCACCGCCGATGAATTGCGAGTCTTCCGTTAGCCATTCCGCGTGCGCGCTCATCGGAGCTTCCGATCACAGGCGACGAATGCTGTCGATGATGTCTTCGGGTTTGTACGGCTTGGCGACGTAGGCATTCGCGCCCTGCTCCAATGCCCACACCCGATCCGCCTTCTGGTTCTTGCTGCTGACGACAACTATAGGTGTGCTCCTGGTCGTGTCATTCGCACGCAAGCCGCGGCACAGCTCGAAGCCATCCATATCGGGCATCAAAATATCGAGGAAGATCACGTCCGGCTTGTCGCGCGCGATCCGCTCCAAGGCTTCGCGTCCCGAAGACGCAGTGCTGGCGACGTAGCCAGCCGAGGTCACGATGCTTTGCAGGTTGCTTCGATCGGTCGCCGCGTCATCGACGATCAAGACTTTGGTGATGGCCATGGGCATGCTCGAGTTGAGAGTTGATCCAAAAAAGAAATGGTTAAGCCGCAACGTGTTGAGCCGCGAATTCGCGCAGCACCTTGTGTAGCGCATCGACCGCAATCGGCTTGGTGAGATAGCGATTGCAGCCAGCCATGACGCCGCGAATCTTGTCGAACGGCGAATCGCGCCCGGTCAGCATGATGATCGGCGGTGCGTTCTTGTCGTTGGCTTTCATTTGTCGGCAGGCGGCATAACCATCCATGCCAGGAAGCACCACATCGAGAAACACGATGGCGTAGCGATTGACGCGCATGAACGCCAAGCCCTGCTCCGCGTCTTCTGCCAAGTCCGCATGCATGCCATGCAACTCGAGCAACGTCCGCATCTTGGTGCGAACGACCACAGAATCATCCACGACCAGAGCACGCGGCATGTCCTTGGGCGTGGCGGTCGCGCGCGGCGTGATGCCTAGCCCGCCGTCCATAACGTTGGTGTCACTGACGACAAACTCAGGCAGGAATTTGAATTCGCGAATCGTGATCTGATCGAGAATCTTGATTAGGCGCGAAGCGAAATTGGTGCGCGGGAGTGCGTAAGGTTGCTCGCCGATCACGCTCGGATTGCGACTGATCATGAGCGCCGGCTTGCCACTCAGGCGCACCGGCGATTTCTCCCACGACGAACACGCCGCTGCATCATCCGCGTCGACGAGCATGATGTCCGCGTCGGTGCTGCGATCCGGCGGAAGCACGGTGTACCCGCGCGGACGCGAATGCGTCAGCGAGCACACCGACGCAACGGTCATTCGCTCAACGCGATTGAGTCCGAGTATGCCGAGGAGAAACTCCGTCCCTTTCATAACAGATCCTTGCGTTCAGCATCTATGCTCGTGCCGGCAAGCCACGTACTGCTTGTTCGCGAGTCAGCGCCAATCCGATCGCAAGCACCAACAAGCTCAACAGGAACAAGCCGCTGCCTACAACGAGCGGCGACAAAGCAGTCGGCAAGGGCTCGGGCAGGTTCGGATCGTGAACGACGTTCACGGCCACCATGCCCGTGTAATGCATGCCGCACACGGCGACACCGGCCACCAATGCGGCCACGACCATTTGCCAGCGAGCGGTCAGGAAGAACGCCATCCACAAGGCGACACACGAAGCTGAAATCGCAATCGCCACCGAGACCCAGACCAGCGTCATGTTGTATGTGACGGTTGCGGGCATGCGCATTGCGGACATGCCCATGTAGTGCATGGCGGCGACGCCCGATCCCATGAATACACCGGCCAGCAGAATCGCAAGCACACTGCGCGAGCCGAGTCCGACGATGGCGAACCCGATACCCGTCGCTACGATGCCGATACACATTGAAATCGCGGTCGCCGGAATGTCGTAACTCACAGGCATGTTCGTGTGCCATGCCATCATGCCAACGAAATGCATGGACCAGATGCCGATGCCGCCCATGATGACGGCGGACCACACGACCCAAGGAAGCCGCTCATCGGCGCGCACCTTCACGGATTCGCGCGCGAGCACCAGAGCAGTAAACGAACCGCAGACCGCTATCACGTACGACAGCAGCACGAAAAACACGTTGAACGATCCATGCATATTCACGTTCTTCTCTCCTGCGTCGTGAGACTCGATCCGTCACGACAATGTTGCCGAATCAACGCTTACACATAACAAAGCGACAAAACGCGTTTGCGACACTCACACGCGATGCAGGTATTTTTGTGACACGCATCATGCTCTGAGCATGATGCCCGCGAATGCAGCGCGGTTACCCGCAAGGCGCGCTCGGGAGAAGGATTAGAGAGGGTGCAGGTGAATCACGCGAACGTTGCTCTTGCCATTCTGCAAATCACATGTTTACACTGTAAACACTTTATGAGCACTCGCCAACGACTTCTCAAATGCGCTCTGCAGGAACTGGAGAGCAAAGGGATCGAGGACTTCAGTCTGCGCTCCGTCGGCGCTAATGCCGGCCTTTCCGCCATGGCGGTCTATCGACACTTCGCGAATAAGGACGAGCTGTTGCGAGTCGTCGGCGAGGAAGCCTTCGAATCCTGGCGCGAGCGCATCGCAAAGATAAGGGAACAGGACATCGAGAAGTGGATGCGCAAAGTAACTCGCGCCTATGCCGAGTTTGCGCTCGATGAGCCAGCGCGCTTCGATGCGTGTTTCGTGCTGAAGACGCATGTCGAGCGCGTTTATCCCGAGGACTTTCGAGCCGGCAAATCGCCCGTCATCTCACTGTCGATGGAACGCATTCGACAAGCACAAGCAAGCAACGAGTTGATCGATGGCGATCCACTCGAGATGGCGATGCTGGTGTGGGCCCAAGTTCACGGGCTCGTAATGCTGCATCGTTCTGGCCGCTTTGCGTTGCCGCGGGCGCGATTCATTGCCCTGTGCTTGCGTTGCGCGGACCAACTCTTACGTGGACTGCGCCCCTAGGAACCAGACATGTCTATTCGAACCCTGTTTTCCCGTTCTGCTGTTGCCGCGACGCTCGCGACCGCAATCTGCTTCCTGCTATCCACAGACTTGGGAACGATCGGCCCGCTGATATTGCTCGCACCCGTTCCCATTTTGCTGTTCGCCCTTCGCTGTGGGAGCACGTTGCGCGTGGCAATTGCCGCGTTCCTCGCCCGCGTGATCGGCGCGCTCGGAATTGCGTTCGCATACGGCGATGTACTGCCGCCCTTGCCGCTCGCGCTCGAATTCGTGGTGCTCGCATCCCAATTCACGGTGGCGGTCCTTGCCACGCGCTGGGCAAGTCGACGCCTTCCCCCGTGGGCGACCGCGCTGCTGTTTGCATCGCTCCTCATCGCTCTGGAATTTCTCTTGAGCCTGCGCGCTCCGCATGGAAGCTTTGGTGCGCTTGGCTATGCGTTGATTCAGGTGTTGCCTTTGGCACAGGTGGCAAGCATTGGAGGCTTGGCCGCAGTCGGCTTCATCGCCGCGTTAGTGCCCGCCTCAATCGCGATGCTCGTGTTCCAACCTCAACAATGGCGTTCGATGGCCGCCCTTGCAGCGATTCCGCTCGCATTGAGCTTGGCGTTCGGAGCGTGGCGGCTCGCACAGCCGTACGATTCGCATACTCGCGTTGGTTTGGCTTCGATCGATTCGCTCACCGCCCATTCTCTGCGCGGCAGTGAGCAGGCAAACGCAGTGACGCGCGAGTACGAGCGAGTGCTGGAGAGTTTCCGCAATCAGAATCTGAGTCAGATCGTGCTTCCCGAACGTGTGTTTCTCGCCAATCCGAACGATCAGCATGCATCCCAGACGCTGCAAAGCGCAGCAGATGAACTCAACGTTCGCATCGTCGCTGGCTTCGACGACACGGACGCTGCCGGCTTGCATCGGAATACGGCGCGAACATTCACGCCGCATGCGCCGCTGCACGTCTACGCCAAGCGCAAGTTGGTGCCAGGACTCGAGCTACTCACTCCGGGGAATCAGCCGCTATTGCTGCATGATCGAGGCATTGCGATCTGCAAGGATATGGATTTCCCTGCCCTGTTTCGCGATTACGGCAACGGTGGAGTGCGACTTCTGCTCGTGCCGGCATGGGACTTCGTCAAGGATGGTCGATTGCATTCGCGTATGGCCGTGATGCGCGGTATCGAGAACGGCTTTGCAGTTGCGCGTGCTGCGGCGACTGGACGTCTAACTGTTTCGGATGCGTACGGCCGCATCATCGCCGAGGCCGTCACGTCTCGCGATCAACCGGTTACGCTCGTTGCAGAGGTTGGTCTCACCACTGCGGGTACGCTGTACTCACGAATCGGCGATGTCTTCGCATGGCTGCTCGTGTTGATGACGGCCGCGCTGTTGGTGTGGTCCGGTCTCATTTCGGCAGGTGCCCCGCAGATGCAGGGACGATTGCACGCCGAATCGACTCCGCCCGCTGCGTAACTTTGCTTTGCGGTGGCCAGCCATAGCGGCTGGCCACCGCTTTACCTGCTAGCAGTCTTTTGCGCGTCCTCTGCGACTACTGTTTGCCCTTCAATGGTCGCGGCATATCACTGAGCCGGCGGTACGCGCTGCACTAGATTGCCGTTCTGATCTCTGATCTCGAGTGCAGGATCGCTATTGTTGTCGAGCCCGGCTTCCAGTCTTTCTGCCTTCGCGCGATCGAAGAAGTGCAACGCATTGCGGCTGCTTGCCGGCGCGTCCGGATAGTTCTCGTTGCTGAGCTTCGTACGAACGCCCGCGCCATCGGTTGGGTGGGTCTGAAAGAACTGTTGAAGCTGAGCCTGCTGTTCGGCCTCTGGCAAATCCTGGATCCGCTGCCGCAGCTCGAGGTAATCCACGATGGACCAATTGGGTTGATCGATCATCTGAATTGCCGAGCGATGATTGGTACCGTCATCGACGGCATCGATCGTGAACATTTGATCCTGGTCGTAGCGGTCGAAGCTGAGATGCCCGAATCGCGTGATCGCGCCTTGCGCATCTTTGCGCCCACCAAACGTCAATCCGCCGCTTTCGGACCCTTCGGCATCATAGAAAAGAATGCCCGCGGCCGTCGAAGGCTTGCGTCCCCCGAAGTCGGGATATTCCTTCCCGTGCATCACGACCGCCGGAATGCGCGAGTTGTTCGAGAGCACCATGCGCAACGTGCCGTCCGGTTCGACGATATTGATGCGTTGGACCGTAATGGTGTCGAAGCGCGGACCGTGTAGATCTGCAAAGCCGCTCAAGAGCGCCACGCAGACCGCGAGCGTCAATGCGCCTGAGTAGAGGACCAAGAACCGCTGACCGAATGAAGCCTTCATCTTGCGTCTCCGTACACTGATTGAGGGAAGGCTCTAAATCCGGAGCGCGAAGTGCAAGTTCCAGAGCGCGCTGCTGCATCGAGTGACGACGCAATTTGCGCGACGCGGCTGGTGATGAGGTGATGAGTGATGGAGTGATGAGGTGAACGGTGGAAGGTCGTGCGCTGCATACGAGAGCCCGAAGCACTGATCAGACACGCCAAGGATGCTCTCCCATCCCAAAGGCACACGAAACCAATCAAGCACCCGTTTCCGCCGTTCACTCCATCACTTCATCACCTCATCACTTCATCACTTCATCACTTCATCACTTCATCACCGCATCACTCCATCACTCCATCATCGCATCACCTCATCACCCTTCATCGCGCTAGCGGTCGTCGATCGCTTGTGCGCAGGCTGATTGATCGGACAGTTGATTTAGAACGTGACACTAAGCAATGTATGCACGCCATCCGTTTGCTGACGAAGAGGCTCGATCCTGTGAAGACATCTTTGGCCGCCGTGCTCGCCTTAAGTTTGACATGCTTCTCCCCGCTTGTATTTGGAGCAGCGAATGCGACGGCATCGGCTTCGCAAACGTCGACACGCGCGCCGATCGACATGGCCGCTGCGTTTCCGCCGAAGATGCAGAGCTTTCCGCTTTACGGAAACGGCCCTATTCCGAATTCGAAGCCGGGCCCGGATGAAGAAACCGGCGCCGATCGCGGCTTCACAAAGAATGTCTCGCATCCGCAGATCCAGGTTTATCTCCCTGCAAAGATGCGAGCCACGGGAACCGGCATCGTCGTGCTTCCCGGTGGCGGATATGCCGGCCTCACGTTCGACTATGAAGGCACGCAACAGGCTCAGTACTTGGTCGACCATGGCATTGCGGCCTTCGTAGTTAAGTACCGCCTACCGAGCGATAAGACGATGGTCGACAAAACCATCGGACCGCTGCAAGACGCACAACAAGCGATGCGGTTCGTTCGTCAGCATGCAAAGGAATGGAACCTGGATCCTGCGCGCATCGGGGCGATCGGGTTTTCGGCCGGCGGGCACTTAGCATCCACGCTCGCCACTCACTTTAAGAAGGACTACATCGACAATCCCGATCACGTCAGCTTGCGCCCGGACTTCCTGATTGCGGTCTATCCGGTGATCAGCATGCAGAAGGACATCACGCACAGCGGTTCGCGTGATGCGTTACTTGGAGCCAATCCCTCCGAAGCGCAGGTGCGATTGTTCTCAAACGAATTGCAGGTGACGGAGGACACCCCGCCAACCCTGCTGCAACACGCAACCGACGATCAACTGGTTGACGTCGACAACAGCGTGCGTTTCTACGAAGCACTTCGACACGCCGGCGTTCCGGTGGAGATGCACCTGTTCGAAAAGGGCCAGCACGGATTCTTCTTGATGCCGCGCGATCGTTGGCAGTCAGTGATCATGCAATGGCTCAGCTCGGAAGGCTGGTTACATTCCCGCTGATCTGCGTTTCGATGCGAGACCTCACTCGAGCGTCGGCAGTTCGCGCCGATACTCGCGTTCGGAGTATTCAAAGTAGTCGAAGTCCGCCGACTTGCCCGTTCCGGAAGTGTCCTGGCAGGCCATCCCGACGAACGCACCAGTGAAGTTCGGCAGGCCTGGCGCACTCGCTTCATCGGATAAGATGCTCGCGTCGAATTGCTCCGGTAACCATTGCCACCGTTTCCCTGCAAGTCGATAACCGAAGCGGAGTCGTTCGCAATCCACCTCGACTCGCAATTCGATCGGCATGCCTGGCTCGATGGGAATCGGCGCGGTGAACGCGTCCGCCTGCGGCGAATCGGGCAGTGCCGACATGACTCGCACATGCTTGCCAACTTGCTCGTCATGCGAGATGTGTAGGTAGTGAAACTTGGACGCGTTGTAGTAGCACACGAGTCCCGCCGACTGCTGGAAGTGCTCGGGCTCGAACTCCATCGATGTGATCGCGCTGTAGCAAAACGCTTGTTGACGTCGCGCCACGAGCGACTGCCGGAACAAACTGCCCATCGATTCGCGCCCAAACAATCTCAAGTAACCCGGGCGTGCACTCAAGCTGAATAATTCCTCCGGCCATGGCGAGCGCAACCACTGAAATTCGATCGGCAAAGAGGGTTCATTGAAGTCAGTGCGCGCGGCCGTGTCGAGCCATTTGCATTCGGCTAGGTTCGAGGCAGTAGCGATGAGCTCTGGCGTCGCGCGAGCATCGGCAGTGCGCAACCATCCATCGGAGCCCCACACCATCTTTTGAATTGCCGTCTCCCTGCCCAACACGCAGCGACCGCGGTTCCGCAGCGGGCGACCGCACAAGTAGACCATGTAAGTCTCGCCAGTTTGCGTCTCGACGAGATCAGCGTGTCCCGCGCGTTGTAGCTCGACGTCAGGGCGGTCTCGCGAACTCAAGATATAAATATCCGGATGCAACTCGTACGGTCCGGCGATCGATCGCGAACGTGCCATCGTGACGGCGTGATTCCATGCCGTGCCGCCTTCCGCGGTGATCAGGTAGTAGTAGCCATCGCGTTTATACAAGTGCGGTGCTTCTGTGAGCCCGAGAGGCGTGCCGGAGAAAATCAACTTGCGTTCGCCAATCAAGCTTCTCTGAGCATGCGAGTACTCCTGCAGCACGATCCCTGCGAAGCGATTTTTTCCAGGGCGATAGTCCCACAACATGTTGAGCAGGTATTTGCGCCCGTCATCGTCATGGAAGAGCGACGGATCGAACCCGCTGCTGTTCAAGTAAATCGGATCGGACCATTCGCCATCGATCGCTGGACTCGTCACCAGATAGTTGTGCAAATCGCGAAGCGATGCGCCGGATGCGCCGCCGACCGTTGTACGGCCGTAGCGTTTCACATCGGTGTAGATCAAATAGAACAAACCATCTGCATACGTGAGGCACGGAGCCCAGATGCCGCATGAGTCGGGATCACCCAGCATGTTGAGCTGACTTGCGCGCCGTAGAGGACGCGTGAGCAACCGCCAATTCACCAGATCGCGCGAGTGATGGATCTGCACACCCGGATACCACTCGAACGTCGATGTCGCGATGTAGTAATCGTCGCCGACTCGGCAGATGGAAGGATCGGGATTGAAGCCGCGCAGGATGGGATTGTGAATCTGTGTCGACATCTTTGTAGATCAGCGAGATTTCAATAGCAGCCAGAGAACTGCGGCGCCTACCAAGTCCAGCGTACCTAATGCGATGAAGAACGGGTCGTATCCGACTTTTGCGACCAGCGCACCAATGAGGAGCGAAAAAATCATCAAACCCGCATTGCCACAAGTGCCCGCCATGCCGGCGACGGTCGCGACCTCGTTCCGCTTGAACAAATCAGAGGCCATGGTGATCACGGTTACCGAAAGCGTTTGATGAGCAAAGCCGCCCAGACACAACAATGCAATCGCGGCGACTGGACTCTGGACTTTTCCAACAAACGCCATGGAAACCATGAGCACGGCGCCCAGCGTGAATGCCCAACGTCGCGCGTCGATCAGCGACACGCCGCGGCGCTGCAAGAATAGAACGACGACCGGGCCAAACATACTTCCCATATCCGCTGCAACGAACGGCAACCACGCGAACAGCGCAATTTGCTTCAAATCGAAGCCCCGCACTTGGGTTAGATACAGCGGGACCCAAAATGCGAGCGTGCCCCAAGTCGGATCGGCTAGAAATCGCGGCAGCGCGATGCTCCAAAAATTGCGCTGGCGCGCGAGACTCAGGATCGACGGCTTCGTGTCATCGCTGGCGAGGTGAGCTTCTTGCCCGGATCGAATGTATTCGCGCTCTTGGTCCGAGAGCTTCGGATGAGCACTCGGCGAATGATAGAACGCGAGCCAAAGCACGACCCACACGATACCCAATGCGCCGGCAATGACGAATGCAAAACGCCAGCCATAGACAAGCGTTGCCCACGCGATCAACGGCGGAGCGAGCATCGAACCAAGCGATGCGCCGACGTTGTATAGACCGCCTGCCACGCCACGTTCTTTGGCAGGAAACCATTCGGCGACGGTTTTCATGCCTGAGGGATGAGCGGATCCTTCGGCCACGCCCATCAGCGCACGCAACCCGGCGAATGCTTGCCAGCTATTCGCCAGTCCATGCGCCATCGTGATGATCGACCACGCGCCGGCAAATAGCGCGAGGCCGACTTTGAGACCGAGCGCATCGAGCACATAGCCGCAGAACGGTTGCAGCAACAAGCCGAATTGAAATGTGCCGGTGATCCAAGAGTATTGCTCGGTCGTGATATGCAGATCGTCGATCAGCGTTGGCGCGGCAACACCTAGACTGGCTCGCGTCAAATAGGCAAGCACGGTACCGATCATCAACAGACCGATCATCCGCCAGCGAAGGCCTTTCACTCCCAGCTCCAACGTTGCGGCTGATCGAGGTGCACGAACTCAGTCCTTCCAGAAGCGCTGCATTTCCATGAACGTGAATGCACCCGACCAAGTAATGAGCACAAAGCCCGTCAGCGATTCGGTACCGGCCATGAAACGGATCGGACCGATCGGCGCGATATCGCCAAGACCAAGCGTCGTGAAGCTGACCGCAGAGAAATAGACGTAGTCGAGAATTCCCATTGGATGGCGCGCCAGCAGCTCTCCCTGAGTAGCTTCACGCGTCAGCCCGAAGTAGCCCGCTCCGAAAATCCAGATCTCGAGCACGTGAGCCGCGAGCATCGAAAAGATCAAAATCAGGATGCGCCGACGCGGCGGCAAGTGGATCGTTCGGATCCAGCGGGTAAGAAACGACAGAATCTCGTAGTGAATCACCACGCAGATCACAACGATGAGCGTGGTCACGAGAAATACCACGGCGTGCGCCTGGAACACTTCGCTCGATGTTGGCGCCGACGTTGCGCCGAGCGCAGTCGCACTCAAGAACAGCAGCAAGATAGAGAAGCTTGCCGATCGATGGAAGCTCAAGCGCGCACCTTTATTGTTATCGCGATGCGTTTTTAGCACGCGGCAATCGGCGTCGTCACCACCTACGGCCAGAAGTTTCGCGAAGATTGCAGCTCGTGCAGCGCCTGACGAATGTCCGGAGCGTCGGCGAACACTTGAATGTCGAATCGGCGGTAGGCATCCATCCAAGCGCCCAGACGATGCAGTCGCTCGCGAGCCGCTCCGCTCGTTTTGATATTGCGCGCGAGCATATCGATGTATTGGAGCTCAGAGACTGTCCACCGCTCGAACTGCTCACGATGGATACCGAGAGTAATTTCCAACTGCGATCGCAATTCGACGAGCTGTTGAGTGTGGGCAACTCCATGCTCACGCACGTGAGCGAGCGCATCGCTGAAAAAGACGGCGCTAAACCATTCCGTGATTCCGCCGGCCTCCACCGCCACCCAGCTCGGTGCCGCCACTCGATTCGGCGCCAACAGCCGCTTCAACTCCGTCTCTAGCTCTCGCGCCGCCTCGCACGTATACACGTCGATAAGCAGCGATTGATCTAGATCGAACGCCTCGAAATACCGGTGATGAAATGCGTAGACGCGCTGCAACGGATTGCACGTGAATCCTACCTTGAATGCGGTGCAATCAGTCAGCAAGAGCAAGTACACGAACCACGAGCCGCTTTCGGCCTGCTCAAGAAGTAAATCTTCGCTTGTCGACACCAACCTTCGTGCCTCATTCGAGCTTATGTCGATGCGTCGAGCGTGTGTGTCAGACATCCCGTACGCAGTCTCGCTGAACCGTTACAAACGCCGCATCGATGGACCCGGCCCCGAGCCTCGCGAGTTGCTGCAGGTTCACGCATTTCGAACGATCAGGAAATCGCATCATGCTAGCAATGGCTCGCAATCTGTTCTGCTTCAGCGCCTTGCTCGTACTAGCGGCCTGCGGCGGGTCGAATCACAAAGACTCGTCCGGGTCGGAAGCGCCGCAGCGCGGCACGTTGCTTCACTCCCCTCCAGCGCGAGTAGCCTCCCTGTCGGCAGCGGATCTCGCTGCAGCTTTCGACGCATCGCCGGAAACTCAAGCCACGCTCCAACTCACCGGCGCACCGAAGTGTCGTGTCGATGTGCACTACATCGAGTACAACACCGTCGGCGCTAAGAACGAAGCGGCCACGGCATCCGGTGCGCTCATGGTGCCTGCAGGGATTGATCCTGCGTGTCAGGGTGGACGACCAGTCGTGCTGTATGCACACGGAACCACAACCGATCGCAACTTCAATATCGCAGCGGTGAAACCCGCTTCCGGAGAACCCAACAAGGAAGGCTTGCTAATCGCCCTCGCATTCGTCTCGCAAGGTTATATCGTCGTCGCGCCGAACTATGTCGGCTATGACAGCTCATCGCTTCCGTACCACCCGTATTTGGTCGCGGAACAATCTGCGAACGAAATGATGGATGCACTCGCGGCAGCGCGCAGCGCATTGCCGACGATGGATGCGCCGACCACGACAGCGGGCTCGAAACTCTTCATCACCGGCTATTCGCAAGGTGGCCACGTGGCCATGGCGACGCACCGCGCGATGCAGGCCGCGGGCATGCAGGTCACCGCATCAGCGCCGATGTCCGGACCCTATGCGTTGAGCGCGTTTGCAGACGCTGTGTTTTACGGTCAAGTGAATGGCGGTGCCACCATCTTCACGGCGCTGCTCGCCAACAGCTACCAGCATGCGTATGGAAATGTGTACGCGCAGCCGAGCGACATGTTCGAAAGCCCATACGCGAGCACGATCGAAAACTTACTGCCGAGCACCACCAGCCGCTCGGATCTGTACGCGCAGGGAAAGTTGCCGAGCGATCAACTCTTCAGCGAAACGCCGCCCGATCCTGCTTTCGCTGCCAATACGCCGCCTACAGAGCCTGCGGCGTTAGCGCCTTTGTTCGCACGCGGATTCGGGCCGAATCATCTCATCACCAACAGCTATCGCCTGGCGTACTTGAATGATGCGCAGGCGAATCCAGACGGCGCATTTCCCAACTTCACCAACGGAGCGCCGCCCGCCTCCCCTCAGCATCCTCTGCGACAGGATCTGAAGACCAATGACTTACGCAATTGGACACCCACTGCGCCGGTGCTATTGTGCGGCGGCGATCAGGACCCGACCGTGTACTTCATGAACACCCAACTGATGCAGGGTTATTGGGCGCCGACGTCCGCTCCGGTAACGGTGTTGGACGTCGATGCGGATCCAACCGGCAACGACGATCCGTATAAAGACTTCAAAGATCAGTTCGATATTGCCAAGCAGCTCGCTGCAGCCACTGCGGTTGCACAAGGCGCCACCGACGGAGGCGCCAGCGCGGTGTTGAGGGATTATCACGCTGGACTCGTCGCGCCGTTTTGTTTGGCGGCGACGCGCGGGTTTTTTGATGGGCACTAGCAGAGCGGTTAGCAAGAGGGTGTGTGAGGTGTGCGCTGCGTGTGTGTGGTGTCACGAGCGACCGCAGTTGGCAGTTGACCGTAGGAAAAGAGCAGGCGATTTCTTGCCCCTTCCCCCGCTTTTCTGCGGGGGAAGGTTGGGAAGGGGGCGTTCCTGCGCGCAAGCGCTTGCTTCTTTGTTCGGTTGTGAGTTGAGAGTTGGCGGTTGGCATCCGAATCAAGTGCCCCTCTCCCGAGCTGCGCTCGACCTCGGCAACTGCTCCCTGCGTTGCCCTACCTCCTGCATCCATGCAGCCGTCTCCCACAAGGGGCGAGGTGTTCTTGCTTCGCGGTTCACGGTTGAGCGTTGTCGGTCCAACCACGAACCCCCAACCCTGCCGCACATGGATGTGCTAATGCCGCGAAGGCAGGATGCCGTGAGTGGCGGCCGCACATGGATGTGCCAATGCCGCGAAGGCAGGGACGCCGAGAGCGGCCGTTCCCCGTTCCCAGTTCCCAGTTCCCAGTTCCCCGTTCCCCGTTCCCAGTTCCCCGTTCCGTCTTCCCTATCCTCTAGTCACTATTCAGTAGTCACTAGCCCACGTTCGCCAATCCGCTCTGCGAATACATCTTCAGCGTCTCTTCAAGCTCTTTCGTATTGATCGGCTTCGTCAAATAACCTTCCATTCCGGCCGCAAGGCAGCGTTCGCGATCGCCGCTCATGGCATGCGCGGTGAGTGCGACGATGAAGATGTGCCGTCCTCCCAATTGTTCGCGGCGGCGAATTTCTTGAGCCGCTGCCAATCCGTCCATTTCGGGCATCTGGACATCCATCAGAATCAAATCGAAGTTGTCGCGCTCCAAGAGCTCCAGCGCCAGCTTGCCGTTTCCAGCGACCGTCACACGATGACCGCGTTTTTGCAGCAAACGCACCATCAGCATCTGATTCACCAAGTTGTCTTCGGCAAGCAGGATGTGAAGTCCAGAAGCGGGTGCCGGCGCCGGCGTGACAGGCTTGGGCCGCTGCGTAAAGGTCGTGGCCTGAACATCTTGGACCAGATTGACTAAGGCATTTCGCAGGTCCGCCATGCGCAGCGGTTTCACCACACAGCTGTGGACGCCCATCGTCTTGCAGCGCGCTTCCTCTTCTCGCTGTCGGGTGGAATTCAGCATCGTGATGATGTTCTGAGAAAGATCGGGGCGAGCGCGGATGCTTTCGATCAGCGCATGACCTGCATCGTTCGGCATCTCCATGTCGATGAGCGATACCTGAATCGGATCGCCCTGTAGCTCCGCGGTAGTCAGCGCGTCCATTGCAGCATCGGCATTCGCGGCCAAGATCGTTTTGACTTTCCATCGACGCAGCAGCGAATCGAGCGCGGAACGTGCAGCTTCGTTGTCGTCCACGATGAGCATTTTCACATCGGCCAGTACTGCCGAGGGATCGTTACCCATCGCGTGATGTACATACTGCATCTGGACGGTGAAATGGAACGTACTGCCCTTACCCACCTCGCTTTCTAACCAAATCTTGCCGCCCATCATGGTGACGAGACGGCTCGAGATCGTCAGACCCAATCCCGTGCCGCCGTAGATTCGAGTCGTGGACGTGTCGGCCTGCACGAACGGATCGAAGATGGCTTTTTGTCGACTGGCATCGATGCCGATGCCGGTGTCTCGTACGCTGAAGTGCAGCGTCGTGGACAAACTGTCTTGAGCTTTCAGCTCGACGCGGATCACGACCTCGCCCTTCGCGGTGAACTTGATCGCGTTGCCGGCGAGATTCAACACGACCTGACGCAAGCGGCTCGCATCGCCACGCATGTATTCAGGTACGTCGGGAGCCACATCGCACACGAGCTCAAGGTTCTTTTGATGTGCCCGCAGTGCCAGCGTCTTGACTGCGGAGTCTAGAATCTCTCGCAAACTGAATTCGGCGCTATCGATTTCGAACCGGCCCGCCTCGATCTTCGAAAAGTCGAGCACGTCGTTGATCACGGTCAACAGTCCATCGGCGGAAACGCGGACCGTTTCCAGATACTCGCGCTGCTCGCGCGTCATCTCCGTCTCCATCCACAGCGCCGTCATGCCGATGATGCCGTTGAGCGGAGTGCGAATCTCATGACTCATGTTGGCAAGGAACTCGCTCTTCGCCCGGTTCGCCGCCTCGGCGGCTTCGCGCGCCTTCTGCAACGTTTCCTCGGCGTGCTTGTGCAAGGTGATGTCGTTTGCAACGCCGACGACTTGCGTCGGTTCGCCATTCTCATCGAGCAATGGGCGCTTGAACGTATGCATCCACAGCTGCCGACCTTGCGAATCCGTGTGCGGTTCGATGACGACCTTTTCGCGCCCGCTGGCGAGAATTTCGGCATCATCGCGTCGATATGCGGCCGCCTGCTCGCGATCGATGCCGACCTCGATATCATCCTTGCCCAGCATTTCTTCCGGCGTGCGTCCCCACGCTTGCGCAAACGCTCGGTTGACCAACGAGAATCGGCCATCGCGATCTTTCACGAAGATGAAGTTTGGGCACATGTCGAACACCGCCCTCAAAAACGAGCGCTGATGTTCGAGTGCAGAGGTTTGCTTGTTGACGCGGCGGCGTAGGGCCACCACCCACAGGAACGCAATGCAGATGATCAGGAGCAACACTGCAAGCACGCTCCAGGCGTGGCGCAGATTCCACCACGATGCTTGCTTCACGACGCGCACGTCATCGGGCGAGCGCAACAAGATTCGAAACGAAATCGGCAGCGCAGAGTTGTCGCGCGATAGGAGATGACGCTGGACGGAACACACACCGATGATTTCGACTACGGAGCCTTCGTCCAGATCCGGGAGGCCATCGGTCCCGTCTAGCTGTGCATTAAAGTTGGTGTAAGCGTTCTGCAACGTCAGCGTCTGCTGTGCCGAGCCGCGAATATTGCTCAATAGCTTGCCGCTGATTCTCACCAAACGATTGTCGAACGCCCCACTGAGAATTTGATCGGCCTGTGCACTCACTGGCTCGATGATCTGATCATGCGCAAGGACTTTGATCGCCGCGTCGCTCATCACCGGGCCGTAGTCGCTGGGAGACGGATAACCCTCGACTTCCACTAAATCGCCGCGACTCGCCTGTGTATCGTCCGCTTCGGCGACAACGCTGCCGGTGGCATCCTGCACATAGAGTTGTCCGCGCGTACGCAACGTCACGATGCCTCGGACGCGTGAACGGCGACTCCCGGCTTTCGCGGTGAACTTCAACAACTGGTCGATCGGTTTCACCGTAGATTCGGCTGCCGCGAGCGGCGCACGCTCGATGTGCAAATCCTTGGGCGAATTCACCAGGATTCGATAACCGACCAGTACGCCCTCATTCGTCACGATCGTCGTAAACACGCCGCGGGCTTTGACTTTGGCGTCGACCAATTGCTGCAGTTGCGCCGGATCCTCGGCACTCACCAACGTGCCCTTAATTAAGCCCGCGGGCGTGGTCATGTTGAAGCGCCAATAGGGAGATTGATACTCGAAGGGCCGCATCTGCCCTTCGATCTCGACCCATTTGGAGTCGTACGTGCCGGTCAGTGCCTCTTCCGGATCGACGGGTTGCGCGGGCGGCATGGGAACGGTGCCCAACACGTCCACTCGAGGGTGAGCGAGCACAGGAGCGAAATCCCCCGATGCGGTGAACGCACGGATGCGCACACGCTGCCCCGCCTGCAAATGCGCCACTGACTGATCGTATGCATCGACGAAGATGCCTTCTTTACCTGATTGAATGAAGAAGAACTGATAGGGCACTTGCACAGCGCTGATCACGCCTTCGAAATCGACGGGCAGCCAACGCGCCGCTTCTTCCCTATCCAGTGCGCGCACCTTTGCCAAATCACCGAGGACTTTCTCGCGACGAATGGGTGGCGGCGATGAGAGTTCTTCTCGCGGGATCACGGCAATCTGCGCTCGCTGCAAGATCGTGGTGAATCGCGTGTGATTCGGCCAGCCCACGACTTCGACCGCTGTTCCGTTTGGCACGTCGACGGGGGACTCGCACTCCACCGGCATGAAGACGCCGCCCGATTGGATCTGCACGATGTTCGCGTTGCGAGCGTGCTCTTTGGACAAGATGCCACGAATCCGCACGCGATAACCGCGATTGCTCCACTCAGGATCCGAGATCAAGGACCACACCGACGGCGCGAGAGGAATCTGCGAAGACGGAGCAATCAGCACTTGAAGATCGCGAATGTCCGGCGTCCACAAATGCGGCGCAGGAGAGTTGTCGCCGTCGGGTCGAGAATTCGGCGGCTCCACGTAGCCGAGTTGCAGTGTGCCCTTCAATGCGACGCGGGCATCGATGAGCGAATTGGGATCGATATCGCGCGGATTGATGATCGTGACGAACATCGTGCGCCCAGCGTCAGCGATCTCGAGGATGAGCTGGCCCCCGACACGTTTGAACGCTCGCACGGTACCGGCCGTGTGCACACGAGTGGCATCTTTGAGGCCGCCGCTAAGAAACTGTTCGGAGAGCGTGGACTGCTGCGGGTCGGG
Source organism: Steroidobacteraceae bacterium (assembly GCA_035760885.1). Lineage (GTDB taxonomy): Bacteria > Pseudomonadota > Gammaproteobacteria > Steroidobacterales > Steroidobacteraceae > Steroidobacter. The sequence goes on along the minus strand of DASTSB010000103.1, from coordinate 2,732 downwards.
CAGTGCGCCGTGACCGGTCACGACCAGCCGAATGTTGTTGAGATGCGCGGCGCTGAGCCCGACCTGCATGTCGGACTGGCCGGATTCGCCCACCACTACACCGTTTACGCGGACTTCATCCCCGACCTTTGGGAACGTCCATTCGGCACTGAGCTCGATTCGAAGTCCGGCAGTGGCATCCTGAAGGAAGACCACGTGCGCCTGCGGATCGGCGAACGTGACGACGCCACGAATCTGCGCTGCCTCGCCGCTGCGCAGGTGTTTGAGATCGTTGATCGTAATGCGCTCACCGCGGCCGAAGAGCGGAGCTGCTCCTTGCCAAATCACTGCTAAGGTCGCCAACGCAAACAAGCCAATCGCCGCCCACAACAGAGGCACTGCGATGCGTTTGATCCATGACGAAGCGGTGTTATTGATTTCTGCTGTCAACGCGGACTACTCGTACTGCGGCGAGAAGTCTGCATTAAGCAAGCGGCGCGGACGTGCGTTGGCTCGCAAGTAGCAGCAACCCAGCTCGTGAGCGATATCACACAATTATGTGAATTCGCCTTTTCACGTCAGCTCACATCAGCAATAGCCTTATGCCCTGCACGACGGTTAAGAGCGAAGACGTCAATGCAGGAACGGATGGCGCAGAAACCTCGAACGGTGAAATCACGGTGTCGGCGAGGAAAAGCCATATTTCTTGAAGAGCAACTGCGCCCTTTGGCTTGCCAGGAACGAGAGAAAGGCCCGCGACTTCGCGTCTGCACCTTTCACCGCTGCGGCTGGATAGACGATTGCAGGATGAGTCGTCCGCGGAAAGACGTCGATGATGCGAACCCGTCTTTCGATGCGTGCGTCAGTCTCGTAAACGATGCCGAGTGCGGCCTCACCACGTGCGACGAATGCGAGCGCGCTGCGTACGTTTTCGGCACGAACCAATCGGGTCGAGACCGCGTTCCAAACACCCAGATTCATCAGCGCCGATTGCGCATACTTGCCGACAGGAACGCTGTCCGGATCGCCCGTCGCAAGACGTCCGCCCTCGAGCGCCTGCAGTAGCGGCATGTGTGGAGCGATACGAAGAACCACCTTGCTCTCCACAGGCGCGACGAGCACCAACCGATTGCCCACGACATTGCGACGCGTGCTGCGCTCGATCAAATCCTTGGATTCAAGGAAATCCATCCATTCCACGTCGGCTGAAAAGAAGATTTGTACCGGCGCACCCGCCTCGATCTGCCGCGCAAGCGTGCTGCTGGCAGCGAACGAAAATTTCACCGGTACGTGAGTCTCTGCAGTGTACGCACTGCCGATTTCATTGAGCACATCGGTGAGCGAAGCAGCCGCAAAGACAACGACGTCTCGCGATTGCGCGGATACGGCAGTTGCGGCAAACGAAAAAAGTAATCCGAGCAGGAATGCGCGCAGAGCCTTCATCGCAGGTCTCATCTATGGCGTTGGAGATGACGATATGTCTGACAGGATGCTCACAGCAACAGCCAGCGCCAATCCCTTATGACGTGCACACACACTGGGCGCTACCATGACAGCCATCCCAAGTGAACATAGGCGGGGAAGTCGGAGCCGAACGTGTCTGAACGAGAATTCGAGATCGACGGTAACCGGGTCACGTATGAGCCAGGCAAAGGCTGGCGGTGCTCATGCACGAATGTGTACGTCGAATCGATCGATCTGGGCCTGCGCTGCTTTCACTGGCCGGTGTGCGAACACATCGTGAAGGCCGCAAAGTTGGATGAGCCGATAGAAGAATAGGGTTCGATCGCAACGAGGCAGTAGTGCTGAGCGGGAAGCAAGCGCGGGCAGTTGTGGCCGGGGTCGCGCCATTACCATTCATAACCCGCCACTAACGCCAAAGAAAACCAGGACGCAACACAAAGCGCACAAAGAAAGACAAAGAACAGAAAGAGGATTAGCCGCAGAGCGCAAAAAAGAGACTGTCCCTGTTCGATTGGCACTCTGCCCCTAGTGTTGCGGGGGCTTGCCCCCTCTCCCGGACTGCGTCCGACCTCCCACGAAGGGGAGAGCTATCTCCGCAAATCGGTCATGCATATCAGCCGCTTGCCGTGCCCATCCCCGTTCGTGCTGAGCTTGTCGAAGCATTCTTGATGTTCGAAACCCTGCGGTCCCTTCGGCAGGTCAGGGCGAACGAGAAACAGCGGATTTTCGCCTCTGAATTGCAGCAAAAAACATCTAAGCAAACCTCAGCCGACGACGGGAGAGGTATCTCTTTTCCCTTTCCGTTCATGCCGCACATGACACAGAGCCCGATGGATGTCGGGCTCTGTGCGGATTCATCGTTATTGTTTGATCTGCGTCGCGCCCTCCAGCGCGCTCTTCGCAGCAGAACCGCCGACATGCACTTGATACTTGCCCGGCTTCAATTCCCAGCCATGTTTCTTAGGGTTAAACACCGACAAGTACGCGGGATCGAGCGTCACACTCACTTGCTTCGATTCACCCGGCTGCAACTGAACCTTCTGCCACGCCACTAAACGCTTGTAAGGTTCGCCGGCGCTCGCAGGCAATGTCACATAGATCTGTGCCGTTTCCGCGCCCGGGCGATCGCCCGCGTTCTTCAGCGTGAACTTCACGTCACGGCCATTCGCCTGCAACTGCGAGTATTCGAACGTCGTGTACGACAGACCGTGGCCGAATGCGAACAGCGGTTGCTTACCAGTGGATTCGTACCAGCGATAGCCGTAGCGCAGTCCTTCCGGATAGCGCAC
>DASTSB010000102.1:0-5210 GCA_035760885.1 Steroidobacteraceae bacterium | reverse complement strand
GCGCGCGCGCGAGCTTTAGCAATTCTCGTGTGTGGGCTTCCAGTGGATCGGACTGCACCAGCACCGTTCCGCCGACGCCCGTGTGCTCGAGTTCAGGAGTGAGGTCGGCTGGCGCATAGTCGCGATAGATCGATCCTTCCTCTGGTGTGGGCCAAAGCGCTGTGCCGTTGCTGACGGTCCAAAAGTGCTGGTGGCTATCGATGTGCGAGCTCATGCGCATGCCTGCTTGGGCACTGGAGCGCTTTCAGGCAGCAACTCTGCCGCAATCAACGCACTCCAGAATTCAGGGCTAATCGGTTCTGAGAACCATGTATCGGCTTGTTCGACTTCGGCCATCTTGGCGCAGCCGACAAGCACACAGGCGACTTGCGGATGAGCGAGAGGAAATTGCAGTGCGGCCGCAGGCAGCTTCACATTGAAGCGCGCGCAGATGGACTCGAGTTTCCGAACGCGATCGACGATCGACTGCGAAGGTGCGGCGTAATCGTAGTGAGATTGGGCGGCCTGCGCGCTGCCGTTCACGAGGATGCCTGAATTGAACACGCCCCCGATCATCAATGACACACCCCGTTGCGCGCATCGTGGCAGCAACAACGGCAATGCGGACTGATCCAACAACGAATAGCGGCCGGCGAGTAGGAAACAATCGAAGTCGGCGGCATCGATGAGATCGACGCAGATCTGCCATTCGTTCACGCCCAATCCGATTGCGCGCACCTGGCCAGTCTCTTTTAGCGTCTGCATCGCTTTCAATCCACCCTGCAAGAATTCTGCGCGACGCTCACCATCTTGATCGCCATGCGTTACAGGACCGATGTCGTGGGCGAGTAGGATGTCCACACGATCTACTTGTAAGCGGCGCAAGCTGGCTTCATGCGAACGCATCACGCCGTCGTAGGAGTAATCGAAAACCGGTTCGAACGGCATCGGTGAGGCATAGCCATGACGAACCGCGAACTCGTCTTCGAGCTCGCACGGCACTAATCGCCTTCCTACCTTCGTTGAAAGCACAGGCCGCTTCGATACCGTTGCGAGTTCCTGGCCAAGGCGCATTTCACTGAGACCAAATCCGTAAAACGGCGCGGTGTCGAACAAATCCCAGCCGCGACTTAGTGCGCATCGTAAAGTCGACTGTGCGTCGTCATCGCTGATTGGTCGATACAGATTGCCGAGCGCCGCGCATCCCAATCCAAGCACCGGAACGTCCAGCGCCGACCGCCCCAACTTGCGGGTCGGATTTTTCTTGGAAGGAATGGGCGTGGCGGAATTCATAAATGAAAGGAGAGAATACCAATAAAACGGTACCGATGATCACGAAGCACGTCGATGGAGGATCGGATAAGCGACGGACGACTTTGTCGTCAGGAGGGCCTTCGGCAGGAAGGACGCGTTGCGTCAGGAAGGACTGGCGTCAGGGCAGAACGGAAAAAGAAGCTAGCCGCCTTCGGCAAGCAAGCCTACGGCAAGCAAGCCATTGGCAGGCGAGCGCTCACGCGCAGGCCAGAAGTATGAACAGGAAGCGCGTTGCGCAAGGTAGCCGTTGGCAGGGAAGCCATTGGCAAGGGAGCGCTACGCGCAGGCCAGAGTGAGCGCGCGGCTCAAATCAAATCGAATCCATTTCTTCCGTTCGCCCTGAGCCCGTCGAAGGGCAGCCTTCACACTCCACTTCACACGTCCGCGCACACTCTTGCTCCGTACTCTCCGTGTCCTCCGTGTGAGATCTCTTCGTCCTTCTTCAGCGAAGAGGAAGCGCGTTGCGCAAGGTAGCCATTGTCAGGGAAGCCGTTGGCAAGGAAGCGCTACGCGCAGGCCAGATTCGGAAAGAAGGAGGTCGTCGGAGCAGAGGTTGGAGCAGACTTCGATCAATACAACGTTTCCGTTCGCCCTGAGCCCCGTCGAAGGGCATGGTGTGATACTTCGATGAAATCAGGATCACCGCGACGGGTGGTTCGACAGGCTCACCACGAACGGATGATGGAAAGCCATGGCGACCGCCACTCACTAATGCGGCGCTCTTTGGACCCTCCGTGCTCTCCGTGTCGTCTGTGGAAATCGGTACCCACGCGGATCCAATTCTGTCCTGCCGTTAGGCCCTCCTGATCGGCGAGGATCCCTCCTGCCCATGGCCTTCCTGACGACGCAGTCGTCCGTCGTTTCAATCCCAAGTTTTGTCGCGGGGCCTAATTCATTTTTACGCGCTCACGCGAACTCCACGAGAACGCGAGAATCACGACGAAGCACACCATCGGTACGCACAGCGCCGTGTTGATCGATGAAGCGACCGAGATCTGTCCCATGATCGCTGTCAGCGCGGCACCGCCAACGATCGCCATCACGAGAAACGAGGATCCAGCCTTCGTGGCCGCGCCGAGGCCTCGCAAACTCAACGAGAATATCGTCGGGAACATGATCGACATGAAGAAGCTGGCACAGACGAGTGCGTAGAGGCCGGTGTGCGAGCCGAAAATCGCGACGCCAACCAACAACACGTTGGCGAACGCAAAGATCGCCATGAGACGTGCCGCCGAATAGCGTTTCATCAAATAGGTGCCGACGAAGCGTCCGATCATGAAAAGCACGAGCGAAGCGGTGAGGTAATGCGACGCGGCTTTTTCTGTGGTGCCGGGAAAGTTGAACTGCGTGTAGCGAATCACGTAACTCCAAATTCCAACCTGCGCGCCCACATAGAAGAACTGAGCGACGACGCCGTACCAAAAGTGTTTGTGCTTGAGGAGTGCTCGGAAACCGGAGGGTTGCTCGGCTGTGCTATCGCGGTTCTCTTCGATCGGCGGGAACTTGGCGCAAGCGACCAAGACGGCCCAAATCAATACGAGAGAGCCGAGCAGGAGATAAGGCAACTGCACCGCGTGAGCTTCAGTGCGGTAATAGGCTTCCAGCTGCACCTGTGTGAGCTGCTGCAGTTGCTCGGGCGAATAATGCACATCGGAGAAGATCAAATGACTGCCGAGTGCCGCACCCGTGATCGCGCCGAGAGGATTGAACGATTGTGCAAAGTTCAGCCGCCGATCCGCGGATTCCGGCGGACCGAGGACGGTCATGAGCGGATTCGCGGACGTCTCCAGAAAGGCCAAGCCACTCGCGATCACGAATAGCGCGCCCAAAAAGAATCCGTATCGCTGCAGCTCCGCGGCCGGATAAAACAAGAATGCGCCCGCGGCGTACAGCACCAATCCCAAGATGATCGCTGCGCGATATCCGAATCGCGACATGAACAACGACGCCGGAATCGAAAAGCTAAAGTAACCGATATAGAACGCCGACTGCACCAACCCCGACTGAAAGTCATTCAGCTCGAATGCCTTCCGAAACTGCGCCACCAACACGTCATTCAGACTGTTCGCGATGCCCCACATGAGGAACAGGGCGATGATGAGCGAGAGAGCGTAGCGATACGTTCTTGGCTGTGTTTCGGCCGTCGTCATTGATGAACCTCGAGAAATGGTCAGGTCACGAGTCACGGGTCACGAGTGAGGAGTCACGGTTTCCATCGGATCGCGAATGCGTCCGTTCCCTGTTCCCAGTTACCCGTTCCCCGAACAAGATTGTGTGTCCGTCTTGACTAGATGATGAGTTGATTCGTGATGAGATGATGTGCCGACGCCTGGTGAGCTTCGCCGTTCACTCCATTACGTCATCACTCATCACCCCTTTAGTAGTAATCCCCCAACGCCAACTCACGGGAAATGTGATCCGCGGCTTCGCGAATCTGTGTAATTGCTCGTTCGCGAGGAACAGTGAGGGGGACGCTTTGCACGAAGGGGCAGGTGAGGGCGGCAATGGCTGAGTCGCTGCGCAAGATTGGGGCGGAGAGATCCACGATGCCTTGGACGAAGTGGCTCGGTTCTTGGTGATGACCGCGAACTTTCACAGCATCGGCGCGTGCGAGGAAATCATCCGCCGCAGCCCCGCGCAATCCGCAGTTCTTTAGCCACAGGCGACGCACGTCGTCGCTTTGATACGCAAAGAGCACGAGACCGGATGCGGCTTGAGTGATGTCGCGTCGGTATCCGACGCGCACTGAGAATCCCAGGTCTCCGGGGCGTTCGACGCGCGCAACGACGACGATCTGGTCTTCCGAGGGAACGGCGATGTGACATGACTGATCGATCGCCATGCTCAGGCGGCGCATGACTGGAATGGCCACATCTAGTAACGAGCGAATCGGTGCTTGCGCCATTCCTAGCGCAAACAGTTTGTTCGTCAGCGCATAGCCAATGCCGCCTGGCGCTTGCTTGATGAAGTGCTTGTACTCGAGGACCTGCAACATCCGGAATAGCTCGCCGGCAGAGCGACCCAGTCGTCCCGAAATCTCGGAAAGCGTCATCGGTGCCCTCTCGGCCGCAAGCAGTTCCAGAACGTCCAATCCCTTTTCGAGCGCCGGGGCCCGATATTTAGGCGTGGACTGTTCCGTGCGCGCGCTGGCCCGCGAGGACGTGCTTTTCCGCTTAGGCATAGGTTGTTTTCTGAGTGCGTTGAATCGAGTGCGGCATCGAGCGCGCGATTGACTCATCCACTGCTGCGCTCGCAACCAGCTCAATCATATACGTCTGCGCTGCGCGTGTCGGGTGTGAAGTGTAGTGGCGCCCAATCCGCGTCTTGCTGCTAACAGCCAACCGACAACGAAGAAGCGGATGTCACACGGAGGACACGGAGAGCACGGAGTCCGAAGCCGGTCGCACCCGCGCAGGCGGGTGGTGTGCGCTGCGCGTGTCGGGTGTGAAGTGTAGTGGTGCCCGATCCGCGTCTTGCTGCCAACCGTCAACTCTCAACCGACGACCGCGTTTCTCAACCGACGACCGCGTTCGCGGCGTTTTCATTAGCAAAGTTAAGTTTCACTTGCGAAGTCAACTTTGCCAGCGGTAGCATCGCTCTCGCTGAGCCGTGTGGTGCCGATAAGAACGCCTTCGGGCGGGGGGACCGGCACCGCCTCAGCACACGCAGCCGCACTGAAAGCAGCAGTCGCGGCTGTCGCGTACATCGAAAAGAGGCTAATTGGGGGAAGCGCATGAACCGTCGATCGTTCAGGCCTGGTTGCGTCCGCAATCTGAGGCCGCAAGTGGGTCACTCTTTCAATCCTTCGCGCTCGGCGGTCGCTGCCGGTGCACTCGTTGTGGCGGGCTCCATCTGGGGCAGTTCGGCATGGGCTGCCGACTCGAAGCCGCAAACCGTGGATCGCAGCGAGCAAGTGG
>DASTSB010000101.1:0-3195 GCA_035760885.1 Steroidobacteraceae bacterium | reverse complement strand
ATGTCGTTGGAGAAGGCACTACTGACCAACACGGTGACCGGGGAGAAGATCCCGGTGCAGTTCAATCCCGAGGAATACACCCTCAATCGCGACATCAACTACGCGCAAGCTTCAATTCCGGGTTTGTCGGCGCCGATCCTGCAGTTCGTGAACGGCAATCTGCAGACGCTCGAGATGGAGTTGTTCCTGGACTCTTACGAGAAACACAAGGTCGGCAGCACGGTCGTGAACGAGGCGCAGTCGGACGTGCGCGTGTTGGTGAAGAAAGTCACCGATCTGATGTCGATCGAGCCGACCACGCATGCTCCGCCCGTGCTGCTTTTCACGTGGGGTTCGCTCGCGTTCACTTGTGTGTTGGCGCGCGTGACACAGCGCTTCGTGATGTTCCTTCCCACAGGCATCCCTGTGCGTGCGCGGCTCAACGTCACGTTCAACGAATATCGCAACATCGATTTGGAGGCGAAGGAGGTCAAGCGCGAGACCAGCGATTATTCCAAGCGTCATGTAGTGATCGAGGGCGAAACGCTTTCGTCCATTGCGGGCGCTGAATATGGCGATCCGCGTCTGTGGCGCGTGATTGCGGTCGCCAATCGCTTGCAGCGTGCCCGCAATTTGAACCCGGGCGCCAAGTTGTTGTTGCCGAATCTACCGTATCGCGATCCGGATACGGGCAAGGTCTATTCCTAAGGACCACCATGGCCGCCAACCCGCGCTTTGCACCGGAATTCACGCTGCTGCTGGACGGCAAGCCCGCGCCTGCGGATTTGCGCGCGTCGATCTCGAGTGTGCGTTGCCAGACCGGATACGACGGACTCGATGAAGTCGAGGTGACGCTCGCGAATGAAAAGCTGCGCTGGCTCGACAGTCCGTCGTTCAAGCTCGATACCTCGCTCACGCTCAAATTGGGCTACGCGCCCGATCCTCTCACGCAGGTGTTCGACGGCGAAGTGGTCGCGCGCGCCGCGAGTTTTCCTTCCGGCGGCATGCCGATGTTTACGATCACTGCACACGATCGTCGCCACACTATGCGTGACGGCAAGAAGGTGCGCTGGTTTGCGATTCCCCTGCCGTGCCCAGGCAATTTGCCGCTGCCCGACATCGCTACCGCGAGCATCGTCACGCTGGAGAATTTGCTGCTGCCGATCTTCGATCCCGTCGGCGCCGCGCTCTCGATCATTCTCGGCGGCGTCGATACCTTCGTGGCAGTGACCGATCCCTACTCGGCGCAGAAGGTGATTCGCAAGCAGGCGAACGAGAGCGACTACGACTTCCTCAACAAGATCGCGGCGGAGAACGGTTGGGACGTGCTCGTCGAGCATGACGGTCCGGTCGGCGGCCACCTGCTGCGCTTCACCTCATCGCTCGATCGCTTGCAGCCCGATTTCACCTTCGGCTACGGACGCTCACTGATCGACTTCGCACCGCGTGTCTCCAGAGTCGGGCAGCTCTTCACCGTCGGCGGGTTCGTGTGGATCCCTGCGATCAAGATGACGTTCACGATCACGCTCGGCTTCGATTGGGATCGCATGAGCCTCACGCTCGCGGTCTATCCCGGCGTCGTGCCGATCGGCATGCAGCCCGGTGACTACATGATCGAGGAGCCGCTCACGCCGACCTCGATTCCGCGCAAGCTTGTCTCCGAGTTGATCCCGAAGCTCAACAAACGTTTGACCGCTACCGGCACCGTGCTGGGTGACGCCACGATGCGACCGGGCAATGTCATTCGCATTGAAGGCGCGGGTGAGGAGTTCGGCGGTCTGTACCGTGCGACCTCGGTCACGCACACGATCGATGGCGGCGGCTTTCGCACGCAATTCGAAGCGCGCAAAGAAATTTGGTTTGGCTCGATCCCGCTGGCGGATCAAGGCGCGGTTCCGGTGCGCCTGTCGTTCTGAATCGAGGATGTCTATGGCTAATGAAGCTGTGAAATATGGGCTGACGCAGAACTTCGAGTCGAAACCCTCGGAGAACAAAATCTTCGGCGTGTCGGTCGCGACGGTGCTGAACAACATCGATTGCACGGGTGAAGCTCGCGTGCAACTGCAGTTGCCCTGGCTACCCGGATACACGCCGTGGGCGCGGCTCTCCTCGCAGATGGCCGGTAGCGGCATGGGTTCCTATTTCGTGCCGCAAATCGGCGATGAGGTGCTCGTCGCATTCAATCATGGCGATGTGCGTGAGCCGTACGTGCTCGGCACCTGTTGGAACACGCAAGATCGTCCGCCTTCGCTGTCGCCGACCGATGCAATCACCAAACGCAAGATCCGCACGCCGCTCGGGCATGAACTTTCGTTCGATGAAGCGACGCAATCGGTGACGTTAGCATCGAACACGAATTCGACGATCACGCTCGACCTGGAGAAGGCGGAGATCAGCACGCCATTTGCAAAAGTCACGATCGGCAAGGCCGGCGACGTCACGATCAGCGCGAAGACCAAGCTCACGCTCGATGCGCCGGTAGTGGAGATCAATGCAAAAACGCTGTTGACGGTGCAGAGCAAAGGACTCGCGGAGTTCAAGGCCGACGGTATCTGCTCGGTGAAGGGCAAGACGGTCAACATCAATTGAGGAGATGACGATGCCAGCCGCCGCTCGCTTTCTCGACGCCAGTAATCACCCAGGCTTGATCGTGCAAGGATCTCCGAACGTGACGATCAACTTCTTTCCCGCTGCACGCGCAACGGATAAACACGTATGCCTCATGCCGCCGCTGGCCGGTCCGCACGGCGGCAATCCACTCGTCGGCGGCAGTACCAGCGTGCTCATCAACGGATTGCCTGCCATCCGCCAGTTCGACTCGACTGGTTGCGGCGCGAGCATCGTCAGCGGCTCGCCGAACGTGATCATCGGAGGCTAGCGATGGCTGCGCGCGATCAAGCTCCCGATCCCAAAGCCTTCCTCGGCCGTGGCTTCGCTTTCCCGGTAAACGTCGATGACTCGGGACGCCTCGCAATCGCCGAGTACGAGGAGGACATTCGCCAAGCCATTCGCATCATCCTCGACACCGACTTGGGCGAGCGCGTGATGCGACCGGACTTCGGCGCTGGTTTGCGTGCCTTGTTGTTCGAGCCCATCAACATGCACACGATGGCGCTGGCTCGTCATCGTGTCGAACAAGCTCTCATCTTGTGGGAGCCGCGCATCGACAGCATTGGCGTTCAAGTCGAGGCTCAACCGAAGCTCGGGCGGCTCAAC
>DASTSB010000100.1:0-11489 GCA_035760885.1 Steroidobacteraceae bacterium | reverse complement strand
CACATACACCACGAGATGATAGTGATTGGACATGACCGCATAGGCGCAGATCTCGATCGCAAAGATGCCGGCCAGTTCCGCGATCCGGTCGATGACCCATTGCTTGCGGTGGGAGTAGTCGCGCCCGGCGAATTCATCCTGGCCCCACAGCCACGCCCGACGCACGCATCGAGATACCACATGGTAGTACGGGGTGTCTTGAAGTGAGATCAGGTGCTTGCGTGCGTAGCCCATGCGCAGAGCGTACGCACCTTGAGAGATCGGTGATCGCGACTATCTCGACGTTTGCAGACTAAATCGGTGCGTGTCCAGTTAGAAGAGAGCCTTCGGCACTTTCGACAAGGTTGATGGGTGTCCGGACAAAAAAGGTGTCCGGACAAAAAAGGATCTCGCCCTTGGTCGTTGGGTGTCCAAGAGGAGGACTTGGTTGTTGGGTGTCCAAGGGGAGGAAGAGTTAATGCGTACCGTTACACCCGCGAGGGCAAATGCACCTCGGCCAACATGCATCGGACGCTGCCGCCACCATGGCGTTCGATCGTCGGTATTGGTGCGCTGACGATGGGGCCGCAAAGCTGAACCAGATGATTGCGTTGTTCGGCCGACAGCGATTGTTCTGCACTTCGAGACATCGCCAGTCGCTTCTCGCCCGCGCTCGTGCGAACCTCGAGCATATTGCCGGCGAAGCGCTCCATCTGCTCGAGGCTCAAGTGCACGATCTCGTGAGCGGTACGCTCCAGAGACCTCAGCACTCCTGCTCTCTCGTCCTCACGAATACACTCGCTGCAGATCGCCGCAAAGTTTTCTCCAACGCACATCAATACGTTGGTGTGATAAATCGCCGCGCCATTGCGATCGTTCGCTTCGAACACCACCAGCTCATAGTCAAGTTGCTGCGCGAAATCGCCGAGCACATCCATATCGGTGCGCGGGGACACGCACGCATACGCGATTCGGTTCGGACGGTCCAAGACCAAACTGCCGGTGCCTTCCAACGCTTTGCCGCTGGTCTCGTAATGCGTCAGATCGACCACGCGACTGATCCGGAACCCATGCTGATGGCTCAACGCCTCCAACAAGTCCATGCGACGCTCGGCACGTCGGTTCTCCGCGAGCATCGGATACAAGACGGCAGTACCCTCCGCATGAAAACTGACCCAGTTGTTCGGAAAGATGGAGTCGGGCGTGTGGGGAGTTAGCGTGTCTTCGAAGTCGATCACGCCGACGCTAGCATTGCGCAATGCAGACGCCAGGGCGTTGAACTCAGCGAGTGCGGCCTGCTGCACGGGAGCGTCGTCCTTGTGCGAGGTCACACTCTGAAAACGATTCGATCCGCTCGTCTGCGGATTGCCAATGAAACGCACGGGCCGAATCATCAGCACGTGTGAAGTGGATTGCGGTTCGTGGGTCATCGTAGCTGCTCTCGCAAGGCCGCTTACCTTACCTGATCGAGTGCATGCCGTCGTTCTGGATAAGGGAAACAAGAGTGTCGCGACCAGCGTATCAGGAGCGCGCGCGAGCACTCCATCTAGCGCTACTGCAAAACGGTTCCTTTTTGTGTTACCGAAAAGCCGCCGCCGATGGAACGTTCGGTGCGCCTGCTTCTGAAACGCCGGCCGTTGGCGTCCTTACGACTGCGTCGCCACAGTCGCACTCGCCCGTGATCGCCCTCTCACGCGTCGATACAACGCCCGCACCTGACCATAGAAATGCGGGTGTCGAGTCAACCAATGCCGCACTCGAGGCACGACTCTCACGTGATACCTCAATCGGCTAAGCGGCGGAATGCGATCTCCCAATCCTTCATCGATGGTGTAGATGCACGGATTGCAGGTCCCGCACGGTTGCCCACGACGAGGTCGATGACAGAACCAGGTCAGCAGCATCAAATCTTCGAAACCATGCAATCGCGCTTCCTCGCGCATTTCCTGCTTCGTCTTGTCGAAGATCGGAAAGCGAAATCGTTTGAACAGCTCGTAACGCCCATCGCCGGTGTGACGAGTATCCAGGCGCGAGCGCGACACATCGATGAGCGGTTCGAGCAGGTTGCGCGCCTTGTCGTCCTTGTGGATCGACAGTTCCATGCCGTCGATGCCGTGCAGCAAACAGTAATTAGCCAGCCACTCATACTGGCCGCCGATGAACCCGATCTTTAGACATTTTTCGTACGCGGCATTGAGCTGCGAATCCAATGTGATCTCCGCAACCGCCGTCGTGATCGTGGGCAGTAGCCGCGCCGCCGCTTCGCGATCCTTCGATGCCAATACGTCGCGGATTTTCTGCATCGCCTTCTGTTCTTCGGGCACGCCCGGCCGGTAGTGCAGGCGATCGATCAAGTAGTACGGCTGCACCGCCTGCTTCTGTACGAGCACAGCCTGGAGCAAGCGAAAGGTCGAGTCCCATCCTCCGGTCCAAAGCAGAGGGATCGGTACGGATTGCTGCATCGTCATTGTCGAATTCCCATGATTGCGGCCTCTTTGCCACACAGTCGGGCTGCAATGCCCAGGTCGTCTTGCGGGTTCCGGCGATGCGTAGCGCTAAGACCGCGGGTCAGACTGAATCAACGCTCGAAATTCGGAGACCATCGTATCGAGACTGAAACGTCGCAGCACGGACGCCCTTCCCTGTTGCGCAAGCAACGATCGAGATGAACTCGACATGACCACGCTTTCAAGCTGAGCGATCAGCTCATCTAGATCGCCGATGCGGTATGTCATGCCACCGCCATCGCGCAACATCTCAGGCATGCCGCCGATTGCACTGCACACGACCGGACACTCCATTGCTAGTGCTTCCAGCGCCGCATTCGAGAACGTCTCCACCGCCGTCGAGGTCAGCACGAAAACGTCCATTGCGGCGAGATAAGGCCGCACGTCGCGAGCGGATCCAGAGAAGCAGATTCGTTCGTGGAGTTTCAGTTCGACAGCAAGACGCCGCAGAGCAGGCTCCTGCGGCCCATCGCCAACAAGGAGTACACCCACGTCGTGGCCGCGTTGGACCATTGCCGCGGCGGCTTTGAGCAAAAGATCGTGCGACTTCTCTGGCCGCAACACGCCCACTGTGCCGATCACTATTCGCTGTGTCGGCCATCCCGGAATCAGAAACGGCTCGACTTGAGTGCGTGAGAAATGCTCGGTATCCACGCCGTTGTACAGCACGGAACTGGCCGGCGCTCGGCGTCGCAAATGTTGAGAGCGCCACAAGCCGCGCTGATATTCCGCTCCAAAGATGAGCCGATCCATCATTCGCAACAGCGGTCGATACAGCACGAGCTGAATCTTAGCCTTGCGAGTGTTGAAGTCCGTCGTATTCAGAGAAGCAAGGAACCGAACGTCGCGCGCTCGACGCGTGATCCTTTTCAGGAGCGCGGCATAGAGCATTGCGTACAGATTGACGGCAACGACTGTATCGATGTGCTCTCCCTCGACGATTGCAGCGAGCCTTCGCAAAGAGGCGACCGAGAACTTCCCGCTTCGCTCCAAGTTAATCAGCTCAACCTTCGAATCGAACTGCTCTTTCAGCGGATCGGGGCCATTGAGGTAGGCCACGGTGACATGCCGCCCTTCTTGCACCAACGCATTGGAGAGCTTGACGACCTTGCGCTCGGAGCCGCCGATGCTGAGTGTACTCAGCAAGAACAACACACGATCGCCGCGACTCACGACGCGGCCTGCTGCGATGGATCGCGGCCGCTCGGTGATGGTGCCGACCGCAGCAGAATCAGCTTGCTCGAGCATGACTTGTCTGCGCGATGCGCTCCCCTTGCCATTTTTCCAACCATGCCTGGAACATCAGCACATTCCACAAATGAGAATGCCAGTTGGCTTGGCCGGTTAAATGCTGTCGCCAACGGCGCTGCACCATCGCCGCATCGAAGTAGCCTTCCTGACGTAATCGATACGGATCGAGCAAACTCGACGCCCATCCACGCAAATCGGCGCGCAGCCAGCGGGCGATCGGCACGGCAAATCCCTTCTTGGGACGATTGATCAGATCTCTCGGAATGTGTCGCGACAGGAGTTCGCGCAACACCCATTTGCCGCGCCCATCTTTCATGAGAATAGACGAAGGGATTTGCCACGCTGCTTTGGCAACATCGACATCCAAGATCGGCACGCGCGTTTCGAGCGATACCGCCATTGCGGCCCGATCGACCTTCACCAAAATGTCGTCGGGCAGATAGCAGCACGTATCGAAGTGCATCATCTGCTTCAGGCCGTCGGCATGCTGCAGCCGAATTGCATCCGGCATTTCCAGATCCAGTGCACTGACGCCAAGAACCGGCTGATGCGGCAATTGCCAACGCTTCAATCCCACCCGGTAGAAGTCTCGCAACGTGGCGGCCGCCCATCGCGAAGAACGCTCGTGCAAACGATCTGCAATGCCGTGGGCCTGACCGCGCGCCAAGATGTTCGCGGGACTCGTCGCCAATTGCAGCGCGCCGAGTGGAATTCTTTCGACGATCGCCCGACCTCCCGCTCGCAGTGCACGCGGCACCCGACGCAAGCTCTGCCATTTGCTCATTGCGATGCGATAGCGCCCATATCCGCCGAACAGCTCATCGCCGCCATCGCCCGATAGCGCCACCGTGACATCTCGCCGCGCTAGCTTGCTTACGAGATAGGTGGGTATTTGCGATTGGTCCGCGAAAGGCTCGTCATATATCTGTGGCAATAACGGAATAACGTCCAGGCAATCGCGCGGGGTCACCGTATATTCAGTGTGATGCGTTCCCAAATGCTTTGCGACCGCACGTGCGAACGGCGACTCGTCGTACTCGCTCTCAGAAAATCCAATTGAAAAGGTGCGCACCGGCTGCGAAGCCATCTTCTGCATCAATGCGACGACAAGCGACGAATCGGTGCCGCCGGAGAGAAACGCGCCGAGCGGCACGTCTGCAATCATCTGGCGCTCGACCGATACTGTGAGCGCTCGTTCAACGCTGGCGAGCGCATCTTCGGCGCTCGTCGCAGAGTCAGCTTCCGAGTCGAATAGCCGTTCCGGACGCCAGTAGCGCTGTTCGTCGATGCGGAAGCCGTCGTTGCGAACTTGCACTCGTACGAAGGCGCCCGCGAGAACCTTGCGAATACCCTTGAAGATGCTGAACGGCGCAGGTATGTAGTCCTGCTGCATCATGAGCGCCAATGCGTCGCGATCGATCTCGTTGGTCCATGCCGGATGCATGCGAAGAGCCTTGAGCTCGGATCCGAACAACAACGTGCGACCCACCACACCGAAGTAAAGCGGCTTCTCGCCGAAGCGATCTCGAGCAAGGACGAGCGTTCTCTCCAGACGGTCCCACAATGCGAACGCAAACATGCCTGCACTGCGTTCGAGCGTTCGCTCCAGACCCCATTGCTCCACCGCAGCGAGCAACACTTCGGTATCGGATCCGCCTTTGAAACTGCTTCCCAACGCCATTAACTCGTGGCGCAGATCCCGATAGTTATAGATTTCGCCGTTGAACACGATGACATAGCGGTCGCTCGCCGAAAACATGGGCTGATGGCCGAGCGGCGACAGATCAAGGATGGACAAGCGACGATGGCACAACGCGATGCCGGCGCCGGCATCGCTCCAAAATCCCTCATCATCTGGCCCGCGATGAGCAATCGCCGCCGCCATCGCGGGAAGCACAGTTGCTTTTTCAAAGTCGCTGACTGGATCGCGACTCAAAAAACCAGCGAGGCCGCACATCTAAGAAACCTCCATTGCATCGTCCTTCGCTACCTTCTCGAGCTCAGGCACTGCAAACTGAATCTTGAATTGAGTGACGAAACGCACCGGACCATTGACGATTCCGTGCGCTCGCAGCGTCGTTATCGCTGTCCGCGTGTCGAAAGCGCGCGAAATCCATCCGAGCAGCGGCGATTCAGAACCGCGATACAGATCTACCTCGAGTCCTTCCGGCAACGCACCTGTCATGGTGATGTCATCGAGCGTGACGGCTAGATCGCTGCCCGAAACAGTCACCTCGCATGACTCTGCGAAGTGCCAAAACAGTTCCGCCTTGTGCGAGCCTCGACATTGAATATCATCGACCACCGTCAGCATCGCGGCAGCTGTGTCGAACAAGAGTTCGCGACAATGCAGCACGGGGTCGCGCAATCGCTCGTATCCGTCGTGCTCCGCACGCCAACGCTGAACTGCACCGGACTCCTCGAACTCCACCAATCGTGCCCGCGCGTGCCGTGTCCAAAGAAAATTTCCACCGCTCACGGATTGGTCTTGTTCATCGATCCGCAACGTATTGTGAGCAGACGTGCCACGGAAGTAATCGCGCCACTGCTTCTGAGTGTGGTATGCGAACGTACCCGAATCGACGAGCAACTCTCGTCCGCCTGCACTCAACGTAAACGACAGCGCATCCGCGTGACCGTGAGCGGCGATCGACAGAAACCCTAGCGGACCGGCGTCTGCAACGATCTTGATCTCGCGCACAGTCTCGAACTCCGCGCCGAGAATGTAATACCCAGCATCTGGGAAGCGAGTTTTGACCGGCAGCCGTGCTGGACTCGCGTCCACGGTTCGATATGCATCCGCAGCGGCATCACCCAGGAACCACCGGGTCTTATCGTCTATGCAAGCGCCCGCTTTGAACTTGTACTCTGCGCAATCGAACAACACAGCACCCGTTGCGAGCAATGAGCGATACACATCGAGGTTCGGCGCGGGATCCAGGGGTGCGATAATGGCGTCGTCCGCATCACCGAAATTCGGCACGTGCCCACCCGCATCCATGATGCTCGCGACGTAATCCAGCATGCTCTGCAGACGTTGCCAATACTGCGCACTGAAATCCGCTTGATTCTTACGAGCCACGAGCCCGGCGATCAGCAGCATCTCAGCAACCTCGTAGTGGTACCAATTCGCCTGCTCGCGATTGGCGCCATCAGGATAGTTCTGAATCAAGGCCTGCTCTTCAAACTCGTCATGCGACAGCCGCTGCCATTGACGGCTGCGTTTCCAGAACGGCCACGTCGTCGCAGCGACGAACAATCCGCATAGCTCGCCTAGCAGGTGATTATTTGCAGACGAGAATCGCGACAAATGACTCGCGATGAACGCGCAGTGCTGGTGGATACTCGCAAGCCAGCGCCGCTGAAACGTCTGACCCGTCGCGCCTCGAAATAGTGGCGACTCAAGTCCGCCCAACAGATGCCATGCGAACGACCAGTTCAACAGTCGAATCGCATGCTCGAGACTGCTCGTCCAGTGGACACCTAATCGATGGGGGCATTGCGCGAACCATGACTCAAGGAGAGTTCGGCAACCGTGCGCGTACTTATGGTTCCCGGTGAGATGCCAAGCCTGCGCCAACGTGACCAGCTGCGCGTGACGGCTAGGCTCCCACAAATACTTGATGTCGCCGACGAGCTGTTCGTCGCGATAATCCAATGTCTTGCCGAATACCAGAGGTGCAATGCGACCGGTTTTCGGGTCGCGATTCCACTGCGGCGGGAATCCGAGCTGAGCTGAGCGCATTGCGAACACCGGGAAATGCCCAGCCAAGACCATGTCGGCAGCCTGCGAGTATTTGCGCGGTTCGAACTGTCTCGGCAGATCCTCAACCCACGCATGCCCTACCGCACTCAAGCTCGGCGCTGGCGTGTCCGCGACCAGTCCGACCTTCTCGATACTGGCCTGCAGCTTCTGCTTGATTCGATAGCCTACTTCCGGTGCACTCATCGCGCTCAGACGCCGCACCGCCCATGCGAGGTTCATGCTGTACCTCGCTGAGCCTGCATTTCGCGGAGCCGCTGCTTAACTTCAGGGCGATGGATAACGAAGGGTGTCTTGCCAAGCGCCGTTCGCTCCAACTTGTCCGCGACTTCGATTTGCACTTGCATCGTGCTCGGCAGTTTGGCGTGCACGTTGTGCAGCAACGCTTCGTGATCGCGCGAATTGAACGCGGGTTTGGCGAGCACGCGTACCATCACCGCATGCTGAGTTTCTTGCACCACCTGGATACGCATGATGTTCTTCACATCGCGTTGAAAGTGGCTAATGCCCGTCACCTTCACGCCCTCGGGCGTAAGCAAGATGTCACTGTCTCTGCCAAGCACACCTGCGAATGTGCGCGCCCCGAAGGCCAACTCTTTGAGCTCGCGCGTGCCCCAACTTTTCGGTAAGCGAATCAGATCGCCGGTTGCATATCGCACCAGCGGCATCGCCAAATTCCACAGCGAAGTACCGATAATTTCGTAAGTGGCTAGATCGCCCTCGGTGGCCACCTTCCGAAACTCGACGTGTGCATAGCCCGGCAGAAACCGGTACTCGCCAGGAGAGGTTGCATACGCAAGCGCGACCCGCTCCGCTTGACCGTAATAATCGAGCAACGAGCACTCGAGTGTGCTCTTAGCGAGATCCCACACTGGCGAATGCAGTACTTCGGAAGATGACATCACACGTGGAACGCGCAGTTTCGACCCGGACTGCTCAAGCAGTAAGCAAAGCGCCTCCAGCGATGTGGGATACGCCCACAAAACGTCGGGAGCGAACTTCTCGAGCGCTGCTATGTACGCACCGACGGTTTTCGCGTTGAGATGGCTGCAGGAAAAAATCAGGCGCTGACCTCCGCCCGCCTCGACCCAGAATGGCGGACTGAAATCGTTCGGATCCTTGATGGCGTCGGTTCTTAGCACCGCGCACTTGGCGCTACGCGGACCCGCTCCCAGCAACGCCATCATTTGATCGATGCAGGCTTGCTCGAACACGATCGCGCGGAGCGAACGTGTGAGCTGCAACGGTGCTCCCGAAGTTCCCCCCGTGCTTGCTTTGGCGATCAGCCACGAATTCCTGGATTGAAACGCGCGTGGATGGTTGCGGACCTGTTCCTTCTGCAGCAGTGGCCAGCTCTCGATGTTTTCGCCACGAGGTATCTGCTGGCCATAACCCGTACGACGTGCCACCCACAATGTCTTTGCCAGTGTCTCTCGAGTCCACTCTTCGCGTGCAGCGATGTCGCCATCCAGCAATCGTTCGAGCGTCGCGCGCGCATCCGCATAGAAGAGCGGATTGCGGCGCACGACGGTGTCGCCCACCGACAAACGCTTCAGCGCTTTCGCCAACGCTTGCATCTAAACAATCTCGGTAAGCGGTCGATTCGCGGCCACTGCCGCGTACACGGCCGTCAATTTGGACACGTAACGATCCAACGAAAGCGGCTCCACGCTCAGCCTCGCTCGCGCAGCGATACGCGCTCGAGTAGTTGAATCTTCGATCAATCGACTTAGCGACGCCGCAAGTGCGTCGATGTCTCCAGGCCGAACGAGCAAGCCGTTCACTTCTGAGGCGATCACATCGCCGACGCTGCCGACCGGAGTGCAAACCGGTGCGAGCCCCCAGGCCATCGCCTCCAACATCGCCATGGGCAAGCCCTCGAAGTACGAAGGCAACACGAATATTTCCGATTGTGCCAATAGATCATCGCGCTGCTGCGCGGTTTGCCAACCGCGCACTTCGATGCACGCGCGCAGGCCGCGCTCCTCGACCTTCTTTCGAATGGCGGCGATCTCACCGTTGCCGGCGATGACCAGATGCAATCGATCTCGCATCGGGCGCGGCAGACGCTCAACCGCCTCGACCAAGTCAAAGGTGCCCTTCGTTTGACTCATCAGACCCAAATACACGGCACGCACTTTCGAGTTCGCATGACGAACTGGGACACTCGAGGGCAGAGAGACTGGGTTCGGCAGCACGACG
The DNA here is from genome assembly GCA_035760885.1 of Steroidobacteraceae bacterium. GTDB lineage: Bacteria > Pseudomonadota > Gammaproteobacteria > Steroidobacterales > Steroidobacteraceae > Steroidobacter. Next base: position 1,787 of record DASTSB010000100.1, on the reverse strand, counting down.
ATCTTCGAGCGTGGAACGCCGATACACGCGAAGAAATCCCGCCAGCTTTCACCGAGTACAATCAATGCACTGACGTTGCGAAACACTTGGCTAGCCAGCGCCTTCTCACGCGCGCCGATCCGATCCCAATAATTTCTGTAGTAGCCGCCGTGAGCATGAAGAATCACGCGCGCACCGCGACGCTGCGCAAGCGCCGCCAAAATCATCTTACGTTTGCTACTTGCACCGCTCGCGAAGTGAACGTGGACGACATCGGGCATTTGACGCAACTGACGATTGAAGCGAAGCACGGACGCAGCAAAGACCCATGCCTTCGTGAGACCGCCCCCATCGCGCATGGTCGGAATATGCTGCACGCGAACGTGGGCGGGCACGCCCGCAACGATCAGGCGCTCTACGCTTGCAATCCCACCCATGACATCGAGAGCGGGACCGAGCATCACTACATTGATCGCGCTGGGTGCTAGCGAGTGGCTCATTTCTGCCGTCGTCTGCAGTGCATTCCTTGCAGGTTCTACTTCTATGCGATTCGCCACCTGAGGTGCAGCAACGTTCAACACATTACTCACGCTTTCACCTTTTCAGTGGCGCGAATTCGCAGTGCGGATACGTACGCATCGACCGTTGCATCTTCACCGAACCTTTCCCGCATAAAGGCTCGCGAGCGGGTACTCGCTCGCTCCCACGCGTCTTGCTCGGATGCCAACGTTCTGACTGCGCCAAGCAGCTCTTCATAGGATTTCGCAGCAGTGCCTAACCGATGTCGAACGATCATCGCGTCAGGATCGAAATACGCCGCCACGGGAGTGCCGCGAACCCAAGCCTGCAGATACGAGTTTGGAAAGCCTTCGATATCGGATACGTTCACGAGCACTCGTGCACGCGCATAGAACTGACTGACGGCGTCGTATGGCACGGCGCCGTGGAACGTGAGGTTCGCGCGCTGCTGCATCTGCTGCTTGGTGGTTTCGTAGAACGCCTGGTCGCCCGGTACCGGGCCACCCACAACGTGGAAACGCAAGCTCGGCAAATCGTCTGCGAGGCGCAGAAACACATCCGGACGCTTCAGCGCGCGCAGATTGTTGACCCAGAGCACGTCGATGTCGCGCTGTGAAAACGAACGCAGCTCTTCGGGCGCATCGACCAAAAGCGACGCGATCCTGCTGTCAACGGCGTAGTTTTTCTGCAGCAGCTTGCGTTGGTGTTCGCTTTGCGCCAGCACCGTATTCGCATGGCGCAATCCGTATGCGTACAGGCGACTATCGCGCCACTGCCACTTCTTCAGCACCAGGGTATCGGGTGCGCAATCTGCGTCGCTGGCGATTCTGAATACGTACGGCCTGTCGTGCATTCGGCAAAACAGGCCCACCTGCCCGACGATCGCCCCGGCGCAACTGACGTAGTACACATCCGCGTTCGCACGCTTCATCGCTGCCCACAGGCCGCTCCATCGTGGGTGAAAGAATCGCAGTACGGGCAGTCCTGCGGTGAGCGAGTAGGCTGCAAAGATGCGAATGCCATCGCGCACCTCACCGTCTTTCTGCCCATGATCCGCCGTGATCATGGAGACGTCATAACCCCGTTTGATTAGCGCCCTGGCGAGAAGCGTGTGTTGGACGGGCTCGCCGGCCGCGCCCGTCTTGTCATAGTGAGGCGCAAGCACGGACAGATTGTTCAGGCCGATGAGACACACGTGCGTTTTGCGGCGAGAGTCCGTCACAGTCGAACTCGACTCTGCGACGTGCCGAGCGACGTTGGAGAACTCGAAGTGGGTCGGCTGACGTTCG
>DASTSB010000099.1:0-23280 GCA_035760885.1 Steroidobacteraceae bacterium | reverse complement strand
CCGCATCTCAAAGACAAAATCGAAAAAAACACCCGCAAGCAATTTCCGTCGGGAATTCCCAGCTACGGTGCCGACGCATTGCGCTACACGTTCTGCTCGCTCGCGACGATGGGCCGCGACATTCGCTTCGAGCTGGGGCGCATCGACGGCTATCGGAACTTCTGCAACAAACTGTGGAATGCCGCGCGCTATGTGTTGATGAGTGTGGAAGGTCAGGCGTCGGGAAACGAGAAAAGGGAAACGGGAAACCCGAACAAGACATCGGACCTACAGCCTACAGCCTACAGCCTACAGTCTGCATCGATCTCCGATCGCTGGATCCGCTCACGTCTCGGCGCGACTGTAGAAGCGGTTCGAGCACGCCTTGCCGAATATCGTTTCGATCTCGCCGCACAAGCGATCTACGAGTTTGCTTGGTACGAGTACTGCGATTGGTATCTCGAACTATCGAAGCCGACGCTGCAGTCTGAACACACCTCTGATGCACAAAAGCAAGCGACGAAGCGCACGCTCGTGGAGGTCCTCGAAGGATTGTTACGCATGCTGCATCCGCTGATGCCGTTCATCACGGAAGAGATCTGGCAGAGCGTTGCGCCGTGGGCGGGTCGAGAAGGCAAGACCATCATGCTGCAGCCGTATCCGAAACGCAGCGACTTCCCACACGATGCCGCGGCGGAAGAAGCGATCGTGCCGATCAAGGCAACCATTCTGGGGGCGCGGCAGATCCGTGGGCAGCTCGATGTGCCGCGCTCGCGGCAGATGCCGTTGTTCGTGAAGACGCCGAGCGCTGAAGCCTGGAAGGTCATTCAAGAAAATGCAGCTCTGATTCAGTTCCTGGCGAATGTCACGGAGATTCAAGCCATCAAAGATGAGGCAGCGCTACCGCCGACTGCGTTGCAGTTGATCGATGCTCATGCAGTTCATGCGCCGCTCTCAAGCCTCGTAGACGATCCGGACGCGGAACTCGCACGCCTCGCGAAGCGAAAGGTCAAGGTACGTCAAGAACTCGCCAAAGCCGAAGGGAAGCTCGCGAACCAGAACTTCGTCGCCAATGCGCCGGCCGAAGTGGTCGAACAGGAGCGCACGCGCATTGCGAATTTCACGACGGAAGTCGATCAGATCGAGGAGCAGGAAAAGCGCGTGGAGATGTTGAAGAAGACGTGATGGGGTGATGAGGTAATGGGGTGAAGCGCGTAGGTCGGCAGCGAAGCAGACCTTAGCTGCTTAGCCGGAAAAAACCTCGATGACTTGCGGGATCTCAGATCGAAATCTACTGTTGCCCTACACCGTTCACTTCATCACGCCATCACATCATCACACCATCCCGCATCACCATGGATCCAGTCCCCACCCTCATCACCCAAGCCGATCCGGTCGAACTGATTGGCGCGACGCTCGCGCAACTGAATCGAGTGATCCTGGGTAAGGAGCATCAACTGCGTTTATGCGTGAGTTGCCTGCTCGCGCGCGGTCATCTACTGATCGAGGACGTGCCGGGTGTAGGCAAAACCACTCTCGCGCATGCGCTCGCGGAGACATTGGGACTGTCGTATCAGCGCATCCAGTTCACGAGCGATTTATTGCCGGCCGACATCATCGGCGTATCGGTCTTCGATCGCAGCAATAGCAATTTTCGCTTTCACAAAGGGCCGATCTTCTCGCAGCTGGTGTTGGCGGACGAAGTGAACCGCGCCACGCCCAAAGCGCAAAGCGCGCTGTTGGAGGCCATGGAGGAACATCAGGTCACAGCGGATGGACAGACGTATCCGATGGCAGCGCCGTTCTTCGTCATCGCCACGCAGAATCCGGTTTATCAGATTGGTACTTATCCTCTGCCCGAATCCCAGCTCGATCGGTTCTTGATGCGCATCGAACTCGGCTATCCCGACGAGAAACTCGAACGACAACTGCTGATGGGACAGGATCGCCGCGACTTACTCGCGACGATGCCGCCGATGCTCAGTGCACAACAGCTCTTGTTGATGCAGACGATGGTTCCGGGCGTGCACGTCTCCGATGCGTTGCTCGATTACGTGCAAGCCATCGTTCGCTTCACGCGCGAGTCGCCGAAGTTCGAAGCCGGCTTGTCTCCGCGCGCCGCAATCGCTCTGTTGCGAGCCGCCCAATCCTGGGCGCTGATTCACGGCCATTCAGGCGTCATTCCAGAAGATGTTCAAGCAGTGTTGGGCGCAATCGTCGGACATCGCCTCAAGCCGCGCGATGACACCAGTGCCAAGACGCCGCGAGAGATCGGCGAGTTCGTTCTCAAATCCGTCGATGTGATGTGACCGGCGCGCGATGCGCAATCGGTTCTTCAGACGAGTCAAACGCTGGGCGCGGCGGCGCTACGGCACAGATCCCGACCCCAGCACAATCTCGACTCGCCGCATCTACATTCTCCCGACCAAACTAGGCGTAGCGTTTGCATTGATGCTGTTCGCGATGTTCATCGGCGCGATGAACTATGCCAACAACCTGGCGCTGGGCCTCAGCTTTTTGCTTGGCGGACTCGGCCTCACAGCGATGCATCACTGCCATCGCAACTTAGCGGGCGTGCGAGTCCGCTCTGCCGGAACCGAGCCCGTCTTCGCCGGAGAGAGTGCCGTCTTTCGCATTGCTCTAGAAAATTCGGCGACGCTCGCACGACCTGAACTCGAGCTGCGCAACGAGTACACGCGAACGACGCCGCAGCGTATCGATGCGACGAGCCGCGTTGTCATGAACTTGACTCGACCAGCGGACCAGCGCGGCTGGGTGCAGCTCGAACAATTCGAAGTCGCAACCGAACATCCTTTCGGCCTATTTCGCGCGTGGACCTATCTGAACATGGATTTGCGCTGCATCGTCTATCCACGGCCAGCGCCGAGAGGTCGCATGCCGCCGCCATTTGAAACCGACACGGGCGGCGCGCAGGACTCGATGCGCGGCGATGAGGAATTTGCCGGATTGCGCGCATTCCATGCCGGCGACTCGCCAAGACGCATCGCATGGAAAGCGTACGCCCGCGATGAATCCTTGCAGGTGAAACTCTTTGCGGGCACGGCCGTCACTTCGCATCGATTCGATTGGGACGGGCTGCAGGGCCTCGATACGGAAGCACGCCTCGCACAATTGTGCCGCTGGATTGAAGACGCGTATGCAGCCGGCCGTGCGTTCGGCCTGAGACTGCCAGGCACAGAGATTCCCGAAAACATCGGGCCTGCGCATCGGCAACGATGCCTAACCGCACTTGCGCTATTCGATCTCGATGGCCCTGCGTGACCTGCAAGCGGTGACGCCGTTCGGACGCAAGCTCCAGTGGGTGCTCGTAGGACTCGCGCTCGCCCTTACCCCGCACGTTTCTCACTATCCGCTTTGGGTGACGATGCTCTGCGCATGCACGGCGGTGTATCGACTGGTGATCGAACTACGCCAAAGCGCGTTGCCGCCGAAGTGGTTGCGAATTCTCGTCGCGTTGGGCGGCTCTTTGGCAGTGCTGCTCACGTATCGCACGCTGAACGGCGTGGAAGCCGGCACAGCACTATTGGCATTGATGGCCGGATTCAAATTGCTCGAGACACGTTCGACGCGCGATCTGACGGTCATCGTGTTCTTGTCGTACTTCTCGCTGTTCGCTGCCTTTCTTTACAACCAGTCGCTACTGCAATTGCCGTACATGCTGGTGACCGCGTGGTTACTCACAGCCACGCTCATGCGCATTCACCAATCGACGCTTCCGATGCCGGCGCGCGAAGCCATGACGCTGACTGGAAAGATGTTCTTGCAAGCGCTGCCGCTGGCGATCCTCTTGTTCCTGTTCTTTCCACGACTGCCCGGCCAGTTTTGGGCGGTCCCTTCGCGCAGCCAAGCGAGCACCGGCATCAGCGATGAAATGAGTCCGGGCGATGTATCCGACCTCAGCATTTCAGGGGCAATCGCATTTCGCGTGAGATTCGAAGGAGAACTGCCGCCGCCTAGAGAGCGGTATTGGCGCGGCCCTGTTCTGCACGACTTCGACGGCCGAACCTGGCGGCGTGCACGCGCTGGATTTCTGATGCAGCCGGTGACGGCACGTGGCGGCGAGTATCGCTATCGTCTGACGATGGAACCCACCCAGCGCAACTGGGTATTTCCGCTGGACGTGGTGTCCCATTGGACTGGACCCAAGGCGATGCGCACCTCGGATCACATGTTGGTCACGCGCGACCCGATTGGCGCGCTCACCTCCTTCGACATGCAATCGACGACTCGCTATGAGATTTCCGGGCCGTTGCCGCACGCCATGCGGTTTGCGGATCTACGCCTGCCGCAGAATCGCAATCCGCGCTCGATGGCGCTGGCCAAGCAACTGCGTGCGCAATCGGGCAGCGATGAGGCTTTCATTCGTGCCGTGCTGACGAAATTTCGGCAGGAGGAATACTTCTACACGTTGGAACCGCCACGCTTGGAGGCCGACTCCGTCGACGACTTTCTCTTCACGACGAAGCGCGGCTTTTGCGAACACTTCGCTTCCGCGTTCACGATGCTCGCTCGTGCAGCTGGCATCCCGGCGCGTGTGGTGACCGGATATCAAGGCGGCGAATTCAATCCGCTCGGCGGCTATCTCATCGTGAGGCAGTCGGACGCGCACGCGTGGTCCGAAGTTTGGCTAGACGGGAAAGGATGGGTTCGCGTAGATCCAACCGCAGCAGTTGCACCAGAACGAGTCGAGCGCGGGCTCGATGCTGCGATTGCTGAAAGCGAAGCCGTTCCTGGAAGACTCATGCGACAGAGCGCCCTGCTGTCCCAGCTGCGCTTGATGTGGGATGCGGCCAACACATTCTGGAATGATCAAGTAGTCGAATTCGGCAATTCGCAGCAGCAGTGGCTCATGGATTGGTTCGGCGTCGAGGATGCGGATTGGCGTTCGCTCGGCATCGCGCTCGTAACAGTCTTCGTGGCGTTCTTCGTTGCCATGTCCGGATATCTGGCTTGGCGCTTTCGCTCGAAGCGGCGCGAGCCACTCGCCAACATCTACGAGCAACTGTGTCGCAAGCTGGCCAGACGCGGATTGTCTCGCGCACGTTACGAAGGGCCGACCGACTACCTGACGAGGGTTGCGGGCGCGCGGCCTGACTTGGCCGCAACGATCGCGGAAATGCGCTCGCTCTACGTCTCTTTGCGATACGGGCCGAATGCATTGCCCGGCCAGCTCAGCCGTCTCAAATTCTTGGTGAATCAGTTGAAAGTCTGAGGGCAGACCTCATGGTCCGTGCAAGTCACTCCAACTCGGCGGGCCTGTGTTCCTTTTTCTCCTCCTAATCACCGCAGGCCTCGGCACTGCCGCCTGGCTTGCTATCGAGCCGCGCATCAAACGCAAACGCCGCGAGCGTTGGCAATACGAGCCGTTTCCGCCGGGTTGGGATCGAATCCTCACCGATCGCGTCGCGTTCTATGGTTGGTTGCCTCAGGAATTGCGGACACGCCTGCAGGGATTGATTCAAGTCTTCATGCGCGAGAAGACATTCGTCGGTTGCAACGAGTTAGTCGTCACCGACGAAATGCGCGTCATCATTGCGGCCCATGCTTGTTTGCTCGTCATCAATCGTCCGCGGGTACCGGCTGAAGGTCTGTATGACGATTTGTTTTCGCTTCTTGTGTATCCCTCGCCGTTCGTCGTCGCGGAGACGAGAGCGATCGGGCACGGATTGGTGACCGAGGGTCGACGAGTGCTGTCGGGACAAGCCTGGGATTCACGGCGCATCCTGTTGTCCTGGGACGACGTGCAGCAGGCCGAATACGGCGGCCACAACGTGGTGCTCCACGAGTTCGCGCACTATCTCGATATGGAAGATGAGGTCATGGATGGCGCGCCCGGCCTTCATAGCAAACGCGCATACCAAGATTGGTCACGCGTGTTCTGGAATGAGTTCGGGCAACTCCGCGCAGCGATCTATAGCGGCCAGCCGACGATCATCGATCCTTATGCGGCCACCTCGCCCGCTGAGTTCTTTGCGGTGGTCACGGAAACGTTTTTCCAAAAACCGCACGAACTCGCGACGGCTCACGCAGCGCTGTATGCGCAGCTACAGAAATATTTCCGCGTGGATCCCACGACTTGGGTGCCTCGGCCGGAGGAGATCACAGAGAACTAAGAGAATTGGCCGCAGAGAACGCAAAAAAGAAGTGATGATGTGATGGAGTGAAGGCGCGAAACGCGTGAACGGTGGCGGCGCCCCAGATCCTGCCTTCACACATCCCGTTTATCTTGTTAATCCTGTCTAAATTCTTCTCTCCGCAAATCGCCACCCGGAACCACTGCCGCATCCTCACGAGCAAGCACTCACGCGAGATTTCCCGCCGTCGGCGTCACCCGTCTTTTTTGCGTTCTCTGCGGCTAAATAATTCTTCTCTTACAAGTGCACCTTTGCGTTCTCTGTGTTGCGTCAGGCCTCCGTGTTCCGCGCTCAGGTCCTGGGCACGCGGGCCAGAAGGACCGCGCCGAGAACGAACAGCAACGTAATCGACACGATCCCCAAGCGCGGATCGTTGGTGAAGTACGCCACGACACCGGTAAGCACCGGACCCAGAATCGCAGCCGCTTTACCCATCAAGTTATAGAAGCCGAAGAACTCACCGGCTTTGGATGTCGGAATGAGTCGTCCGTACATCGAGCGCGAGAGCGACTGCAAGCCGCCCTGGACGAGACCGATGATGATCGCAAGAACGAAAAACTCGGTCTCGGTGTCGATGAAGTACGCGTAACACGCAGCCCCCGCATAGACACCGATGGCGATGAAAATACCCGTGCGCGTGCCGATCTTTTTGCCCAACCAACCGAACACGAGCGCCGCGGGAAATCCGACAAACTGCACCAGCAATAGAGCTTGGATGAGACTTGCCTGCTTCAATCCCAAAGACAGGCCGTAATCAATGGCCATTTTGATGATGGTGTTCACGCCATCGATGTAGCACCAATACGCAAGCAAGAACCAGAGCAGCGCGCGGTCGCCTTTCAAGTGAGTGAGCGTGCCTAGGATCTCTTTCCAACCTTCACGGATAGCGCGCCCGTACGGCAGCGGCGCATTGGCTCGTCCTTCTTTCACGAACAACAGCGTCGGCACGGTGAACATGAGCCACCAGATCCCTACGCTGACGAAAGACAATTTCACCGCAGCGCTTGCATCTGCGATGCCGAAGTTGGACGGATGCGTAACCATCAACACGTTGATGAGGAACAAGAGGCCGCCGCCGAGATACCCGAGCGCGTAACCGTAGCCGGAGACCAAGTCGTAATCGCGCTCTTCGGAAACATCGGTGATGAGCGAATCGTAAAATTGATTGCCGCCCCAAAAACCGATCGATGCCAGCGCGTAGAAGATCGCGGCCTGCATCCATTCGCCCTTCTCGACCAAGTACAACGAGGACGTCATCGCTGCGCCGAGCACGGTGAACAGACCCAGCAAACGAACGCGACTGCCGCTCTTATCTGCAATCGCACCGACGAGCGGCGCCATGACCGCGACGATCAAACTCGCCGCGCCGTTGGCGAGCCCCAAACGCAACGTGCTTTCCGTCGCCGGAACGCCCGCGTTCCAGTACTGCTTGAAGTAGAGCGGAAAGAATCCCGCCATGACCGTCGTTGCGAAGGATGAGTTCGCCCAGTCGTAGAACGCCCAGGAAATGACTTTCTTCTGCAGGAGCGGCGATTTCATTTTGGTTCTCAGAACAGAGCAGATTGATTAGCCACAGAGAACGCAAAAAAGAAACAGACACGTGATAGCAGCCAGGCCACGTCGAGGCGCCACACAAATCGTGCACGTAAATCGTTCGCTGCGGTACCAGCGTTGTTCCTAATCATTCCGTCGGGCTACCGCTAGGGTCATGTGGCTCGGTTGCTGAAACCGAATCCGACCCATCACCTCACCTAGTCTTTTTTGCGTTCTCTGCGGCTAGCCTATCTTCTCTCCTAAGCAGCCGCCGCCAAATGCTCGCGGGTTTCGCGGAACGTCAGATCCGGCCAGCGCTCAAGCGTAAGCTGCAGATTCACGCGAGTCGGCGCGAGATACACGAGCGCGCCCGAATGATCGACCGCAAGGTTCTCATACGCCTTCGCGCGGAACTCTTCGAGTTTCTTCGTATCGTTCCCGTACACCCAGCGAGCGGTATAGACATTCACATTGTCGAACGTCGCTTGCACGCTGTACTCATCTTGCAAGCGAAACGCAACGACATCGAATTGCAGTTGTCCGACGGCACCAAGAATCAGATCGTTGTTGCGCAGCGGCCTGAACACCTGCGTCGCACCTTCTTCGCACAATTGATCCAACCCTTTCTGCAGCGCCTTCATTCTCAGCGGATCGCGCAGCACGACGCGGCGAAACATTTCCGGCGCGAAGTTGGGAATGCCGGTGAACATCAATGACTCGCCTTCGGTAAACGTGTCGCCGATGTTGATCGTGCCGTGATTGTGCAAACCGAGAATGTCGCCTGCGAACGCTTCGTCAGTGTGTTGGCGGTCCGCGGCTAAGAAAGTGAGCGCGTCATTGATGCGCATTTCTTTGCCGAGGCGCACATGAAACAGCCGCATGCCTTTCGCATAACGGCCTGAGCAAATGCGCATGAAGGCGATGCGATCGCGATGACCCGGATCCATGTTCGCCTGGATCTTGAACACGAAGCCGGTGAGCTTTTCTTCGTGCGGTTCGACGGGACGCCCTGTCGTCGCGCGAACCAGCGGACACGGCGCGTGTTCGACAAACGAGGACAGCAGCTCGGTGACACCGAAGTTGTTGATCGCCGAACCGAAGAAGACCGGCGTTTGTCGTCCCGCGAGATATTCCGACGTCGTGAATTCAGGCGCAGCACCACGCACCAGTTCCACTTCATCGCGGAATGCCTGCGCACGATCGCCCAGAAATGCCTGCGCTTGAGGACTGTCGAGCTTGTCGATGGTCTCGTGCGTACCGGCGCGGCCTTTCTCTGCAGCCTGATAAACGTAAATACGATCCTCGAGCAGGTGATAAATGCCCTTCAACTCGCGGCCCATGCCAATTGGCCATGTCACGGGCGCGCACGAAATTTTCAGGATACGTTCGATCTCGTCCAACAACTCCATCGGCTCGCGGCCTTCGCGATCGAGCTTGTTGATGAAGGTCATGATCGGCGTATCGCGCAGGCGGCACACTTCCATCAACTTGATGGTGCGCTCTTCGACGCCCTTGGCGCAGTCGATCACCATCAACGCGCTATCGACAGCCGTCAGCGTGCGGTACGTATCCTCGGAAAAGTCCTCGTGGCCCGGGGTGTCGAGCAAGTTCACCATGCGCCCGTTGTACGGAAACTGCATGACGGACGATGTCACCGAAATACCGCGTTGCTGCTCGAGCGCCATCCAGTCGGACGTTGCATGACGTGCAGCTTTGCGGCCCTTGACCGTACCGGCGAGCTGAATCGCACCGCCGAACAGCAGCAGTTTTTCAGTGAGCGTGGTTTTACCGGCGTCAGGGTGCGAGATGATCGCGAAAGTACGGCGGCGAGAGATTTCGTCGTTGGTGCTAGTCATAGTCGGGGGCAATAGAAAGGCGCGGCATTGTAGCTGCCCGCGAGCGTCGTACGACGCTTACTCGTCGGCTTGGCTCAAGATCAACTTATAGACGAGCGCGTCTTCGCGGCCCTGATGAGCTTGGTAGTAACCCTTGCGCATGCCAACGCGGACGAATCCCAGCGATTCATAGAGTGCGATCGCGTTGGGATTTGAAGGGCGCACTTCCAAGAAGGCGTCTTGCATGCCGGCGCCCCGGGCGCGGTCGAGCAGGTACAGCATCAGCCGCCGACCCAATCCGCCGCCGCGCAAGTCTTCGCGGATGCAGACATTCAGAATGTGTGCCTCGCCAGCACCGTACGACATGATGCCGTACCCGCCGATCTCGCCTAAGCATTCCACGACGCGGCATAGATAGCCGACGCGGATGCAGTCGCGAAACACGCCATCGCTCCAAGGAAAGGGATACGACGCCCTCTCGACTGCAATCACGCCAGGCACATCGGCCAAGGTCATCGGCCGGAACCTTGCCGAGACGAGTAACTTGCTGCGGTCGAGTTCCGCACTCACGCGGCAGCCTCGGCACGCAGCCGCTCGAACGTTTGCACCGCAAGCTTGAGGTCGCCCCAGGCTTTGCGTTTTTCAGCGGGACTGCGCAAAAGATAAGCGGGGTGATACGTCACGATCATCGGTCGATTGTTAGCGATGCGATGCAGCGTGCCTCGCAGTCTACCGATCGGCGTATCGGTCTGAAGTAGGGTTTGTGCGGCAATGCGTCCCACGCAAAGCAGTAGGACCGGATTGATCAATTCGATTTGGCGGTACAGAAAAGGAATACACGCCGCGACTTCGTCCGGCTTGGGATCGCGATTGTGCGGCGGCCGCGATTTCAAAATGTTCGCGATGAACACCTGTTCTCGTGCCAAGCCGATCGACTTGAGCATCGCGTTCAACAACTGCCCCGCGCGCCCGACGAACGGCTCGCCTTGCTTGTCCTCTTCGGCCCCGGGCGCCTCGCCGATGATCATCCACTGCGCCTGTCGGTTGCCGACGCCGAACACAGACTGAGTGCGCGAGGTGTGTAGCGAACAGGCAGTGCACGTACTCACGGCGCCGCGCAGTCCTTCCCAATCCAGCGCCGCAACCGATGCGGGCAGCTCTGAATCATTGCGACGGATCGCGGTTGGACGCGCTGGCGCCCTTTCTCGCGATACGACGGATTCGACTAACGCCGCACGGGACTGCTCAGCAGGTGCTGCTGGGGACGCGTCCAGAAGCGGGGCTTCACCGACGTATTCCTCGCGTTCGACGACCTGCGAACGACGCGTCCAGACGTCGATGCCGAGCGCTTGGAGATAGCGAATCTTGGTGCTCATCACTCGCCGCCCACGTGCGGATCGACAGGTTCGTGTACCGCTTTGAGGTGGCGGCGCCGCACGCGACGGTACAGCCAGTACGCGGGCGCGGAGGCCGCATAAGCACCGAACAGCGTGAACAGCGAGACCGGCGGACTCACAAAAACGACCACGTAGATAAGGGGAATTGCCGACGCGTAAATCCACTTGATGCGTCCGCGCAGATCTAATTCCTTGCCGCTCCAGTAAGAGAACTTGCTCACCATCAGTGCGCCGATGCAGATCGTGACCGTGAACGCGAGCACCAGAGCCGGCAGTCCCCAAACCTCGAACGTGCTCATCACCCAAATGAATCCCGCCACCGTGGCAGCAGCGGATGGACTGGGCAGGCCTTCGAAGTAGCGCTTGTCCGCTACGGCATGGCGCGAGTTGAACCGGGCAAGTCGCAACGCGGCAGCCACGGCGTAGAAGAAAGTCGCAAGCCATCCGAAGCGACCCCAGAAGCGGCCATAGTCAGCGATCAACGCGACGCCCCATTGATACGCGACGATGGCCGGCGCCAGGCCGAACGCGACCATGTCGCAAAGGCTGTCGTACTCCTTGCCGAAGTCGCTTTGAGTGTTGGTCCAGCGCGCCACACGCCCATCCAACCCATCGAAAATCATTGCCGCGAAGATCGCGATGGCCGCGCGCGGGAAATCCCCGTTGATGGCTGAGACGATCGCGTAGAAGCCGCCGAACAACGTCCCGGTAGTGAACAGGTTCGGCAGCCAATACACGCCGCGCGCCGGGGCTGCGGAATTCGAATCGGATTCGTCGACGGCGCTCATGTTGGAAGAAGAATAGTCCTGACGACGGGATTGTTCGGTGACCACAAGGAAGGCTGATCGCGTCCAGCCGGTTCGGGAGAAGCGCCATGATATTGTGCGCGCCGCCGCTCGGACAACGCGCGTTGCGCCGCGTCCCGTTCGGCATCATGTGAGCTGCATCATGGCGAGCAACAAGCCGCCCATGGACCATGCGGCCGTCACGTGTCTATTACTATGAACAGCCTTCGTCACATTTGGATTCTGCTTGCCGCCCTGTGGGCGGTGCCCGCGTGGGCCGATCGACAGCAGGATCCAGAACTCGGAGCGGCCCTCGAGAAGGCGCGTGAAGCCGGGGAATGCTTCGAGGATCGCTTCGATCAGCAGGTCTGGTGGGCGGCCATGGAGCCCAAGCTGCGCAAAGTCGTTCAAGACCAGCAGGAACGCACGCAGATCCTCGAGCACGTCCATTGCGAAGCGAAACGCCTAAAACTCCCTCCGGCGCTGGTCATGGCGGTCATCGACGTGGAAAGCCGCTTTGACCGCTGGGCGGTCTCGTCAGCCGGCGCAGTGGGATTGATGCAAATCATGCCCTTCTGGCCGCGCCAACTCGGGATGACGAACTCCGAACTGGTGCGCATCCCGCAAAACATCCGCATGGGCTGCACGATCCTCAAGTTCTATTTGGATCGCGAGAAAGGCGACTACACCAAAGCGCTGGCTCGATATAACGGCAGCACCGGGAGACGCAACTATGCCGATGCCGTCCTGACGCGCTTGGCGAACCGGTGGCAGTACCGCTAGCGGCATCTACAGCCACTAACTAACCGGTCGCAAACCCCGCGGGGATCTGCGGCAAGGCGTCCAGGTCCAACTCTTCTACTTCGACCCCCGTGACCCGTGCGGCGGGCGGGCCGAGCCAGAGCCATTCGATGAGTTGCGCGACTGCGGTTGGCTCGCCGATGGCCAGCACTTCGACGCGTCCGTCGGCCAAATTCTTCGCATAACCTGCACACCCTAGCTGCACGGCTTTCTGGCGCGTAGAAGCACGGAAGAAGACGCCCTGTACCCTGCCCGATACGTGGCATCGGCGTGCGTGTAGATCAGCCATCAGATCAATTGCTCAGCCCGAACCGTCGCCGCCGGCGGCAGCAGTGCTCAAGGGGCGCGAGACACTCAGGGCTTCACTGGCCTTGTCCCGTGCGGCCACGGCGTCCCGGCGAGCTTCCCGATATTCGCGACGCTGCAAGTTGTTCTCGGCGCGATCCAATAGCGCCTGTGCCTCCTGCAGCGTTTGCGGTGCCGCTTTCGCAGCGCCCGCATCACGAGCCGCGCGAATCGCCTGCCGAGCATTGCTCATTTCCTGCACGGGAGCACCTGCGCACGCGGCGAGACCCAGCGCAACGAGCAGTGCAGTCGCAACTCTTTTTGCCCCGACGCGAATCATGGCCGACCTCGGCTTAAGTGAAGGCGACGAACGGTAACCGGCCGTTCCTCGCCCTGTGCGGTGTGCACAGGTGTAACACGCTTAGATTTCGTCCTTCCGCCGCGAATGGAGTTCCGCTTCGACGCGACCGATGCAATCCCCTGACTTATTCGGGCGGCTTCGCGTCGCGTTGCAAAGCCTAGAAAAACCCGGTTTTCACCGACCGTAGCAACGGTTTTCTGCACCGTCAAGTTCGCGCACACATACAATGCGCGCGGCAAAACAGGCTGATTCGTTGCGCGGCGTCCACACGGGCCGGGCAAAACGTCTATCCCGGGAGTTTTCTCCACATGATCGAGGTATTGGTTTTGTTTTATTCGCGCAAAGGCAGCACTGCCGAGCTGGCGCGTCACATCGCTCGAGGCGTGGAGTCGGTAGACGGTGCAACTGCACGTTTGCGCACCGTCCCCGCCGTGACAACCGGGATCGACGAACCGGTCTCGCCCGTTCCCGCGGACGGACCTCCTTATGCGACGCACGATGATTTGCGTCAGTGCGCCGCGCTCGTGCTCGGCAGCCCGACCCGATTCGGGAATATGGCCGCGCCGCTCAAATACTTTCTGGATGGAACGAGCGCACTGTGGCTGCCGGGTGTCCTGGCCGGCAAGCCTGGCGCTGTCTTTACCTCGACTCAAACGATGCATGGCGGCCAGGAGTCGACGCTGCTCAGCATGATGCTGCCGCTCTTACACCACGGCATGTACATCGTCGGCCTGCCCTTCACCGAGACCGCGCTCAACCACACGCGCAGCGGCGGCTCGCCCTACGGCGCGACCCATGTGGCGAGCCACTCCGGAATCGGCAAAGTGTCGGACGAGGAAAAGACGCTGGCTCAAGCACTGGGCAAGCGCGTCGCGGAACTCGCGGTTCGACTGCAGCGATGACGGTCAAATCCATGGAACCGGTCGCCCGTGCATGCGTGCTCGCGGGCGTTGCGACGCTGTTCTTCGCAGTTAGTTGGCGCATGTTCGCCAGCGGCGTGTCCGTGAGCGCCTGCGCGTGGACACTGGTTTCGACGGCTCCGCTGTGGATTCCGCTTGCATGGCTGCTGCGGCGAAATCGCAAGACCTACGCGATCTTCACGCTCTGCGTGATTCCTTATCTGATTGCTGGACTCACGGAGGCCGTCGCAAATCCAACGTGGCGGGACTGGGCTGCGCTCGTGATCTGCGTGTCGTTCGTTCTTTTCGCGAGCTTGATTGCGTACCTGCGAATCACGCGCCCGGTTCGGTCGCAATGAGTCACTGCGGATCTCGAAGGTGCTCTTGGGAGAGCACCTCTTTTACGAACGGCACAGTCAACTTGCGCTGCGCGACCAACGAGGCACGGTCGAGGCGATCCAAGAAGCTAAACAGCGCTGCCATTTGTCTGGGCAGACGCCGGATGAGGAACTGAGCCGTCTCGTCCGGCAGCTCAAAGCCGCGCAATTGCGCGCGCAACTGCAACGCTTCTACTTGCTCAGCGTCGTCCAGCGGTTGCAAGGTCAACACAAGGCCGCCATTCAAACGCGAGGCCAGATCGCGCAACTTGATCGGCAATGCAGCTGGGGGTTTGGTCGCCGAAACAACGACTCGGCCACGCTGCTCGTCTAACTCCTGATGAAGCCGAAACAAAGCGCGTTCCCACTCAGAGTCTCCCAGCACCTCCTCAGCATCGTCCAGACACACCAGCGCCAACTGACCCAGGCCAGCAAGTACTTCGGGCCCCATGGATCGCGCCTCTTGGAGCGGCAAGTAAGCAGCACTCTCGCCGCGTTCACCGGCACGTGCGCAGAGTGCCTGCAGCAAATGCGTCTTCCCGAGCCCCGCTGCAGCCTGCAGCCAGACGCAGGTAGGAAGCGATTGAGGTACCAGCGCAAGGAGTGCGTCGATTGCCGCGCGATTGCGGCCAGCCCAATAGCTTGCGAAGACCGAGCTATCGCGCAGCCCGATCCCAAGCGGGATCTGTGTAGACGTCATTGCGCGAGTTCGCGCTGCTGGCGGCTGGCGTGAATAGCCTTGCGCGAATAGGTGATGACGTAGTCGAGACCGCTTACGACCGTAAACACGAAAACCGATGCGCCGAGAATGGTTTCGAGCGGCTCCACCGCCCGATGTGCGTCATGCACAGCGACGACGAGCAGCAGATACAGGATCTGCGACAAGGTATTGAGCTTGCTAACCGGCGTGGGTTTGCCGTTTGGGTACCCGTATAGATAGTTGTAGGTGATCGCACCCGCGGTAATGACGACATCGCGCGCGACTGCAGCGGCGGCCAACCACACTGGCACGAGTCCCAAGTACGCGAGCATCAAGAACACGCTCACCAACAAAATCTTGTCGGCGAGCGGATCGAGAATTTTGCCGAGTTCAGATGTCCAGCCGCATCGCTTGGCGAGGAAGCCGTCCAGTCCGTCAGTGATCGCCGCGAAACCGAAAACCCACAGCGTGGCACCGAAGTCGCCGTGCACGAGCAGCCAAGCCACCGGCACCACCAGCAGCATGCGCAAGACGCAAAGCGCATTGGGAATGTGCCGCATAATCAATGCTGGAAGCGATACGCAAGTAGGTCGGTAGCGGCCGAACCGCCGTCCGGCACGAGGTGATCATCCAGTCCGATTGCCCTGCGCAAAGTTTCGGCGTCGCCGCGGATAGAAAGTTTGAAGCGCATGCGATCGCCCGAAATCTGCTCGACAGCGACGCTGCGGACCAAAGTCACGCTCTCGAGATAATTGAGCGTCGCCGCATAGGCATCCAGGTTTGAGATGCCCGAAACCTCGAGCGCCACGCTGCTGAGCTCGTTGGCTGACGCCGCAAATGTGCGTGCGAAGGCATCCGCAGCGAAATGAACGCCCTCTTCCGGCGATCCTACTGTCTCGCTCACACCATCTTTCGAAACCAACCGCCAGCGCACTGCACCGCCATCGACCCGCTGTCCGCCGAGCACCGCATTTGCACCTTGGGTTGCCGCAAACTGCAGCAGATCAGAGGGCGACGAGCCCGAGACTGAAACTCCCTGGACGCCGGGAGTCGGCCAGCGCAGCGGCAGACCGCGGTCGCGAGCCACCGCATTGAGCGGATCCCGATCTGAACTTGGCGATTGCGTATCGACGAGGTGGGTACCGTTGGAATCCGTGACTTCGAGCAACACCAGCACCGCTGGACGCTCGCGGCCCCAAATCGGCAGCCCTGCATTCGACAGAAGACGATCGATCGAAACGCTGTCGAATCCCACGTCCAGCATGCCCTCGGTAGTGAAACCGAACTTCTGTACATATTCGCGAGGATTATTCAGGCTCGCACCCAGCTTAGCCGGGGCATCACGCTGGCCACTGACGCGGATCACGATTGTCTTGAGCGCGTCGACGAATGCGGCATCGCGCGTGGTCTGCACCGGCTGCGTGGTCTCGTATAGATCGCTCACAGTCACGGCATGTGCCGCTGCACCTGCGCAGAGGGCGAGCAGCCCGACCACGAAATTCTTCCAACGATGCGCGACCATACGATTTGTAATCTGCTCCTCTCGCGAACGGCTCAACTCAGCCGCGGCTCGTGCAAAGGGCGTGTAAAATACCACAGGCCAATTCCTTCGAGGCCGTATGTCCCCTCCCAATTCGATCACCTACAAAGATGCTGGCGTCGATATCGAAGCCGGCGATGAACTCGTCGAACGCATCAAGCCCGCCGTCAAGCGCTCGATGCGACCAGAAGTGCTCGCCGGGCTCGGCGGATTCGGCGCGCTGTTCGAAATTCCAGTGGATCGCTATCGCAAGCCGGTGCTGGTCTCCGGCACGGACGGAGTGGGGACGAAACTGCGGCTTGCCATCGAAACGGGGCGCCACGACACGATCGGCATCGATCTCGTCGCGATGTGCGCCAACGATGTCGTAGTGCAAGGTGCCGAGCCGTTGTTCTTCTTGGATTACTACGCCACCGGCAAGTTGAGCATCGAAGTCGCCGAAAGAGTCATCAAAGGCATCGTCGAAGGCTGCGTGCAAGCTGGAGCAGCGCTAATCGGGGGCGAAACCGCCGAGATGCCCGGAATGTATGCGCAAGGCGATTACGATCTCGCAGGCTTCTGCGTCGGCATCGTGGAAAAGGACCAAATCATCGATGGCTCGCATACGCGTCCGGGCGATGTGGTGATCGGCCTTCCCTCCTCCGGCCCCCACTCGAACGGCTACTCGCTCATTCGCAAGCTGCTGCAGACGGCGAAGGCGACTGCAACGACGCGCATCGAAAGCGGCTTGCTATACGACGCATTGATGGCCCCGACGCGGATCTACGTGAAGTCCCTGCTCACACTCGCCCGAACGGTGAACGTGCACGGATTTGCACACATCACCGGCGGCGGCATCACAGAGAACATCCCGCGTGTGATTCCCAATGGCTTGGAAGTCGTGCTCAGCGCTCAGACTTGGGAGCGCCTGCCGGTATTCAACTGGTTGCAGAAGGCGGGCAACATCGCGAACGCCGAGATGTATCGCACGTTCAACTGCGGCATCGGCATGATTGTCTGCGTCGCAGCCGAACACGCGGAGAAAGCACTGCAGACTCTGCGCAATTCAGGCGAGCAACCGGTCGTCATTGGCGAAGTTCGCCGCGGCGACGGCGGCGTCATCATTCACGAATGAGCCCAGGCACGCTCGATCGCCCAACCGGCGCCAGTCGGTTGCGCGTGGTCATCCTCATTTCGGGTCGCGGCAGCAACATGCGTGCGATTGCCGAACATGCTCAACATGGCACGCTGCCGATCGACATCGTTGCGGTCATCAGCGATAAGCCGGAAGCCGCCGGCCTTGCGACCGCGTCATCGCTCAACATTCCAACGCGTGCGATCTCGCCGCGGGACTTCATCGATCGCGAAGCATTCGATGCCGCACTCGCAGAGCTGATCGAGTCCTTCGATCCGCAGCTGATCGTGCTCGCTGGATTCATGCGCATTTTGACGGCGAAATTCATCGCGCGCTTTCACGATCGCATCTTGAACATCCACCCTTCACTGCTGCCGAAGTATCGTGGCTTACACACGCACCGCCGCTGCTTAGAAGAAGGCGACGCTCAGCATGGATGCAGCGTTCATTACGTGACGGCGGAACTCGATGGCGGCCCGGTAATTATTCAAGCGAGCGTCCCGGTGTTGCCCGGCGATACCGAAGACGCGCTTTCAGCACGAGTTCAGCAGCAAGAACACAGGATCTATCCCGAGGCAATCGACTTGATTGCGCGGGGCAGAGTGAAATTTCGCGACGACCGCGTATGGCTAGATGGCCAGCCAATGACTCAGCCGATCCTGATCGAAGGCGCATCAGGCTGAGCCAACCCATGAGCGCCTTCTCGACACAGCCGCTCATGCACAAATTCATTCTCGGTTTCTTTGCTAGCTTTGCCCTCATGGCGCATGCGAATGCTGAATCGCAGGTGCCGCACGAATTCACTGCGCGCTACCCCGTAAGCTATCGTGGCCTGAGCGCCGGCACGTTGATCTTCACGTTTCGCCGCGATCCCGCGACGGGCCACTACATCTACGAAACGCGCGCCGAGCCGAGCTTCTTGGCTTCGTTCGTCGTCAGCTCCGCGGCTCGCGAACGCAGCGAAATGGAAATCACCGAGTCCGGCGTTCGTCCGCTGCATTGGTCGCTGGACGACGGTAAATCTGGTCACAAGGACGACGGCGACCTGGTGTTCGACTGGAAGAGAAATCTCGCCATCGGCAAGGCGAAAGGCAAGGACTTCCAAATTCCGATCAGTGCAGGCGTGCAGGATCGGCTCTCGATTCAAATCTCCGTCGTGACTTCGCTGCTACGCGGACAAGAGCCGGGCACCATTTCAATCATCGATGAGGGCAAGGTCAAGAGCTACGCGTACGAGCGCACCGGGAACGGCACTGCTAATTCCGATCAAGGCCTACTGGATTCCGTTCTCTACGAAAGCACGCGCGAGAACTCCTCGCGCATGTCGAAATTCTGGCTGCTACCGAAATATGAATTCGCGGCTGTGCGCGCCGAGCAGATCCGCAAAGGAAAAGTGGAGACGGTGATGGAGTTGGAAAGTCTGGAGATGGATGGGAAGAAGGTAACGATTAAGTGATGGAGTGAAAGGCCGAAGACGGCCGTGATGAAGTGAACATCGGGGCGCGTGCGGCGGGCGCGTACCGGGTACCTGCGGATCTTGTTCTGACTAGTACAGCTGAGGTTCCGGCCTGAAGCCAACGGCCCGTGAGGCGTGATCCTCGTTGAGTCGAGCGCGTCGCATTCCTACCGAGCTACGCCGTTCACCCCATCACGGCCGTCTTCGGCCCTTCACGTCATCACGGCCTCGGCCTACGCCTTCGGCAACGTCACGCCCTTCTGGCCCTGGTACTTGCCGCCGCGATCTTTGTACGAGGTTTCGCAGACTTCATCGGATTCGAGGAACAACATCTGCGCGACGCCTTCGTTCGCGAAGATCTTTGCAGGCAGCGGAGTCGTGTTTGAGAACTCCAACGTGACGTGGCCCTCCCATTCCGGTTCGAGCGGGGTGACGTTCACGATGATGCCGCAGCGGGCGTAGGTCGACTTGCCCAAGCAAATCGTCAGTACTTTGCGGGGAATGCGGAAGTACTCGACGGTGCGAGCGAGTGCGAACGAGTTCGGCGGAATGATGCAAACGTCGGATACAACGTCGACGAAGCTGCCCGAATCGAAGTTCTTCGGATCGACGATCGTGGAATTGATGTTGGTGAAGATCTTGAATTCGTTCGCGCACCGCACGTCGTAGCCGTAGCTCGACGTGCCATACGAGATGATCTTCCCTGCGGGACCCACGCGCACCTGACCAGGCTCGAACGGCTCGATCATGCCCTGCTCGGCCATCCGACGAATCCAACGATCTGACTTGATGCTCATTGATGTACTTAACGGTTGAGGGATGAGGGTTGGCCGTTGGGGTGCGGAAGGATGCTTGGTTTGTTGTAGCTGTCAACTGCCAATCGTCAACGGTCAACTCTCAACAGCTCGGTGATTCACGTGTTCTCTATTTCGATATTCGGAAATGCCGGCCCTGAATCGATGGTCGCGAGGCGCGCGGCAGTGCGACGGGCCAGATCGATGTAGGCGCGTCCCAGTTTGCTGTCCGGCTCTGCAACGACTGTCGGCTTGCCGCCGTCGGCTTGCTCGCGAATTCTAATGTCCAGCGGCAATTCCGCCAGCAACTCCACCCCATATTGCTCGGCCATCCTGCGGCCCCCGCCGGCGCCGAAGATGTGTTCTTCGTGACCGCAGTGGGAGCACACATGCGTGCTCATGTTCTCGACGATACCGAGCACCGGTACCTCGACCTTCTGGAACATTCGCAGCCCCTTGCGCGCATCGAGCAATGCGATGTCCTGCGGCGTCGAAACGATCACTGCGCCGCTGACCGGAACGCGCTGCGACAGCGTAAGCTGCGTGTCCCCCGTGCCAGGTGGCATGTCGACGATCAAATAGTCGAGTTCGCCCCAGCGTGTGGTTTCCAGAAGTTGCACCAGAGCCTGAGTCACCATCGGACCGCGCCACACCATCGGCTGTTCTGAATCGATCAAGAATCCGATCGACATCACTTTCACGCCGTATGCGATGGGCGCGATCATGGTGCGTTGATCGGGGCTCGTCGGCTTCTCGTTCGGCAGGCCCATCATCAAAGGCTGACTAGGTCCATAGATGTCGGCATCGAGCAATCCAACCGCTGCACCGTCATACGCCAAGCCGAGGGCCAGATTCGCGGCTGTCGTGGACTTGCCGACCCCACCCTTTCCAGACGCGACGGCGATGATGTTCCGCACGCCCTGAATGGGCTTCAGATTGCGCTGCGCCGTATGGGACTGGACCTGCCAGCGGACATCGACACTCACGGAGCGGCTGGCCGCGACGGCTGCCAACTGGGCTTGCAGGCCTTGCGCTAGTTCACTCCCGTAATGAGCAGCAGGAAATGGGAGTTCGACCGACACCGTCACCCGATCCTGATCGACCGCGACGGATTTGACTGCTTCACCGAGCGGCCGTCCGAGGTAGGGCTCGACAAAACTTGCCGCTCGCTCCTGCAATACGTGCTCAAAATCGTGGGTCATATACGCTTAAGAACTCGACTGAGAGAGCGGATGGGAAAAACGCTGCAGGGTGCGCGCGAGGCGCGGATTGTAACGGATTGCGGCGAAATCACCGTGAGTCGATCAGCGACCTGCGTAAACTCGGCTGCTCGATGAACTCCGTGGCATAATGCCTCGCAACGTCAATCCTTTAATGATCAAACTTCTAACGAATTGGTCGAACGGCGGACAGCGGGATGGGGTGCATAACCTGCGGGCCGGACGACAAGCGCGAAATCGCGCGACGATGGACACCGGGACGACTCGATGAGTTTTTTTTCCGATCTGAGAGCGGAGCGCCTGATCGCGGAAATCCGTGGCATTGGCGATCCACTGAATCCTGAGGCGCAAAAAGCGTTTCAGAAGCTCGCGAAGATCGGCGCGGGCGCGATTCCGAAAATCCTCGACGCCCTGGCTGTTGCGGACAAGAAAGAGACGGCGGCCTACGTCGAAATTCTCTCCCAGCTCGCCGACAACAAGACCTTTCCCATCATCGTCGAAGGTTTGGTCGACGGTAATCCACGCACGATTTCTGCGGTGACGTGGGCGCTCACTTCGAGCCGTAACTACAGCCCAGCCCTGCTCATCGAATTGCTCAATCGCGAGGACGTCTCCAAGCCCGCGGTGCTCGAAATCATCGGCGCACAGCGCAACCGCTTCACGGTGCGCGATTTGCTGCAGCATGCGTACAACCAAGAAGCGAACGAAAAGGCTGCGCTGTTCAAGATCATCTCGGATCTGGCGGATGAATCCGCACTCCCCGAACTGATCAGCCGCATCGAGGGCAAAGACTCTGCGGCTCGGATGCACATCATCAGCATCCTCTCGCGATTCAACCGGCCCGAAGTGTCCGCCGCGATCCAAACCCAGTTACGCGACCCGAACAAACTCATCCGCCAAGCCGCGCTGAATGCGCTCTCGAAGATGGATGGGCCCATCCACATTGGTCCAATCTGCCAGATGCTGCGCGATCCGGACATCGAGGTCGCCAATCGCGCCATCGACGTCATCGTGCGCGCGAAAGATCCGGAGACCATGAAGCATCTCGTCGAAGTCCTGAAGGACGAGAATGAATACGCGCGACGGGCCGCGGTGGAAGTCCTGAATCACCTCGGCACTGCGCGCGACATCAAACACCTGCTGCAAGTCATCAAGGACGACGACTGGTGGGTTCGCACACGAGCCGCAGACGCATTGGGCCGAATCGGCGGACCACGCGTCGTCGATGCCGTGATCGAACTCATCAAGGATGAAGATGAAGACGTGCGCCGCGCGGCCATCGAAATCTTGAACCAGACGAAAGACGAGCGCGCCGTTAACTTCCTGATCGAGGCCACGAAGGACAAAGATTGGTGGGTGAGCGAGCGGGCGGTCGATGCGCTCGCCGAAATCGGCAGTAAGAAGGCGCTGCCCACGCTGTTGGATCTGCTGAACACGGGCAACACGCGGTCTCTCCCGACGGTCGCTCGAGCGCTGGGCAAATTGGGCGATGGCCGAACTGTGGAACCGCTGGTTCGATTGCTCGAGCGGCCTGAAAAGGAGATCAAAGTCGAGGCGATCAACTCGCTCGCCAAGTTGGCCGATGACAAGCGCGCCGACAGCATCCGAGCCTACATTCAAAATGCAGGCGCCGCAGCGAGCGATCTGACGATCCAGCAGGCTGCGATCCGCGCGATTGAAGACATCGACGGGCGTTACTCGAGCACGGCAGTGGCAGCACAGATCAAGGCTCAGAAAATGGCGGAGCCTGCACGCACGCTGCTCATCGACAAGGGAGACGTCGATCAGGTCATCGCCAAAGCGGAAGAAGCAGCGGCAGCCACGCAAAAGCTGGACATCTCCACACTCAAACCCGGCGATGTCGTCGAGGGCCGTTACAAGTTCATCGAGAAGATCGGCAAGGGTGCGTTCGGTACGGTGCTCCTTATGGAGGACACCGTCGTCGAGGAACGCTTGATCTTGAAGTTCTTGAACCCGAACGTGTCGCAAGACGAAGAGATGATGAAGCGCTTCGTCCACGAACTGCGTTACTCGCGCAAGATCACCCAC
>DASTSB010000098.1:0-2340 GCA_035760885.1 Steroidobacteraceae bacterium | reverse complement strand
CCTCGCGCGGGATTACCGAAGCATTCGCACGAAGGTGTTGAACGAAGACGAGTGTCGTCGCTTGAAAATGGGATCGTTCTTGTCCGTGACGGCGGGCACCGAAGAACCCGCCAGACTGATCGTCCTCGAGTACGACAACAGTCCGCGTGGTGAAGCGCCAACCGTTCTCGTTGGCAAGGGTGTGACATTCGATACCGGTGGTATTTCTTTGAAGCCACCGCCAGCAATGGACGAAATGAAATTCGACATGAGCGGCGCTGCCAGCGTCCTCGGCACGTTCAAAGCAGTGGCTGAACTGGAATTGCCCATTCACCTGGTCGGCGTGGTGCCTGCGTGCGAGAACATGCCTTCAGGCCGTGCAACCAAGCCGGGCGACATCGTGAAGAGCATGTCGGGCCAGACGATCGAAATCCTCAACACCGACGCGGAAGGCCGACTCATTCTGTGCGATGCGATCACCTATGCGCGACGTTACAAACCGGACGTCGTCATCGATATCGCCACGTTGACGGGCGCATGCGTCATTGCGCTCGGCAGCCACCTGTCGGGCTTGTTCAGCAACGATGAAGACCTGTCCGCCGCTTTGAAGGAGGCCGGCGAGCGTGCTGACGATCGCGCCTGGCCGATGCCTGTCGGGGAAGAGTATGCCGAACAGCTCAAGAGCAACTTCGCCGATTTTGCGAACGTCGCCGGTCGCGAAGGCGGCGCAGTAACGGCGGCGTGCTTCTTAGGAAAATTCACTGAAGGATTGCGCTGGGCTCACTTGGACATCGCCGGCACGGCTTACCAAGGCGGCTCGCAGAAAGGCAGCACCGGCCGACCGGTTCCCTTATTGGTCGACTATCTGATCAACAAGTAGCGCGAGTCTCCGACACGTGACCTGTGACTTGTGACTAGCGCGATGCCCCGCGTCGACTTTTACGTGCTGTCTGAGGAAACGGCCGATGCGCGCCTGCGGTGCGCGTGTCGGCTGATCGAGAAAGCCACCGATCTCGATCACCGCGTTTACGTGCAGACCAACTCCGTCGATCTCAGCCGTCGCATCGACGATTTGCTGTGGACGTACAGCGACCGCACATTCCTGCCCCATGATGTTTGGAATGGCGAGACACCCGATGCTTTGAGCAAAGTCCTGATCGGTGAACAGGATGCTCCAGACTCGCATCGACAACTACTCGTCAACCTTGCTGACCAACCGCCTGCGAACCTCGACGCATACACCCGCATCATCGAAATCGTCGACTCGGATCCCGAGCGCAAACGACTCTCACGCGAACGCTACAAGTTGTATCGGGAGAAGGGGTGTGCGTTGGAGACGCATAATCTTTGACGGTTGACCGTTGGCCGTTGGCGGCATTCCCAGCATCCATGCCTCTCGCGGCATTAGCACTTCCATGTGCGGCAGGTGACGAGCAGGATTCGGACACCAAAGGGTGTTTGTCACTATCTAGCCACTCCGCCGCAGGCGGGAGCCAATCTAAGTTTCGGAGGGATACCCGCCTACGCGGGTACGACAAACGGCAGACCGAAGTGATCGTCAGCAATCTCCGAAGCAGAACTGACTAATTCCCTACATAGCGAAACTCTGCGCGCTTTGCGTTGCGTCCGTACTTCCTAATGGAGGGGCGGTCGTCAGGATCGGTTTTCGAAGCCGTGTGAGGCAGGAGCCGAACCCGGGAGCCAACAGGGATGTACTTGCGGCGTTTTCGCAAAACCGATCCTGACGATCGCCTTCGAAACGCTGAGTAGCCGAGCCATCCCGCTATAATCCGCCCCCTTTCCGATCCTCCAAACCCCGCCCGACATGCAAAAGACCTACGAACCCAAGGACATCGAACAGCGCAACTACCAACGCTGGGAAGAACACGGCTGGTTTGCGCCGTCAGGTCAGGGTGAACCGTACTGCATCATGATCCCTCCCCCGAACGTGACCGGCACGTTGCACATGGGTCATGCCTTTCAGCACACGCTCATGGATGCACTTACACGCTTGCATCGCATGGACGGGAACAACGCACTCTGGCAACCCGGTACCGATCACGCCGGCATCGCCACGCAGATGGTCGTCGAGCGTCAGCTGAATGCAGAAGGCAAACATCGCGCCGACCTCGGTCGCAAAGCGTTTGTCGAACGCGTGTGGCAGTGGAAGGAACAATCGGGCGATACGATTTCGCGCCAGGAACGCCGCCTCGGCAACTCGGTCGATTGGAGCCGTGATCGCTTCACGATGGATGAGGGCTTATCGCGTGCGGTGACGGAAGTGTTCGTGCGCTTGCATGAAGAAGGCCTGATCTATCGCGGCAAGCGGCTGGTGAACTGGGATCCCGTGCTCCACACCGC
>DASTSB010000097.1:0-3086 GCA_035760885.1 Steroidobacteraceae bacterium | reverse complement strand
CTCGAGAAGCTCGTGCCAGAAGGCGTTGAAGGCCGCGTGCCTTACAAAGGTTCGCTCGTGACCATCCTGCATCAACTTGCCGGCGGTTTGCGTGCAGCGATGGGCTACACGGGAAGCCGCACCATCGAAGAGCTGCGAACTCGCCCGTCATTCGTTCGCATCACGAACGCCGGCGTGCGCGAAAGCCACGTCCACGACGTCACGATTACTAAAGAAGCTCCGAATTACCGAGTCAGATGATTCGAGGACGGTTGGCCGTTGTCCGTTGACAGTCGGAGCGAGAATCTTCCGATCTTGCTGTCAACCCTCAACCGTCAACCGCCAACAAGCCTATCGAGGTTTCTCTTGAACGCTCAGTCCGCGTCGACCGATTCCGTTTCAACCAAGCTTTTGCATCCGGCCGACATTCACGCGCATCGCGTTTTGATTCTCGACTTCGGTGCGCAATACACGCAGCTCATTGCGCGGCGCGTGCGTGAGAGCGGCGTCTATTGCGAGATTCATCCTTGGGATGTCACAGAAGATTTCGTTCGCGAATTCGGCGCGCGCGGAATCATTCTTTCCGGTGGCCCTGAGTCCGTCACCGACGCATCGCCGCCGCTTGCGCCACAGGTGGTCTTCGAACTCGGCATCCCGGTGCTCGGGATTTGCTACGGCATGCAGACGATGGCGCAGCAACTGGGCGGTCGAGTGACCGCAGGTTCGCATCGCGAATTCGGCTATGCACAAGTGACCGCAACAGCACCATGCCGTTTGCTCGATGGCTTCCGCGATCATGTCGATTCCCAAGGCCGAGCTCTGCTGGACGTATGGATGAGCCACGGTGATCGCGTGGATCAACTGCCGCCGGGGTTCGTCGCGATCGCATGCACGACTCAGGTGCCGCTTGCAGCAATGGCCGATGAAAGTCGCCGTTTCTATGCCGTCCAATTTCATCCGGAAGTCACGCACACGCTGCAAGGCACGCAAATCCTCGAACGCTTCGTTCGTGAGATCTGTTCGTGCGAGGCGCGATGGCAACCCGGGAACATCATCAACGATTCGATCTCTCGCGTGCGCGAGCAAGTCGGCAACGATCAGGTTCTCTTGGGTTTGTCGGGTGGCGTGGATTCTTCGGTGGTAGCTGCGCTGCTGCATCGTGCGATCGGCGAGCAACTCACCTGCGTCTTTGTCGATCACGGTCTGCTGCGGCTCGGTGAAGGCGATCAGGTCATGGAGACATTCGCCAAGCACATGGGTGTGCGCGTGATCCGCGTCAATGCCGAAGACCGCTTCTTAGCCGCGCTGCAAGGCGAAACGGATCCGGAGCGTAAGCGAAAGATCATCGGCAGATTGTTCGTTGAGGTGTTCGAAGAAGAGAGTGCGAAGCTCAAAGGTATTCGCTATCTCGCGCAGGGCACGATCTATCCGGATGTCATCGAGTCGGCTGGATCGAAGACGGGCAAGGCGCACGTCATCAAGAGCCATCACAACGTCGGCGGCTTGCCGGAAAAGATGAACCTGAAACTGCTCGAGCCGTTGCGCGAGCTGTTCAAAGACGAAGTTCGCAAACTCGGCGTCGAACTCGGATTGCCACGCGAGATGGTCTATCGCCATCCGTTTCCTGGGCCGGGCTTAAGCGTGCGGATTTTGGGTGAAGTGACGCGTCAGTACGCAGATCTGCTGCGGCATGCCGATCACATCTTCATCGAAGAGTTGCGACGCCACGATCTGTACGATCGCACCAGCCAAGCCTTCGCGGTCTTTCTGCCAGTGCGTTCTGTCGCTGTCATGGGCGACGGACGTCGCTACGATTACGTGATTTCCTTGCGAGCAGTCGAAACAATCGATTTCATGACTGCGCATTGGTCGCGTTTGCCGTATGAATTCTTGGATCTCGTTGCTCGCCGCATTACCAACGAGGTGCGCGGCATTTCGCGAGTCGTTTATGACATTTCCGGCAAGCCGCCCGCGACGATCGAGTGGGAGTGAGCATCGGTTGACGAGAGACGGGGCAAGAGCGAGCTAGGTAACAGGTGGCCCGTGACGAGTGACGAGTTAGAGCAAAGGCTCGTGCCATCCGGAACCGGCTTCTCGCCTGACGATATTCGCTTCATGTCCCGTGCACTGGAGTTGGCGCGCGAGGCTGAAGCCGCTGGTGAGGTTCCCGTCGGCGCCGTGATCGTCAAGGACGAAACGATTATCGCGGAAGGCTGGAATCGGCCGATCAGTACGCACGATCCGTCTGCACACGCCGAGATGATCGCGATGCGAGCCGCCGCGGTCGCTCTTCAGAATTACCGGCTGCTGGATACGACGCTCTACGTAACCCTTGAGCCGTGCGCGATGTGTGCGGGCGCGATGGTGCATGCTCGTGTGAAGCGCCTCGTCTTTGCCGCGACGGATCCGCGCGCGGGTGCCGCGGGCAGCGTATTCAACATCGTGCAACACGCCGCATTGAATCACCGCGTGCAAGTAGACGAGGGCGTACTGCGGGATGAATGCAGCGCAGTGTTGCGAGGTTTTTTTCAAAGGCGTCGATAGTCGAGCCGCTAGGGCAACGCTCGCCTGCAGTGAGGACAGAGTCGCCGTTCGGGCCGATCGATGGTTAATTTCGCGCGCTTCCTTCCGCACTGGCGACAGCGCAACCGGCTAGCGACGACCGACTGGGGCGCCGCCCAACCAAATCGCGACGCAAGCTTCATGCAGCTCACCGGCGCAAAGTGCCCACAATGCTCACAAACGCTGTACACGGCTCGGCCGATTTCGCCTAAGTAGGCGAGGGTGTGTGGCGGGGCGGGTCTCTTGGCGGGCATGCGGATACTGTATATTCAACCAGACTCTCTTGGGAGTAGGTGGAAGTAGGAGAGTGGGGTCGGGGCCCATGATGAGCTAGCCGTCTGAGTGAGGGCCTCGTCATTTCTGGCGGAGAGGCAGGAAACACAAAGACCCTCGCAAGGAGGGCGGGCGGAGAGGCAGGGATTGCGCCTTTGCCATCCATGGCCGGCGCGCGGTTGCGCCAGCTAAGCGCTGTCCAAAATTCGTGTCCGAACGAATTTTGTCGAACGGTTCTCATCCCGCTCAACGCAGAAATGAAAAAGCCCTCC
>DASTSB010000096.1:0-4044 GCA_035760885.1 Steroidobacteraceae bacterium | reverse complement strand
GCAGCAAGCCGTATTCCTCGATAGCACGGGGCGCGCATACAGCTTGCTCGCGCACACCTTGCCTTCCGCTCGCGGTCAGGGCGAGCCGTTGTCGGGTCGCATTGATCCGCCAGAGGGCGCGACGTTTGCCGGTGTGATGATCGGCGATCCGGAAGATCGATGGGTCGTGGCATCCGATGCCGGCTATGGATTTGTCGTGAAGCTGGAAGAGCTGCATTCGCGCAATCGCGCCGGCAAGGCCGTGCTCAAGGTTCCTGAAAAGTCTGGCGTGCTCGCGCCAGCGCCAGTGCCCGCGAGTGCTGAAGCGTTGCTATGCGCTGTGAGCTCGGACGGCAAATTGCTCGCGTTCCCTGTTAAAGATCTGCCCGAACTGCCTCGCGGCAAGGGCAACAAGATCTTTGGATTGTCATCGAAGAAGGTCGAAAGCCGCGAAGAGTTCTTGGCAGCGATTGCGGTCGTGTCGCCGGATCAGAATCTCATCGTGCGTTCGGGCGATCGCAAGATGACGCTGAAGTTCTCGGAGCTCAAAGACTATCGCGGCGAACGCGCCCAGCGCGGTGCCGTATTGCCTCGCGGCTGGCGGAAGGTGGAACGCTTGGAAGTGGAAGGCTGAAGGATGCGGATCGGACGCAACACAAAGAACACATAGATTGGTTAGAAAGTCGGGACGGCGCCTCGACAAACGCATTGCACCGTTCCTGGCTAGCCCAACTCGATTGATTTTCTAAGTTTTTCTCTGCGCGCTTTGTGTTGCGTCTGACTCTTGGCTCTTATCCCATCACAACCTGTTCAGGTTCATTCACGAAATAGCCCTGAATGAACTCGATGCCGAGTTGCCACAGCACCGCCATGGTATTCGCGTCTTCGACGCGCTCGGCGATGGTCGCGACTTTCTTGCCCTTCGCTTGATCGACGAGTTCGCGGACCTTCTGTTGTAGGTTCGGATCCACGGCCAACCCCTGCATCAGCGTGCCATCGACTTTGATGAAGTTGATCGGCAAATGTGCGAGTAAGCGCGCTGGATCGCGTCCGGTGCCGAAGTGTTCGAGTGCGAATAAAAATCCTGCTTTGCGTAAGCCGCCGACGAGATCCGTCGTGTCGGCAAGATATTCCGTCGCGACTTGTTCGCTGATCTGGAACGCGATGCGCTGCGGATCGATGCGACTCGCCTTCAATTGATTCGAGAGCCATTGCAGCAACGATTTGTCGCGCACTGAGTCCTTGGAAAGGCGCACAAACAACTGCTTCACCGGGCGGCTCGCACAGAATGTCATCGACGCACCGATGATCCAGCGATCGATGTTCTTCATTAGATCGTTGCGTTCGGCGGCGGCCATGAATTCTGCAGGAAGCAGTTCTTGGCCCGACTCGTCGACCATACGCACGAGCACGTCGTACATGCCGCGATCCTCGCCGAGCAAACTCGCGATCGGCTGTTGCATGAGACGGAAGCGATTCTCCATGAGTGCGGCTTTAATGTGGCGCACCCAAATTTCATCCGCAGCTTGGCGTTTGGTGTCTTCGTCCTGATGATCGATGATGACAACGCGCTTGCCGCCGGATTCCTGAGCATTGCGGCGTGCAATGATGGCATCGTTGATCGACAACTCGATGTTCGGGTTTCGAGGATCAATCGCACCGACACCGATACTGCAAGTGCAAGAGATCTGTTTTTCGCCGACTCGGAACACCTGAGCCGAGACTTTCTTGATCAGGTTGTTCGCCCAGACTTCGACATCGCGAGGGGTGCCGCGCTCCATGAGCAGCATGAGCGCACCTTCGCTCATTCGTCCGAACAGATCTCCGGACTGGCGGGTCTCGCCGACCAGCCCCGCGAATTGGCCAATGAAGTCTTCCACCGCGAGGGGGCCCAAGTCATCGCACAGCGCGGCGAGCTTGTCGGGCTCGACAGAGACGAGTTGGCGAATGCCGGCTTTGATGGGCTGCGCAAGCGACTTCTTCAATCGATCGATGAAGAATTTGCGTTGCAAGGCGCCGGTTGCCGCATCGCGCTCGAGCGCATCGTTGAGCTGATCGTTCAGATGCGTCGTGCTGTTCGTCGGTTTGGTCGAAGGGATGCACAGGCGAACCGCAGGTTCGGAGTCGAACTCGACCTTGGAGAGTTCCATTTCCAGCGGGACGGGCGACCCATCACTCAAGATCGCATTCGCCTTCAACACGTGGTCCGACCATCGGCCCTGCAGGCAGGCGACCAAGGCACCTTTGATGGCGGCGTGCGCTTCGGAATCGAAGGTATCCATCAATGGCGTGCCCACGACCGAATCCGCATCGGGAATCCCGAACAACTCCAACCACGCAGGATTCGCGTCGACGACGATGCCTTCTTGCACGTGCGCGATTGCGTCGGCGGAGCCGGCCATGAATGATTTGAGCTGTTCGCGATACTCGCGTGCAGCGCTGACTGTCGCGTTGAGTTCTCGCGCCTGACGGTGCGCTTCGAGTTCGCGATGGACGACTGCTTGCAAGCGTTGCGGGTGTTTCAGCGTGACGACATCGCGAGCACCTTGTTGCATTGCCGCGGCAATAATCTCTTCGTCGACTTGATCGCGCGCGATGATTACGGGAACCGTCGCGCCGAACTGATTGCGCACGGACATGATCTTGGTCGTGTCCGCCGGGTCGGGCCCCACGAAGGCAATCAGCATGTGTGCATTGATCTGCGCCAGTGCATCGGCGAGATCGTTGAGTTCACGAATCCAACTGCAGCGTGCCGCCGTGCCGCCGTTGCGCAACGTGCTGTTGATCGCTTCGACGTTGTCCTGATGACGCGTCAGAACGATCATCGGCACTGCACTTTGTTCGGCCAACTTGCAAGTCTCCGCGATTGAAGGGATTACGCGCTTGAAGGTCGCGTCATCGAGATATCGGCCGGGATTGTAGCATCTGAAATCGGTCGCTTAAGGGACTGCCGTCACAGGCATTTTTGCCGGTGCCCCGGCAATCTCGCGCACGAGTTTCGGGACCAAATAGCCGGGCATCCGGGCCGCCAATTGACGGTGAATTTCCAGTGCTTTGGCGTCGGGAATCGCAAAATGGGCCGCGCCGGCCACCTTATCCAATACGTGCAGGTAATACGGCAGGACACCCACAGCGAATAGGGCCTCGCTCAAATTGGCCAGCGTCGAGGCGTCGTCGTTCACGCCAGCCAAAAGCACGCTCTGATTGAGGAGCGTCACACCCCGTTCTCGCAATCGACTGCACGCCGATCCGACGCTGCCATCGATCTCATGTGCATGATTGGCGTGGATCACCAACACCTTCTGCAGCGACACACCGTCCAGCCACGCAAGCAGTCCTGCATCGATGCGCTCCGGTAAAACGATCGGGTAGCGGGTGTGAATGCGCAGGCGCTTCACGTTCGGCACGGCCGCAAGTTGATCAGTGAGCTGAATCAGCCGCCGATCGCTTAGGCTCAACGGGTCACCACCGCTCAGGATGACTTCGTTAATGCTCGCATCCGCGCGCAGTTGTTCCAGCGCCGCACCCCACCCGTTCTGCAGGGCCGATTCGTCCGAATACGGGAAGTGGCGCCGAAAACAGTATCGACAGTGCACCGCGCATGCACCCGTCGCGATCAGAAGCGCCCGACCTTCATACTTATGTAGCAATCCCGTTGCGGCACGGCTCAAGAGATCGCCGACCGGATCAACCCCGAATCCCGCCACTGTTTTTTCCTCAGCAGCGAACGGAAACACCTGCAGCAGGAGCGGGTCGTTCGCATCGCCCCGGCGCATGCGGGCGACAAAGCCTCTCGGAACCTTCAATGGGAATTCTCGCAAAGCGTTTACGCCCGCGGACATCTTCTCGGGGTCGAGGTCGAGCATGCGGCACAGTTCATCGACGGAGCTGACCGCATCCGCGAGTGCTTTGCGCCAGGCGACCGGCTCGATCGAGGCTTCCGCCGACGATGCGATGAACTGGCTAGAGAGGGAGGTTGCGGCTATCATCTGCGCCCTTTTCGGCGCGACCGGCGCCGGACCACATTCTCGCATCAGTCAGCGGCGGTGCCATATGGGCAGTTTC
>DASTSB010000095.1:0-5390 GCA_035760885.1 Steroidobacteraceae bacterium | reverse complement strand
ACAACGAGGTCCACCAAAGCGCGATGCTCAGAAATGCGAGCACCACGCTGACATCCAACGGATTGAGTAACGGCAAGTAAGGCAACCATCGCGGATCGCCACTCTGAGTGAGATTAGCCCAGACACTCCAAGCACCGATCGCAATCGCGAGCGGCGCCGCGGCGAGTACACGAAACGCATGCTCACGCGCCGCGAACGGCCACGATGGACGCGGCTTACGTTGCGCGATCCACGTCACCGCAAGCGCAGGGATCAGACCCCACGGCAGCGCGGCCCAAACGCCCACCGTATGCAGGGCGACGTGCCAATGGGCTTCCCACGCGAGTAGGACGGCGAGTAACCACACTGCGCCCGCATGCAGCCAATCGATGCCGAACACCTCGTCCTCGCGACGTCGGAATAACCAACCCCAATGCGCGGCGAACAGCGCTAGCCATCCCAATGCACCCCACTTCGCAAACGGATGGTCGAACTCACCGAGTGCAAAGAACAACGCGACAATGCCTGCGACCGCACTGAGGTACGTCGCGATCGCTTGCGGCAATGGCCATTGGCGCCTCAGACCGATCACAGCCAAGATCACGACTGCACACGCCACATAGGCCAACGCGCCGCCGAACCATGCACTCGGCAGAAACACTTCCAACTCGCGAATGCCGGCATGCAGCCACCACGCGAGACCCCAGAATGCCAAGATGTGATCAGCGCCGGCTTCGTACGACGCTTGTTCCGAGCGGTTCTGCCACAACGCGTGAGCGCTGAACATTCCCGCAATCGCAATCATCAGTGAACCGATGAATGCACCGTTCGCGATCGGAATCGCGGCATGTGCGCCAACGTGACCCAAGTACCCGAGCCCGCCCGCGACTTGTAATAGCACGCCAAACGCCCGCACCAACTTGCGTTGCTGCGAAACGCCCAACCACACGACCCCTGCGCCTTCGACAGCCCACATCGCAGCGGTGGTGTTGGCATCGAACGCGAGCGGAATCGCCAGGCTGCCGAAGATCACCCCTAACGCGGCGAACGCCTCGACGAGCAGACGAAAATTCTCGCGGCCGGTTCGAAACAAAGCTAAGGCGAGAATGAAATAGAACGCACCCAGTGCGAGGGCACTCCACGCAAGGGCGTATTCAATGTGAGAAATCATGCTGGCGTGCAGCCCGAATGCGACGACGGGCAGGCCGAACACGAGCGAACCTGAGACGTAACCTTTGAGATTGGGCGGTTGATGAATGCAATTGAGGATCGAGACAGCGACGTACATCAAGAAGAACAGGAACAGAAAGGCGTCGGTCGCAAACAGATTCGCCGATTCGTAGCCGTGACTTCTCCACAGCGCGGTGATCGTGAAAGTGAAAACGAAGCTGATCACATTCAGAACCCGCCACGTTCTGAACCATGCAATCGTGAACACGCCTAAATTCAGGACGGCGTAATAGGTGAACAGCGCGATGTAATTTCCGCTGCCGGTCGAAACCAAAATCGGTGCGAGAAATCCGCCCGCCGTACCGATCACCGCCAGCGCGAGCGAATTCTGGGCGACTGCGAGGATCGCCGATGTCACGGCAACCGCAACCAACAACGCCAACGCAAAGCCCATCGGCAGCAAGTGATAGAGCCGCGTCGCTGCGAACACGGTCAGATACAAACCCGCAACGCCGCCACCTTGCAGAAGTTGTGCGTACCCCTCGCGGTTATCGCGTAGCCTCCAGCCGACGATCAACAACGCGATGGCGCCGATCGCCAATCCCATAAAGCGCAGTTCAATCGGAAATAGACTGTGTTCCGCGGCGTACTTGGCCAAAAACGTCGCGCCGAAAAACAAGATGACGATGCCGATGCGTGCGAGCGGATTACCTCCTTTGATCCACTCGATCGCCCGTTCGATCGCGCGATCGATGGGCGTGGGCTCTGCGGGTTCATAAGCGGGTGCAGCCGCCGGCTGCGAGAAGGCGCGTGTCGCTTGGTGGGGGCGTTCAGCGGCCGACGTTGATCGCACAACCGCGGGCGCAATTGGCCGGGGTTCCTGCTTCGGCGGCTGCTGTGCGGTTTGCGCGGCCGGCTGAACGACCGGCTGCGGCGCGGCTTGAGGAGCTGATGGCTGCGCGGGTTGCGACGTTGGAGCTCGCGCATCGCTCAGCGCTTTTAGCACTTCGTACTGGAAGTCGAGTTGGCGAACACGTTGCCTCAGGCTCAACACTTGCGCCAGCAAGAATCCGAGTAATGCGCCGGAACAAAATCCGAACAGGCTCGTGTTTAACGATGCGCCGATGACACCAAAAACCAGCATCAATATGATGCTCATCGGCTTCGACGAAGGAGTTTGAGCAGCCATGGCACCCGCTTTTATTAATTGTCCGGCCGGATGCTAGCTGCTTGCGGGTGTTGCGGCTACTTGCTCCTTACGGAATTTGGACGCAACACAAAGCGCGCAAAGACAGAAACGAGCTTACGAATGTAGGCGCCGGTCGCCTTCGTTGCATCGCTCTCACTCTATCTAGTTTGCTATTGCGATCTGTGTTGTGTCTGAATCAGACCTCATGCCAAAACACTCGCTGGAGCGGAAGCGGGCCGCAATCTGGATGGCGAGTGATTTAGTTTGGATTTGCCCGAACCCCGGGCCGCTGTCTTGCGTGGAAATTTGGCTTTTTCCTTGCGCTCATGCGTTCGCAACAGCCGCAACGCGAGCTTCTCGAGTTGTTTTGGACTCAAGGCACGCTGCGGAATGTGACGATGCAGATGCCCTTCGCGCCATGACGAAAACACCACCGGGTTGATGTACGACTTGCGACAGACGGCTGCAGTGTTTCCAAGGGTGCTTGCGACTTCCCGCGCGGTTGCAGCCACACAGCGTTTGAATGCCGCTTCGCTCAAGTCAGGATCGCAGGTTTGCTGAGCGAGGTGCGCAATCGCACGGAGCGTGCCACCCCACGTGCGGAAATCTTTGGCGGTGTACGCTTCCTCACCGTCGCACATGGCGGATCGCAGATACTCGTTCACCATTCCGGAGTCGATCGGCTGGCGCTGGCCGTCGTCATCGACATATTGAAAGAGCTGCTGGCCGGGAATCTGCCGGCAACGTCGAACCATTCGCGCGAGCCGCTTATCGTCGAGAGTCACTTCGTGAGTGCGCCCACTCTTGCCACGGAAGCAGAACGTCGCACGACCGTCGCGCAAGAATTTGACGTGCCGATCGCGCAGCGTGGTGAGGCCATACGATTTATTCGCCTTGGCGTATTCCTCATTGCCGACGCGAATCAACGTTTCATCGAGCAAGGTAACGACCACTGCCAGCACCTTGTCCTTCGGCAAGCCGTCGAGCCGCAGATCTTTTTTAAGCCGCCGACGTAACAGAGGTAAGCGCTCGGCAAAGCCGATCATGCGCGAGAACTTGCCCTCGTCTCGAGTGGTGCGCCACTGCGCGTGATATCGATACTGTTTGCGGCCGCGTGCATCGCGGCCCGTCGCTTGCAAGTGTCCGCGCTCGCGCAGACAGATCCAAACATCCGTGTAGGCCGGTGGAATGGCGAGCTTGCGGATGCGATCGAGCGTCGCTTCATCGCGTACCGTTCTACCGTCCGGATCGAGATAACGAAATTGCTTGCCGCTCGCAACCCGGCGAATTCCGGGCTCGCGATCATCGACGTAGATCAATCCGCTGGCACGTGCGTGCGCCTTGGCTTCGGCTACAGCAGCCGGAACATCGGCACTCGCGCTCGCGCCGTTCACGGGCTTGACGAGTGCGAGAAGTGTTTGATGCCGCCCCAGACGATCAGCACCAAGCCCGCCAGCAGCAACAAATGGATGGCACCGACGGCGATCTTCACGCCCAACCACAAGATGCCCCACAGCACCGTGAGTACGATTCCAATCCAAAACAGGGCTTTCATGACACTCTCGCAATTTGCTTGTGTGCAGCAGCAACGCCGTGAGTAAAAAGGCGGTTCCGCCCGCGGTGAGAGGTGAGAAAGTGAGGCGGTGAGATGCGCAGGCCAAACCGGCTCTCACCCGCTCTGCTCACTCCCTCGCTTCCTCTCTTCTCACTTCCTCACTGCGCAGCTGTTTTAATATCCAGTTTGCGTCATCATTAGCGCCATGAACGCCGCTGTCAGTAATTCCCTCGCCGAGTTTGCCCCGCATCTAAACGCCGCCCAGCGGCAAGCGGCGATGTTCGGACGAGAAGTAGGCGGCAAGTTTGTCTCCGATCCCTTGTTGATCGTTGCGGGCGCCGGTACCGGCAAGACAAACACGCTCGCACACCGCGTCGCGCATCTGCTGTTCAAACGTGTGGATGCCGAGCGCATCCTGTTGCTCACCTTTACGCGACGAGCCGCTCAAGAAATGCAACGACGCGCCGAGCGCATCATCGCGGAGACCCTGCAACGCTCAACGCCCGGCACATCGATCCCCGCAGTGCCTAAGCTCGCGTGGTCGGGGACCTTTCATTCCATCGGCAATCGGCTGCTGCGCGAGTACGCCCAGGTGCTCGGACTGCAACCTTCGTTCTCGGTGTTGGATCGCGGCGATGCCGCGGATTTGATCGATCTGGTACGTCATCAGCTCGGCTTCTCCAATAAAGACAAGCGATTTCCACGCAAAGACACCTGTCTTGCGATCTATTCGCATCGCGTGAACAGCCGCGGTTCCTTGCTGGATACGCTGAAAGAAAACTTTCCCTGGTGTGCGGATTGGCACGACGATCTCACGCAACTATTTCGCAAGTACGTCGAGGTCAAACATACGCAGCAGCTGCTCGACTACGACGACCTGCTGTTGTACTGGCACTTGCTAATGCAAGAGCCGGCGGTGGCACGCGAGATCGGCGAGCGCTTCGATCATGTTCTGATCGACGAGTATCAAGACACGAACATTCTGCAAGCCGAGATCGTCCACGCGCTCAAACCGAATGGCTGCGGCGTGTGTGTCGTCGGCGATGATGCCCAAGCGATTTACTCGTTCCGAGCCGCGAGCGTCGAGAACATTCTGCAGTTCCCGGATCGCTTCACACCGCGAGCGCAAATCGTCACGCTCGAGCAGAACTATCGGTCCGTGCAGCCGATTTTGGATGCAGCCAATCAACTCATGAGCGAGAGCACGCGACAGCATCGCAAGCAGCTCTATTCGCAGACGACTGCGCAGCGCAAGCCTTCATATGTATCGGTCCAAGACGATCAAGCGCAAGCGCTCTACATCGTGGAGCAAGTGCTAGCAGCGCGCGAGCAAGGCATCTTGTTGCGCAAGCAGGCGGTGCTCATGCGCACCTCGCACCACAGCGATGTGCTCGAGCTCGAACTCATGCGTCGCAACATTCCGTATGTGAAATATGGCGGGTTGAAGTTCTTGGAAGCCGCGCACGTCAAAGATGTGCTTGCGGTTCTGCGTTGGGC
>DASTSB010000094.1:0-3086 GCA_035760885.1 Steroidobacteraceae bacterium | reverse complement strand
CGGTTCAAGCGGCAGCGCTGCAACTACTGCGCGAGTCGCTGAAGGAATTGAACGACACTCGCGACCGCGAGGGTTCGCGCATTCGCGAACTGATCCTCGCGCGCTGTGCGTCGATGCGCACCAATGTGCAAACCGTGAAGGTGCGACTGCCGGAAGTGT
This sequence comes from Steroidobacteraceae bacterium, assembly GCA_035760885.1. Taxonomy (GTDB): domain Bacteria; phylum Pseudomonadota; class Gammaproteobacteria; order Steroidobacterales; family Steroidobacteraceae; genus Steroidobacter. The sequence goes on along the minus strand of DASTSB010000094.1, from coordinate 2,927 downwards.
CACGACGCTTACGCGAGCGCATCGTCGAGAAAATCTCCCAGCTCGGCGTGACGCCGGATCAAGAACGTCTCGAGCAAGAGCTGGTCCTGTACGCGCAACGCATGGATGTGGATGAGGAGCTGGACCGGCTCGAAGGTCACCTCGTCGAAGTCACCAACGTCCTCGATTCATCGGAACCCGCCGGTCGCCGCTTGGATTTCTTGATGCAAGAACTCAATCGCGAAGCGAATACGCTGTCCTCGAAATCGCAGGATGTGGAGACGACGCGCGCCGCCGTCGACATGAAAGTGATGATCGAGCAGATGCGCGAACAAGTTCAAAACATCGAATAGCGTTCACCTCTTAAAATGCAGCTCTCGCGCGGACATCTCTTCGTCATCGCCGCTCCTTCAGGTGCGGGGAAAACCTCTCTCGTACGCGCCTTGATCAAACGGATGCCCGAACTTCGGTTCTCGATTTCATATACAACCCGCAAACAACGTGCGACCGAACAGCACGGCCGCGACTACTTCTTCGTCGATCCGGAACGGTTCAAGCACATGATCGCGGCGGGCGAATTCCTCGAGTACGCTCAGGTCTTCGACAACCACTACGGCACCTCGCGCGCGCAAGTGGAACAGCACTTGATCCAGGGCGAGAACGTGCTGCTGGAAATCGATTGGCAAGGTGCGCAGCAAATTCGCCGCGCCATGCCTGAACACAAATCGATTTTCATCCTGCCGCCAACGCGCGCGGCGCTGGAACAGCGCCTGCGCAGTCGGCAAACCGACAGCGAGGAAGTGATCGCACGGCGTCTGCGCGATTCGATTGCAGACATGTCGCACTGGAAAGAATTCGATTACGTCGTCGTGAATGACGATTTCGAACGTGCCACGGATGATCTGTGCGCCATCGTGAGCGGACGCGGCGAGCACCTGCGCTCAGATCGATCCGATCTACAAACGCTGGTTCGTACGCTTTTGGGTTAACACCCGGAAGAAATATTTCGCTGGCCGAGCGGCGAACTCGCAGCGCTGCGAACTGCCCAATGATCATCGCCGCCTGCGCGGCTTTAAGTCGAAGGAGACAACCCGTGAAGCACTCTTCCTGGATCGCCGCGAGTCTCGCCTCCACGGCGCTGTTGTTAGGTACGCAACTGGTTCATGCCGATGAAATCCGCCGCAGCATCAACGTGAGCGGCCAAGGCGAAGTCAAAGCCGAACCGGATCGTGCGACGGTCACGCTAGGCATCGAAGCGCGCAAGCCGAAGATGGAAGACGCTCGCAATGAAGTCGCGAAGGGCGTCGATGCAGTGCTCAAGCTCACGCGCGAACTGAAGATCGATCCGAAGCTGGTCCGTGCGACGCGCATCAATATCCAGCCCGAGTACAACTGGGACAACAACGCCCGCGAACGCAACTTGATCGGCTACTACGTGACGCGTCAAATCGAAGTCGATCTGCGCGACCTGGAAAAGCTCGGCACGTTGATCGAACGCGCCGTGGATCTCGGCGTGAATCAGATCGGCGATCCGCAGCTCGACTCCAGTCGTCGGCGTGATCTCGAACGCGACGCACTCGCGAAAGCGGTCGAAGATGCGCACGCAAATGCCGAAGCCGTCGCCAAAGCAGCCGGTGCTCGCGTGGGCGCGCCGCGTGTCATTTCCGCTAACTCCGGTTTCGTGCCGCCGCCGCAACCGATGCAGTTCAAAGTCGCCGCCGCGCGAATGGAAGGGTCCGATGCGGGACAGAGTTATCAAAGCGGGCAGCTCGGATTTACAGCGAACGTCCAAGTCGAGTACGAACTCATCGTGAATTCGCCCGCAAATCCCTAGCGGGCCGCCGGCACGGGAGCGAAGCGAAGATGAAACTCGATACGCGTGGGCTTCTGTTGAGTGTTGTCGTGCTGTGTGCTCAGCAGAGCTTGGCGATTGAAGCGCCCAAAGCCAACGCGCCGGCACCGCAACCCGCGGCACCGGCGACGCAACAGCCGACGCCGGCGGCGAGCGATGAGTCTGCGTTCTATCAGCGGCTGCAGTATTCGACGCACTTCGTCAATTTGCGCGATCTGTCGGTGCCCAACGATGTGTTGGTCGCGTTGTCGCAGGGCCATGCCGACGTTGCGGTGAATGCATTGGAAGCCAGCGCCGCGAAAGGTAGCTCTACAGCGAACATTGCGCTGGTTCGAGTCCAACACTGGTGCGCAAGTGCGGTGCGCCCTGGCGACGATCCGCAAAAGCAAATTGCGGCATTGCCGAAAGACTTGGCGCCTGAACGCGCCGCGCGTGCTGCTGGCGTGATCAACGCGCGCGCAGCTTTTTTGCCTGAAGCGATGAATGGATGCCGTGACGCCAGCTTCAACTATCGTGCAATCGAAGCGCGCCTGCGCTCCGCCGCCGAGGCGGGCGATGCGGCCAGCGCAACAGAACTCGCGCAATTCGTTCGCGATCCACAACAACGCGAAACGTTGCTCAAGACTGCCGCGGCGAAAAACTACGCGCCCGCCCTTTATGCGACGGCAACTCAGCACTTGATGGCGGTGCAACGCGGTCAAACGACCGAAGATGTCGCTTCGATTCGCCTGCAGCTCAAACAAGCGGGCCGTACGTTGGCGCGCGCCCGAGTGGATCTGGCCAATTGCATGGCTTTGGGCTGCGATGGACATCCTGCCGATGCACTGACGGCGCAAGCGTTCGGTGTGGATGCCGCTCGCGACGGAGAACCGATCGCATTCCTATCGATGCCGCGCATGCCGTGGGGCTATCGCTTATCGCGTGCGCAACTGCTGGCGTGGCAGATGTTCGGCGATCGACTCAACGAGCAGGGATGTTTCGGTGATGAGTATGTGGGCGCCGCAATCGCCTTTGCGCAAACGATTAAAGGTCTAGAGCGCGAACAGGATCCTGCCGTGGTCGATCAAGGTCGAGCCGCGGCGCAGACGCTGTGGAA
>DASTSB010000093.1:0-3742 GCA_035760885.1 Steroidobacteraceae bacterium | reverse complement strand
CACGGAGAGCACGGAGTTTTCTTGCTAATCCCCAGTCACCAGTCAGTAGTCACTCTATGAGCTCTGGCCTGCGCGTAGCGCTTCCCTGCCCAACGGGCTTGCCTGCCGAAGGCTTACCTTGCGCGTGAGCGCTTGCCTCCTAGTGCATTCTGTCCCGACGAAGTCCTTCCCGACGACACAGTCGTCCTTCCCGACGTTAGTCCTTCCCGACGCGAAGCGTCCGCCCTTTTCTTATCTGACCTGACGCTAGTCCGTCCTGACGCAACGCGTCCTTCCTGCCGAAGGCCTACCTGACGACAAAGTCGTCCGTCGTTCATCCCTTCTGTCCCGACGTGAGCCCTTCCCGACGCGAGAGCGTCCGTCGCTTATCCAAACTGATCATTGCTCTCCCCGCGCGAGATACGGCCGAAATTCTTGCGTCATCTCGGACGTCAATGTGCCCTCGCGATCGCGGATGAACATTGCTGCGATGTGCCGCTCGCTGGCGAGACGCATTCCAGCATCGGCTCCCAATACATTGAGCGCTGTCGCCCAGGCATCGATCTGCGTTGTGGTTGCGCCGGCGACCACAACGGCGGCGAGGTCGTGCTCCACAGGTGAGCGGGTACGCGGATCGATCGTGTGCGAATAACGTTTGCCGTTCTTGTAGTAGTAGTGACGATACTCGCCCGACGTAGTCACCGACGCATCGCGTAAGGCGACGAACCCGAAAGGTGCGGATCTCTCGTCCGTCGGACGCTCAACGGCGATTCGCCATGGATTGCTCTGGGCGTTGTGGCCGCGCGCCAAAACCTCACCGCCGATATCGATGACGAAGTTCTTGAGCCCAAGCTGATCGAATCGCTTCGCTAGCAGGTCTACGGCATAGCCCGGCGCGACTCCGTTCACATCGATCTCGAGTTCGGCGACCTGTTTGCGAATGGCAGCGGGATCGTCGCGAACTTCGAGCTTGCGATATCCCACATTCTCCGCAATCGCCTGCAACTGCTCCGCGGTGGGCACTCCCTGCGTGTGCTCTGGACCGAAGCCCCACGCGTCCACCAGCGGGCCGACCGTGATGTCGAACGCGCCATGGGATGCGAAAGCGACTTGCTGGGCCGATTGCACCACGTGCAGCAAGTCACTGCTCACCGTAAACCAATCCGTCGAACGCGATGCGTTGAACCGCGAAATCTCCGAATCAACGCGATACTCGGACATGGACGCGTCGATCTCATCCAACACGCCATCGACAGTTTGTTGAATTGCATGAGGTGCCAAGCCCGCGGGCGCATCCACCACCTTGACGGTGTACGTCGTTCCCATTGTGGGACCGGAAAACGTCCACTCGGGTAATGACTGCGAGCAACCGGCGAAAGCCGTAGAGATTGAAATTAAAGCTGCGATGCAGGTGTGCTTAACGGATTCGCGCATCTGCGCAGGGTAACGGCTGATCGCCGCCCACGGAACGGATCATTGCGCAGACTTACGCGCAGGATCGCAGTCGGCTGTACCGGTCACCGGATGGGCTGTTTTGGTGTCCGGGCATTTAGCGGCGGACTCGGATCGAGTTGTTGGCGGCGGTACGTGCGTGCGTCGCGGCGCAACACCGAAGCAATTCAGCAACACTGTCGCAAGCACGCTCAGGCCGATGAGCCAAGCTCCGACTCGCATTCCCCGGTCCATCTTTGGCCCACCCTTCGTTTGCGATTCGCCGCCGTTCGACTCCGATCAAAGACTCTGGTTGCCGGAGTTTCTAGCTAACTCTAAGGCGCTGTAGTGGTTGTGTGACGTGGCCTTACGGGCAGTGGGAACTGGGCTAGCGCATCCGGCGTCGAAGTTGGATCGGCGCCTTTGTTAAGCTTCGCGCCGGAGGTCTCCATGCTCATCGGTCCCAAGGCTCACAAAGGCCGCCGGCTTCTCGTAGTGCTCGGTGCAATGGCGTTCACGTTGGGTGCCACATCCCAGTCCTGCACCTTGCGGGAGCTGTTGAAGAAGGACAGCAACAGCGATCTGTCGTTCTCCACGAGCCTGCGCATCCTAGACAGCGGCGGCGCCGAGCTCGATACCTTCAACCAAGGAGACCCCATCGAATTCGAGTTGAAGGTGCGCAACCGCGACAACCAAAGCGCAACGGTAACTTTCCCGACCAGCCAGCAAACGGACTTCGTCGTCGTGAAAGCCGGCACCGACACTGTCGTCTGGCAATGGTCCAAGCACCAAGTCGCGCCAACGCAGACGTCCAGCACGCTGGACTTCGCGGCCGACCAAACGCGCACGTTTAGAGTCGACTGGGATCAAACCGACGACAACGGCAATTTGCTGGATCGCGGCAACTATGAAGCTCGCGGTGTGATGGTATTCGATGGGTTCGACAACGATCCGCTCAAGGTGAACCAGTTCGGCTCCGATCCAGAGCCGTTCACGGTCCAGTGAGTCGCCGGTCCCAACCGGCGCACACCTGTTCAGTTGTCGGTTGTCGGTTGACGGTTGGCAGCAAGAACCGGATTGGGCGGCACTACGCTTCACACCCGACACGCACAGCCCACACCTGTTCAGTTGTCGGTTGACAGTTGTCGGTTGGCAGCAAGAACCGGATTGGGCGGCACTACGCTTCACACCCGACACGCACAGCGCACACCTCACACTCTCTGCCAACTGAAAACGGTCAACTCCCAACCATCCCCTAGTGCTAAGCCTTCTCTGCACATCTCAGCACCGCAAGCGGAAACGCCGAGAGCACCTCGCTCACACGCACCATATGACTGCCTTCCACTTCGGCGGACGCAATCGTTCTTCCGGTGAACACATCCGTGCCTTGAATGGCATTCGGCAGAATCAGACGAGTATCTCCCCACACCTCGGCGCCGAGCGGCAGGCCTGGAGTGGCATTCATAAGCTTCGCGAACCATCGCGGCAACACCGCCACGATCTTCTCTCCTGCATGCTCGCGCGAGAAGGCAAGCACGTGATCCTTGCGATCGCCTTCGACTTGGATGATCTGGTACTCGCTCTGCGCGAACACCGCTGCCTGCTGCGCTCGCAACTGCAATAGCTTCCACGTCACGAACAACTTCGCAGTCGCGCTCATCGGATCAGGAACGGACTGCGCCGATTCGATCGCATTCAGCTCTGCTTGTGCCGCCGCGTAGTCGACTGGACGGCGATTGTCTGGATCCACGAGCGCCAACGCAGGCCGCTCGGTTCCTTGATAGATGTCAGGCACGCCAGGCACCGTAAGCTTCAACGCCACCTGCACCAACGAGTTGAGCGCGCCGAAATAGATGATGTCATTCGCAAGCGACGAGAAGTCACGCAAGAAGGCATTGAGCTCGGGATTCTCCAGTAAGCGCTGGACGAAGTCCTGCAGTGCCGTTTCATATTCGGCGTTTGGCGAGAGCCACGAAGTGATACGTTTCGATTCGCGCGCGGCCTTTACCACGTACGCCTTGAGGCGCTCGATCAACTCCTCGCTCGACTGATCCGCCGTCCACATGCCGACGAGCGTTTGATAGATCAAATATTCATCTTCGCGATCGGGCGCCGCGCGGCTATCGACGATTTTGCGGCGGCTGCGGTTGAGCTTCGACCAGCGGCTCAGGTGCAGCTTCCACCGCTCCGGCATTTCGCTGAGCACCGCGATACGCGCGCGAACGTCCTCGCTGCGCTTCGTATCATGCGTGCTCGTCGCCAGCATCGAGAACGGCCACTGTTTGGCGCGCTCGACATTCGCCTGGTGTAAAGCAGTATTCGAAACCGAAAA
>DASTSB010000092.1:0-3622 GCA_035760885.1 Steroidobacteraceae bacterium | reverse complement strand
TGCCAAGTCCTCGAGCCGATAAGGCTTCTGTAACAGTTCAATCCGTCCGTCGAGCAACTGACGGTCCATAATTCCGCTCTCGCTAAATCCCGATGTCATCAGGATTTTCAACCCAGGTCGCCGCTCCGAGAGCTTTTGCACCAGCTGCGTGCCCAGCAGGCCGCCTGGCAGCATCACATCCGAAAACACCAGTGCAATTTCCGGATGCTCCATGAAGCATTCCAAGGCTTGATGCCCGTTGCACGCCTGCAGCACGCGATATCCCAAGCTACTGAGGATGTCGACCGTCGTGGCGCGAACTTCAGCGTTGTCTTCCACTACCAACACCGTTTCTTCGCCGCGCGGCAATTCGGGATTCGCATCCGATGCGATCGGCAGAGCTTCGTTGCGTGCATGCGTCCTCGGGAAATACAGATGCACGCTCGTACCTTGGTTGGGTGCACTCGTGATGTGAATGTGTCCGCCGGACTGCTTCACAAATCCATACACCATCGATAGTCCCAAACCGCTGCCCTTGCCGACGTCTTTGGTGGTGAAGAACGGCTCGAAGACGCGCTTCAATGTCTGCGCCGTCATGCCGGATCCGGTGTCAGTTACTTCAAGCACGGAGTACTCGCCGTTGGCCAAGCCGTCTTCGCGCGGTGTGCGATCGGCCGTCACGCACACGTTGCGAGTGGCGAGCGTGATGGTGCCGCCGTTCGGCATCGCATCTCGCGCATTGATCACCAAATTCAGCACCGCGTTCTCGAGCTGTCCCGGATCCGCTTTGGTCGGCCAAACACCGGGATCGAGCTGCTGACGAATTTCGATATCGCCGGTCAACGTACGCCGCAGCAGTTCGTACATGCCGCCGATGAGCGCATTCAAATCGAGGGTCCTCGGCTCGAGCACTTGCTGACGCGCGAATGCCAGCAGGCGGCGCGTGAGATCGGCGCCGCGCAGCGCGGCACTCAACGCCGTCTCGCTTTGACGCAGCAGGCGCGGACTCTGTTGCAGCGATCGCATCAACAACTGCATGTTGCCGACGATGACTGACAACAGATTGTTGAAGTCGTGAGCGATGCCGCCGGTGAGTCGTCCGATCGCTTCCATTTTCTGACTCTGCCGCAGCTCGGCTTCCAGCTGCCGCTTCTCCGTCATGTCCCGTGCCGCGACGATGCAACCTTGCACTTCACCGCTTTCATCGCGATGAGGCAGGAATGCGGCGTCAAGGTCGAGCACACGACCTTGTGCGTCTCGAAAACGGCCCTGACCTTCGATCGCACTGCCGCTGAGCGCACGTTCGACGTAGGGTCCGATCGCGCCGTAACGGCGATCGCCGATCACGTCATTGACCACTCGACCACGACTGCTCGCGAGCGGCACGCTAAAGAATTCTTGGAAAGGACGATTCGCATAGACCAAGCGACGGTCGCGGTCTGCGTACGCAATAAACAGCGGCAACGAATCCAGGATGGTGCCGTAGAACGCCTGACTGTGTCGCAGCGCTTGCTCCGCTTCGACTTGAGCACTGATATCGCTCAATGCACCGGCAATACGCAGCGGTCGACCGGCGGCGTCGCGCTCGGCATGCCCGCGCAAGCGACACCACAACATCTCGCCACCTCTCGACATGACTCGGCAACGTACATCCAAGCGTTCCTGATGCTCCAGATGTGCTCGGATCTTCGCCATGACCGCGGCGCGATCCTGCGCGTGCAGGACGTTTTGAAACGCTTGAAACGTGTCCGGGAAATCTTCTTCCGCGTAACCGACGATGTCTCGAAAGCGAGCCGCGTACCAAACGTGGCCCGTCAACAGATTCCAATCGTATAGACCGTCGGAGGTGCCATGAATGGCGCGTGCCCAGCGCTGCTCGACGCTCGCCGCATCGTGGGCCGTGGCCATCTGCTCGGAAATGTCACGTACCACGCCGATCATTCTCAAGGGCGCACCAGCCGCATCTCTGCGTACCACTCGGGCGTACGCGCTCACCCACCGTTGCTCCGCATCGCTCACGGTAATCGGATACTCGGCGCGGAATGCCGCACTCTGACCTCGATAGTGCTGTTCGAAGTGCTCCAGAATTTTTGGCTGATTCGCAGGCAGCGCTAACCGGTCCGCCAGCTCGGTCTGTGCCAGCAAGCGTTCGGGATGGATCCCGAGGGTGCTGCGCCAATGATCGTTGTAGTAGACCTCATCGCGTGCGACGTTCCAGTCCCACATCGCAAGGCCCGAAGCTTCGGTAGCGATCTCCAGCCGCGCTTCGCTGGCGCGAAGCGACTCACGCATGCGTTTGTGATCGCTGCAATCCTGCAGCGTGACGACCACGTCGGCGGTTTTGGTCGCGCGCGGGCCGAAAGAGACTCGCACCGATCGTTCCGAATCGTCTGAGCACCGAATGACCCAATCGGTCGTGAACGGCTTGCCGTGATGTAGCGCGGTACGAAGTTGCTGGAGGACTGATCCGTCACCGCTGGGGTCGTGCAGCGAGAACAGCGTCTTGCGGTCGAGATCTTCAGGACTGCAGCCGGTCAGATGAGCGAATGCAGCGTTGCAGTAACGAAGCGTCCCCAATGCATCGGCGCTCGCAACCACGCACACCGCGATTGGTAACGAGTCGTACGCGTCGTACGAGACGCATGGTGCAGAGGACTGCCCTTCGGCGTGCATGCGCGTTAGTTGCGAGAATGGATGGATGACATAAAGCTTGGCTGCGCCTAAGCGCGATGCAAGCTTGCCGCAACGCCCGCGAAGAAAAATGTGTTGCGGCGCCCGCGATTGCGGGATTAAGGAGAAGTCGTAGGAGCGTTCGAGGAACTGCCGGTCAGCAAATCAACGCGCCAGCCACCCACCGTCGACGGGAAGGATGGAGCCGTGCACGTAGTCCGATGCGGCGGACGCGAGAAAGATCGCCGCCCCCGCTAGATCGGACGGCTTGCCCCAGCGAGCCGCGGGAATGCGCGCAAGAATGTCTCGATTGCGAGACTCGTCGGCCCGCAGCGCTTGCGTGTTGTTGGTTTCGAAATAGCCCGGCGCGATGGCGTTCACGTTGATCCCGCTCGCCGCCCACTCGTTTGCGAGCAGTCGCGTGATGCCTGCCAATCCGCTTTTACTTGCCGTGTACGAGGCCGTGCGAATGCCGCCTTGGAACGACAGCATCGAGACGATGTTGATGATCTTGCCGCCGCGCCCGGCATCGATCATCGCTTTGGCTGCCGCTTGAGCGAGAAAAAACGGCGTCTTGAGATTCACATCCAACGCAGAATCCCACTCTTCTTCTGTGAAGCTGAGTGCGTCGTTTCGGCGAATCACGCCTGCGTTGTTCACCAACACATCGATGCGCCCGAAGACGCGCACCGTTTCGTCCACGATGCGTTTCGCCCCGCTGCTCACCGCGAGATCCGCTTCGATTGCATGGAAGCGGCGCCCTGCGGCCGTGACGTGTTCGCGTGTCTCGCGAATGTCCGAGCGCGCGACGCCGGCAATATCCGCACCGGCATTGGCGAGCGCAACCGCTATTGCCTGGCCTAATCCGGTGTTGGCGCCGGTCACCAGCGCTACTTTGTTCTGCAGCGAAAACAGTTGCGTGGCTTGCATCGCGCTTATTGGAGCTGGCAGATGTCGAGCACGTTCATGTCGG
>DASTSB010000091.1:0-18490 GCA_035760885.1 Steroidobacteraceae bacterium | reverse complement strand
CGGTCTGAAGGACAAAAGAAGATGTCCTCGCGATGATTGCCGCGAAGGATCACATGGTAGTAACCGCCTTCGACATGAATACGCGGGGCTCTGGGCATCCTTGCCTCTCCATGAACGTAGATGACTGATTTTGAGCTGGTCACGCTCGCGCGGGCTTGCGGCTTTCCTTTCGTTTATCGAGAAACCGAAATACCGAAACCCGGCACGGAGACGCCGTTTTGATACTGCGACGATACTTGCGGATGCGTTCGGGAATGCGTTGGGGAATAGCATCTCGGATGCAATGGGCCCGGATGCGGCGCTGAGGGAGCTGGATAAGAAGATCAGCAAGCAGCTCAACGATGGTTTGTCTGGCTACGCTGCAGAAAACAGCGCAGCAGTGAATGCGTATGCCGCAAGTCTCGGGTATGAGATGGAGAACAGTGCGTCGCTGCAGGCGTATGCGGATGGGATGACTGTGCCGAATGTTGGGATTGAAGACAGCCCCGTGTATGAGTCGGCGAGGAGGTTGACGCCGGATGAGAGGAGGAACTGGCGATCCATTACGGCGATGGAATCCGACACTCGAGAGATCATCGCTGGCGTGCCGAACGGGAGCGTCGGCGTGTATGCGGTCGATGATTCCGGCATCTATGGGTACAACAGAAATCAGGAACCCATATACAACGCCGGTACAGTGGTTGCTCATGGTCAACTCCATCCTGCCGCTGACAGCTCCGGCATGTATTTCTCGAATGCGCAAGCGCTGCCCGGAGTGACGTACTCGCCGTACGAGGATGAAGCGGGGCTAAGAGTATGGGGCTTCGATTTGAACGGCGAGACCAACTACGTGCAGATGTTGCCGCCAGGTGAAGCTGGTGGCGCCGGTGCGCTTGAACCTGCATTCGCAGGAGCACTGGGCGGAGTTGGCGCAATGCGTTACGCCGCATACGCTCCGGAATTTCGAACTGCACTTACAACGATCAGAGCACTGACTGTGGAGTCACCTGGAGCGTGGGTCGGTGCTGGATTGGCAATTGGTGGTTCGTACCTGTATTCCCAGTACGGGGGATCCTGGGGTAGAACCAGTTTCGTCACGGATGGGCCTGCGCAGCCGGACGTGCACGTCAATCCAATGCAAGATGATGTGGGACAGTGGGCAACGCCATTCCCTGCGGGTCCCGGGATTGATCTGCCTCCTCTGATTGCTACTCCTAACAACGGAGCTGCGGGTGCGTGGACAACGGAGTTCCCGAATTGGGGTGGTCAGCTGCCGACGATCATGAGTACGCCGGTGGATCAGGGAGTGGATCCTGGCACAGTAATGTTGAATACGAGCGATCCACTGCTCACTCGTTATCTTGAGGGCGCAGGAGGGAGATGGGGCGGTAATTCGACACGAATCCAAAATGATGAAATTGCATCTCAATACGTGAAGGCCAACCCTGGTGCAGTAGTTACCGGCGGAGCCGGGCGCGCCCCAGAAGAGTGGATTCCCGGTCCTGGCGGAACACTGATCGGTGGCACCTTTGTTGATATAACTATCCGAAACGGTTCATCGACAACTCGTATCCAAACAGTAACGACGCTTGCAGATGGTGTTACGCTGACCCCCGCCGAGGCGGCGGCGGCACAGCGCATTCGCACCAGTTTCCCAAACGATCAACTAATTTTGATACCAAAGGTTAAGCGGAAATGAAGGTAGTTCGCTTTTTTGCAAGCAATGGGGATGTCTTGGAAGTCTTGCGCGAAATTGAAAAAAGCGCCGATCTTCAATATGTACGCGCCGGAATATTGCCAGCGTCTTTCATTGACCGGTTCGAGCGTGCGCAGGATATTCCAAATTTAGGAAGGGCTACTCATGAGTCCGCGATCAGTTCAGAGTCTTTTTTGGTTGCAGATAAAACACTAACGCTCTTACCAAGGAATGTTTCTCATAACGATGGCACCACTAGCTTTTGCCTTGATCAGCTCAACAACCCAGATGCCGCGGTGTTTACACCGGCCGGTAACTGGGGCACTGACACAGTGCTATACGGTACGATGGGCACAGCATCAGATTCACCGGCATCAATCAAGGTTGTGAAACTATTTGAGCGTGCGATTAAAAAGAAATTCACAAAGATAAAGGCATATTGGGTTGGGCCAACTGCTTTCACGCTCTTAACGCAAGGGCGACGACTAACGATCGCAGTTCAATCGCCCAGGGAACTTGATCTGTCCATGGACTAGAACGATGCCGGCGTTTAGTGCGGCTCACATTGTGCCGCAACAGGGTGCCGGGCCGTACCTTCATACCTTTTCAGGAGTCGGGTTTGAAGTGGCGCTGAACACTGTGGCGCAGGGCAGCTTCGCTGCGATGGAAGTAGCGAGCGACTTCGCTAGTTGAGGCGATACGCCCGAGCGCGGCCTGATGAGCGACCCAAGCTCGGGATTTGGTGAGTTGCCTGCGCGCTGGAGGAACGCAAGTCCGCCTCAGTAACTCCGAACAGCTGGCACGCTTCACCGATCAAGTCTTGAAGCGACTTTCGAGATTTCGGCTTCCATGAATCGCCCAATAGCTTTCCGGCGAACTCATCGTTGCCAAGGATGCGCGGCTCAGTAGAGTTCACTTCAAGCAAAGGTGAGCTGGAGATCTTGCCGATCTCTTGATTGACGAAACGCTCATAGGCTGCGATCGCAGCGCTGCGCTCTTGGTGAAAGGCGCTGAGTGCGAAATCAGTTGTGACCCAAGAGCGTTCACACTTGTCCAAATATGTTAGATGGCTTGACCAGCGATATTGAGACGGCGAGGCGACCATTCGCGCTCGCACCGGATTGAGGTGAATGTATCGGATGAGTTCCAAGAGGTATTCGTCCGCATCGACGAGCACTGCGTGATATCGCTTTTCAAACAGATGTCCGGTGGTGCGAAGATGCTTTTGAATCCTACGTGCATACTGCCCTGCAATGCGGAGCACCAACTGGCCCAGAGGCACGTCGCTTACCTGAACGAGTAGATGAACATGGTTGGTCATCCAGCAGAAGGCGTGAAGACGAGCACGGAAGCGATCGAGCACCTCTTGAGTTAATTGATCGAATAGGTCTCGATCACTCGGTGAGAAGAAGATGTCTTGCCGATGATTGCCGCGAAGCGTGAGGTGATAGAACGCACCGGGCACATGCAATCTAGGCTTTCGGGGCATCCCTGCTCCTTGAAGTTCTGGGAGAGGCTAGCCAGTGTTCAGGATGCGGGTAGAGTCATTTTCTTTCGATCGGTCCAGAAACGTACGAACGTACGTCCCGGCACCGTTGAGTTCCTCATCAATTAAGAATCGGAGAATATTGGGATCCGTACACGGTCAAGGCAGGCGATTCACTGGGATTCCCGCAGACGGGACGGTTCATTAACGCCTCGCTGAACGTCATCGGGGGTGCCGTGGTCCCGTTCGCTGAAACGGGAATGCTGGACGAGCTGTTGGCGGCGGGCCAGATTCCCGCAAAGTCACTAGACGAGATGAATCTATTGCACATGGCGTCCTCCGGGGCGTCATTGCAGCGCACACCTGGGGTTACGACTACGATTCTGGGATCGTTCAACAACGACATGCAGGCCGTCGTGCAGGAGATGGGGAACATCAAGAGTCTCGATTTCGGCGCAAAAATTGGCGGCTACAATGTATTGAATGCACCCGATGAATTATGGAAGAGCTTAGGTCCGCAGCGATTCTTCAATGAAGTGAATATGCCTTTCCTTGAAGCGGCCGTGACTCGAGGTGATCGAATCGTTCTCGCCACGCCGCCAGAGTTCGCTGTTCAAGACATCGTTAAAGGTCACAGTGTGCTTGTAAGACCAAACGGCATGAACATGGAACTTACCGGATTTGGGCGCGAGTATCTGCGCCTGCGACGGTTGGGATACCGGTACGTGAATGGGGAGATGATCCGATGAGTCGAAGTGAGGAGTTTGATAGAGAAGTCATGTCGAGTCTTGAGCGACTAGCGGAAGAGACTCGGCTTCGGGTAATCAAACATGGATCATCTGCGTTCCTTTTGCATTCCGCCGGATTTGCATTTGACTTCCGCTTCGATAGGGACGGTCTCAACTGCATGTACTACGACTTAACTCCGAGCCCGCCCCAGGGCTATAACGTGGGGCTTTTCATAGCTCATAAAAGACGAGGACTTGTTTCGCATCAGAAGCAATTCCCGAATAGAGAACCACCCCTGGATGAACTTGATACGTTGCTTTCTTATCTGCGGTTGATGCCTGATGTCTTATCTGGTTCCAAGAACTGGTTGAAGGAATATTCTTGGATTCCCGTCGCAGTTCCCAGCGATGTCAATGTATTGCTGCAACAGCGATTTGGGTCTTCAAACTCATAGCGTTCCGGGCCTGCCTGTTGTGTTAACGCTGCCGAACCGCACGAATACCTCGGCGCCGGGATCCCTCGGTGCCGGACATGCAAAACCGGTGGAACTCAACGGCACAACGGCATCCTGAGCTTAGACCTTCCCTAGCGTGCCGCCCATTAGCGAGCCGCCAGTCAAGAGGCGAACGCGATTCTCGATGTCCGATTTCGGCTGCATCGCTTAAAAAGTTCTGTTGAGAGTCGAGCACGCATTCCTTCGTGTCATGTGTCGGCGTCGCATGCATCGATGCGCACCAGCCACCCATCAGGATCAAGGCAAACGAACTCGGCGCGTATTGCGCGTTCGAGTTCGACAACCCCTGACTCTCTCGAGAGTCCCAGACACTTCTCGGTTCCAGCGATCGGCCATGAGATGAACAGGTCATCGGGCTACTGAGCTTCACTCAGGCCAAGCAGTGATTGGATCAATCGCTGGGCGCATCGAGTTTCTCAACAGTGTCCATGTTCAACAGGGGGGCAGTGGAGCGCTCGCTAATCAGGCCGATGGTTGTGAGCCAAGCACCGTTCAGGGTAGAGCGCCTCACTGCGGTTCATTGAACGAACAGACGCTTCGGATCGAAAGCGACCTGGTCGCGCAAGATGAAATAGCTTGCTCGTGCAAGCTTGTGCGCGAGCGCTTTGATCGCAACGATCTTGTTTCGCTGACGTGATTTACGATCGTAAAAGCGCCTGGCTGCGGGTAAGTATCGAACGGCGAAGTGAGCCGCTTCAGTGAAAGCCCAAGCGAGATATGGATTGCCGTTCTTCTTGTTTGCCTCACCCTTCTTCTTTCCATTGCTGATGCGTGCGCTTTGTACACAGCGGCAATACGAAGTGAAGTGACCGACGTTCTTGAATCGATGCATGTCGCCTGCCTCAAGTACGATGACCCATGCGAGTACTGGACCGATGCCATTGACCGTTTGCAGCTGCTGGAAGGCGTGATTGGGTTTGAGCTGGCGGTGCACTTCGCGCTCGATGCGAGCGATCTGCTCGGTGAGGGCTTCGATGACGGGCCGATGCGCTTCTACTGCCAGCGCAACGTTCGGATCGCTCAACAGTGGCCAGGGCTCGGGCTTTTCACCGACCAGCACTTTGTTCGAGACCTCACATCCCTTTTGCCGTGCGTAGGTGCTCTGCACATTCAAGATGTGAGTCGTCGTTGCTGCACCAGTCGCATGCGCTGACGCAACAGATCGCGCAGTGCGCGCTGTTCTTTGGGATATATGTGCCCGGTGGGCAAAATACCCAATCGCAACAAGTGTGCAAGCTGAAACGCATCGTGCCGATCATCCGAATGCTTCAACCCATCGTACTGACGAATCGCACAGGTGTTCACCAGCTTCAACGTGTAACCTGGCTCCATCAGCGCATCGACCAACCAATACCAGTTGAAGGTCGACTCCACCGCAATCGACACGATCTGATCTCGATACGGCTCAAGTTCCGCTAATGTGATCGCGACATCGTTGAGGAGTCGGCGTTCGTACACTCGCCGATCCTCTTCATCGATCAACGTCAGCCAATGATTGTTGGAATGCAGATCAATCCCGCAGTACAGTTTCATCGCTAGCTCCTCCAGGTTGTAGTGGACCTGATCAACAGCCGAGTTCGAGGGCTACCACCTCGCTCTCGGTGAGGAGCTGGCTAGAGGAGTATCAGGCCGTACCTTCGTACCTTTTCAGGAACTGCTTTGAAGTGGCGGTGAACGCCATTGCGCAGAGCGGCTTCGCTGCGATTGAAGTATCGAGCGACATCGTTAAATGATGTGATGCGGCTAAGTCCGAGCGCGAGCCACCCTCATATACGCAGCGCAATCTTCGATCACTTGTTTGCCGCGTGCGCTCAGACATCCATGTGTTTCGATGGTCTCAAGCGCAGCAAAGAAATTTCGGCGATGTTCCTCCGCGCTTTGCGAAGCCAATCGGTTCTCGTCTTCGCTCAGCGCGTTGGACTTCATCAGTTGTTCTAGCATTCGGTGCGTGCGAGCAGAGACGAACGCCGCATGAAAAATTCCATCCATCGGGCGCAAGTCTTCCCTCAGCGGAGAGGGATACTTCGCTTCTCCATCATCGTCGATGAGAGATCCCTCTGCGGCAAAGCTAAACAGCAGAACGTGTCCGCTTTCGTGCGCCAGCGCTTGCGCCATGGCGAGCCGGGAGTCCTGACTTGCCGCGTTTAAGACGATGGAGCCAAATGCCATCAGCGATGCTGCGCCATCGAACGCGAAATGTGACGCGGGTGAATCTTCAACCAAAACGATCTCGCGAACTAAGATGCGGATTTCTTCGCGAAGTTCAGGATCAGCCTGCTCCAAAAGCGCGACCGCCTGGTCAATTAGCGCTCTAGCACCTCGGCTTTTTTCTGCGGTCGCTGTTTGCAATTCCAACGGGGTATCAGCCAACGCCATCAGTTCTCGATGGCGCTCAACCACCTCTGCATCATCTCGAACGCTCAATTCGTGCGCAGCATTTCGGGTCTGTGACAATTCGCTTAACCACACTCGTGCGTCTTCGTGACGATCTTCATCGAGTGCGAGAACGAGCTGGAAATAGGCGCCAAATGCAAGGGGTGGAATCGGACCTTGCGAGATCGCACTGAGGGCAGAATCAAGACTCGCGGGCAATGCCGACAGAACGCCTTCACACTCGCTGAGAATGTAGCGCAGACTGTCAGCGAGTCTTTGCCGAACCTTGAGCTCCAGAGCCATCGCACGGGCGTGGCTCGGCTGCATTAGGCTCACTGTCGGCGAGGCATTACTCTAGCGGCCGACCTTTTGTGCCGACCTTGGTAAGCAGGCTGACTTGCTGCTTCAGGTTTCGAGTCGCCTTTGACTTCTTTGGCAGTTGATCGATGCCGAGTAGCTTGGAGCTGTCCAGCTTCACTTTTGGGGCTTTATTCTTCGTGCTGAGCATAGTGTTCTTCCTTGCTGGTTCGGCGACAATTTGGCACGCGAAAGGGATTGGGTCAAGCCATGATCGTCTTCATCACAACACCGGAACACTCCTATACGCATGAGCCCGTCGCTCGCGTCCAGTCGCCGGGATTACGCGTGAACTTGTGCAGCTATCCAATGCTGTTTTCGCGGAAGGTTCATGCGAAGGCGACTTATGTCTTCACGGACATGGATCGCCTCTCGATACGCGATTTATCGAGAGCGGCAAGGCTCTTTCGGACGCTTAAAGACAGCGGATCGCGCGTTCTAAATGATCCTGCGCGATGGCTCGACCGGGCGGCGCTACTTCGCAGGCTTCACACTCTCGGTCTGAACCAATTTTGCGCTTACCGCGTCGAGGAGAACCCTCAGCCTGCGCGGTGGCCGGTGTTCCTGCGAACAGAGGGCGATCACGGGTACCCAGTCGGCGACCTCATTCATTCCCAAACTGAACTCGACGCGGCGATCGAAAGTGCCATTACTGCCGGATCGCCGGTTAGTGCATTGATCGTTGTGGAATACGCCGCCGAGCCGGTTCGTTCTGGTCTCTTTCGCAAGCTTGCCGCGTTCCGCATCGGCTCGTATGGAGTCGCGCACACGTGCGTTCATGAGGACAAATGGGTCGTCAAATACGGCAAAGAAGGTGTCGCTCCGCCTGAGCTCTACGAAGAAGAGTTTCGCATTGTGACGACGAATCCATTCTGGCCACGACTCGAAAAGGTTTTCGAAACAGCCGGCATCGAATACGGCCGAGTCGACTTCGGATTGGTCAACGGACAAGTGCAGGTCTACGAGATCAATACCAATCCGCAAGTGAAGTTCCTGACGGAGCATCCCTCAGCATGGCGCAAGAGATCCTATGGAGCCTTCAAGGAGAACTATATTCGGGCGTTGACGAATCTGAGTCTCGTGCCTTCTTCGTTAGCTGTGATAGATCCGGTTTCGAGAATCCCGAACGGGATTCGGCGTCGATGAAGAACCACGACCGCTTCAGCAATCGCGGGTAACGCTGTGATTGACGCACCTTTCGTACAGATTGAACTCACGACCGTTTGCAATCTCAAGTGCTTCTATTGCGCGGGACGATCCATGCCGCAACGGCATATGGATCGTGCGCTATTCGATGCGATTCTTAATCGCCTGCCGAAGCAGCGCTTGCGAGTGTCCTTGCAGGGTGAAGGTGAGCCGTTCATGCATCCGCAGATCTGGGAGTTCATCGAAGCAGTTATGGCGCGAGGACATGAGCCGTACACGATCACGAATGGCACGATCGTTCGATATCCAGAGCGGGTCGCGTCTTCCTTTCCTCAGATCGGTATTTCTATAGATACGCTGGATGAAGAAGTCGCGCGAAAGGTCGGACGCGGTGAAGTGAAGTTGGCGCTTCGCGGCCTGGATCGATTACTCAAGCACATGCGCCCGCGTCGAATCATTGTCCACACTGTGAATTTCGGGCAGCCCATGCATGAGCTTCGTGATTACGTGAGGGCGCTTGGATGTCAGCATCAGATTCAGCCCCTGCAGCAAAAGGAAGACTATTCGCGGGTCTATCCAGACCGCGCATCTAAGATCTCCAACAACGGAACTCATTGCCACTTGGTGGCGACGAGGCGAATGCGATATTTCAACATCGAGGGAATCGAGATGCCGTGCGCGTTCATCAAAGACGCAGGACAGTATCGAGGGATCGAGTGGATTCGGGAGTGTTTCCGTGCTGACCAGGTTCCGAACTGCTGCACGGGTTGTCGTATGCTCGTGCCCAAACCGAAGAGCGCGCGTGCGGGAACTTTGAGATCAACAGCGGAACGGGCTAACTAGAAGTATCCGCGTCGCGGATAGAGTCGTCTATCGTATCTCGTTAATGATGATCGCCGCCGCACGAATGATCATCTCGTCGGCATCATAGTTAATGCACTTTGCAGCCAATTGGCTCGCTGCTGCACGATAGCGCTTGTCTAATATCGCCTTTCGAATCGATTCGCCAAACGAGGCGCGTGCATTCTTCGTAACCACAGGAATTGCGACTCCGCGCGCCGCGGCAAGCTGTGCATTCATTTTTCCAACTGCGTCGAACACTACATGCACCTGCGGGATTCCCGCTTTTGCCGCAAGCGCCACGCTTTCCGTTTGTCCGTTGGCCACGAATGCCGAAGCATCGCGCAGCAGCCCGGGAGTGACAGGTTCTGCAATCACCCGAATTCCTCTTAGATTCCGAAACGCAGCGGATTCACCGCCGAGGATGCAGCAGATCACATCGCCGTTAACGGCTCGAAGATGCTGAAGAAGCATCTGCAAACCGGGCGTATCCCCGCGCAATTGCGCGAGTATGCGTGGCCTATTCTGGCTTGCTACCCATTCAGCTGTTTGTGATTCGACTTGATCGGTCATCGGCCCCACGCGAATGGACGCCGAATCGCGAGCGACATCCAGCTCCGGGAAAGTCGTTACCAGTCTTGGCGCGCCCGCAAAGAGATCAGAGATCTTGCGGAGGGGCGAGCAGTTACGCTCCGCAAGAGCCTTGTTGGCGCAATCAAGAATCAACGCTTCATCGGGCAATCGATGTTGGATGTCCTGAGCTGGGTTATCGAGGCCAGGAATCGTAAATGGATTCCCGAGCACAACGCGTGGAACTAGGGGCGCTGCCGCCGCAAGTAGCGCAATGGGGGCATGGTCCGCGACCAGCACTTCGGCGCGTGCAGTTCGGAACAGATTTCGCCAAGCATTCACGTAAGCCGCGAGTGTTTGTGGATCGCCGAAACCTAGACGGAGCAGCGCCTGCACGTAGTCCTGGGGCCGTCGATTTCGCGACTCGCTAGGCAGCGAGCGGGGCGCTGGCACGAACCCGTGATGATGACGCGCGAGAATGGAGTGCACAGATTCAATGTCCGTGCAGGCGAAAAGAACTTTGTGGCCTTGATTGCGCAATCGATTGGCGATTACGAGTTGAGCCGCCATCTGGCTGAACTGCGATGGACCCTCCGACGCGAACACGATCGTGCTCACGTGACCGCCGCGCGATGCAGGTTGGTCGCGATGTCGGATGCGATTTCTGTGGCTGTCGATGGGCGCCAGAGTGTGTGGGTTTGCGCAAAGCGCTGAGCGGCATCGGAGTACGCCCGGTTCTCGATCAGTTCGCGCAGTGCGCTTGCGAACACATTCACGGACGCAGCCCGCGTAATCGAAATTCCCGCGCCAAGCGCCACGACTCGCTCGCTGTTCATGACCTGTTCTGGGACACGGGTGACCAACAGCATCGGGACACCCGCAAGCAGTGACTGGGCGACTAGCGCTGCACCACCGTACGACACAACAAGCCGCACACTGCCGAGCACATTCACGACATCAACCGTGTGAGTTATGACCTGTACGCGCGCCGAGCTGAAGCGCTCGATGATCTGCTCCGTTGCATCGGGTACCACACAGATGAAATCAAGTCCACAGCTGACGATGGCGTCCATTAGGTTCTCGAAACCCGGCGTATGGGTTCTTAGGTACGCGAATCCTCGGTTAGGACTCTCGATTTCCCATCTCGGCTGTAGCTTCTTTGACACCGGTAGAACTGGTCCCAAATAGCGCACGTTGGGGCGGACTCCATACACGTCCAACTCGGGTAACGTTGTCGCGTACTGCGGCACGTCCGCGAAGAGGTCCGCAACGCGTTCCATTCTTGGATGCCCCAGCGCGTCGAGCACTTGGTTGATCGAAGTCAACACAACACGATCGCTTCTGGTGCGTTGTTCGGCGGTGCTTGTTTCGTCTGCAAGCAGGGGTGGCAGGGGGGACTGTTGAGGTGGTACGTCGAACCCCGTTCCGACAAGAAAAATCGGAAGGTCGCACACCCTCGCGGCAAGCAACGCGACCGGCGAATGATCGATCAAGATCGCATCCGCATCGAGGAGCTCAAGGAGGCCAGTCCAGGCGCGGACCTTGGCCAACAGGTGGTCAGGGTTGTTCCAGCCTACGTTCAAAAGTACATCGGAATACGATACAGACGGTCGGCCGGGTGGGAACTCGGATTCGGCACATTGAGGCGCGGCATAAAACGAAAACTCATGCGCGGACAACAATGTAGCGCTCGAACGAACGTCGCGAACAACGAAGGAACAACTGATCTCGTGTTCACGCAGTGACTCCGCAATCGCGATGCCGCGTTCCAAGTGGCCAAGGTTCGCACCCAACTCCCATGCATAAACGACGTGCATGAATCGATTCTATATTTGCTTCGGAGTGACGATAGGATCAGCGCAACTCAGAGTGACGTCGAAACTCTTAACACCTGCGAACATTCTTAATGAAGGACGCGCTTGATAAGTGTTGACTTGCGCATGCTGCGCGTTCTCATCTCGATATGTTAAGCGACGGTGCGCGCTATAACTTCACAAAAACTTTCGCGCCAACGGCTACACAAACCGTTGAGTAAACAAAGAAGTTACGAAGCAACGCAGCAATCAATGCGCAGACAATTTGCCGTGCACGTCGAGGCCCTTGCTTGACCGTCTTTCTCATCGCCGTATATTTTCGAATCACAATAAATCCGAACGCGATGCACGCAGTTTAGTTCTTCGTAGAAAGAATCAGGCAGCTGCACGAAGTATCGGATTGTCGAAGCGGGTAAAGGAGAGTGGGGGAGGACGTTTGTCATGGGTGACTTAGGCGCGGATGCCGCGATGACGCTGACATCCGACATGCTCTGGACAGCGGTTTTAATTGCGGCGCCAGTCATTGGTATTTCGACGTTGGTGGGATTGCTCGTCAGCATTCTGCAAGTCGTTACCCAGATTCAAGAATCTTCTCTTTCGTTCGTTCCTAAACTCGTAGCTGCGGTCGGCACGCTCCTCGTACTTGGCGGTTGGATGCTAAGTACGTTGTCGCGTTACGCGACGCAGCTCATCGCCAACATTCCTAGCTACTTCTGAGCCGCCGCGTGTCGTTGCACATCGACATCGCTTGGCTGCTGGCCACGATTCTCGTGTCCGTGCGTATTGCCGGCGCGACGATGCTCATCCCTGTGTTCGGTCCTACGCGCGTGCCTGCTACTGCGCGCGTCGTGCTGGCGGTTTCTCTAAGCGCGTTTCTGGTTGCCTCATTGCCCCAGTCGTTCACGGCGATCACCAACGCAGTCGAGTTCGCAAGCGCTGCGGCGATGGAGTTGTTGATCGGGATGGCATTTGCCTTTGGGTTCTTGGCGCCCTACGCGGCAACCCAAGTGGCGGGCCGGGCGCTGGATATCCAAATCGGTTTCGGCGCAGCAGGCGTGTTGAATCCAGCTACGCAAACACATTCACCGCTGCTCGGCAGCGTGTTCGGAATGCTAGCGATTTGCACTTTCTTGGCGATGGATGGGCACCTGCTGCTCATACGTGCGCTCGCTGCATCCATGTCGAGCATGCCTCCGGGCTCTCATCTCGGTGAGATTGCACCCCAGCTCATCCTCAAACATTCCGCCACGATTTTCACATTCGGCTTGTCTTTGGCCGGCCCCGTGATGTTTCTGCTGTTGCTGTCCGACATCGCGATGGCTGTGTTCGCGCGCAGCATGCCGCAGCTCAACGTGTTCGTACTCGGGTTTGCCATCAAGATCGTGCTTGGCCTCACAGGTATTGCCATAGGCGTGAAATTCGCCGGAGCGCTGTTCGAATCTCTATTCGCCACCAGTTTCAACTACTGGGATCAGTTGGCGGTGAGGCCCTGATGCAAGAGCAAGAACAAAATCGCACGGAGCAGGCGACCCCGTTCAAGCTCAGTGAGGCGAAGAAGAAGGGGCAAGTTGCGAAGAGCCTCGACTTCAACACGTTTGTCATCATCAGCGGCCTATTGCTGGGTTTGATGATCTGGGGTCGCAGTCAGTGGCAGGGATTCTGCGAACTTTCCGCACAGCTTTTCGCAGCGAGCGGGACGTTGCAGCTCAATACGGATTCCTTCGCCGGCACCGCCAGAGTGGTCGCGACTGACGCGCTCTCGATTCTCTTGCCCTTCGCGGGTGTGGGCTTCGTGTTCGCTGTACTGGCAAATCTGATTCAAACCGGACCGATCTTCAGCGGCGATCCGATCAAGCCGAAATTCGAGCGTCTGAATCCGGTGGCGGGATTCAAGCGCATTTTCAACAAGCGAATGATGTTCGAAGCGGTGAAAAGCGTCATCAAGCTCGGCTTCTTCGGCGCGATCGCATTTGGATTCTTCATGTCGATCTGGCCTTCGCTTTCGCAAGTCGCGATGAGCGAGCCGGGTGGGCAAATGCAATGGCTCGCGGATAACGCGATCGGTCTGCTCTTCCGGCTTGGCCTCGCGCTTGCGCTGGTCGGACTCCTGGACCTTGCCTTCGCTCGTTGGCAATACAAGCAGCAGATGATGATGAGCACGCGCGAGGTCAAGGAAGAGATCAAGCGACGCGAAGGCGATCCGCTGATTCGCGCCAAGATTCGCGAGTTGCAACGTGAGAATCGCAAGCAAGCACGTTCTCTAGGTCGTGTGCCCGAAGCCGACGTGCTAATCACCAACCCTGAACACCTTGCGATCGCGCTGAAGTACGACCGTGCCCGAATGAATGCACCCGTCGTGATCGCAAAGGGTGTCGATGAGTGGGCGGCTCAGATGCGTGCAATGGCCGCGCGCCATTCGATTCCGCGTTACGAGCGCCGCAGGCTCGCGAGGTTCCTGTTCCGCCGCGTAAACATCGATGAGCCGATTCCGACGGATTGCTTCGTCGAGGTCGCAAGAATCTATGCTGAAGTGAATGAGCTGCGTCGCGATCGCGCCCGGTACGAGGTGGTCGCGTGATCAATTGGGCACGCAAAGTATTCGGTGAGCAAAGCGAGCTGGCGCTCGTCATCATGCTTGCCGGCATTCTGCTGGTGCTGTTCACGCCGATTCCATCGGGATTGCTCGACTTCCTACTGATCACGAACTTCTCGTTCGCCTTGCTGATCTTGCTGCTCACGTTCTACATGGGCCGGCCGCTCGAGTTCTCCACGTTCCCTTCGTTGTTGCTAGTGGCAACGCTGTTTCGGCTTGGACTCAACGTCGCAGCTACTCGGTTGATTCTGTCGAGCGCGGATGCTGGACACGTGATCGCCGCAGTTGGCACGTACGTCGTCGGCGGCAACTACGTGATCGGTTTGATCGTCTTCATCGTGCTCATTGTCGTCCAATACGTGGTGGTCACGAATGGTGCGCAGCGCGTCGCCGAAGTGGCGGCTCGTTTCACTTTGGACAGCATGCCTGGCAAACAGATGAGCATCGATGCGGACCTCAACATGGGCCTGATCGATCAGAACGAAGCCCGCGAGCGGCGCAAGCAGATCGAGCGTGAAGCGAACTTCTACGGTGCAATGGATGGCGCAAGTCGTTTCGTGAAGGGCGATGCCATTGCGGGCATCTTGATCATTCTCGTCGACATCATCGGTGGTCTTACGATCGGTGTGGCGCAAGCGGGGATGAGTTGGGGCGAGGCGCTCCAGACTTACACGTTGCTCACCGTCGGCGATGGCATCGTCACGCAAGTTCCCGCGCTCGTCATTGCAACGGCGACCGGCATCATCGTTACGCGTGCCGCGTCGGATTCGCGTCTGGGTGAAGAAGTGGCGCGGCAAGTCCTCGCGTATCCCAAGACCATTGCGGTCGTTGTGTTCGTGTTGCTTGCATTGGCGTTCCTGCCTGGCATTCCACTATTTCCGGTTGCGACCATCGCGGCGGGTGCTGCGCTGTTGTTCTGGGTCGCGCGCAAGAAGTCGAAGACTACGACGAGCGAAAAACCTGGCGCAGATCAGAAGGCAGAGGCGGGTGCCGACGACTTGTACAAAGCGATGCAAGTGGATCCGGTCGAGATTGTCATCGGCAGTTCGCTCATGCCGCTGGTGGGTGAGGGTGGCGACGTACTGGCAGACAAGCTCTCGACGATTCGCAAGCAATACGCATTGGATACGGGCGTCGTGCTGCCGTTAGTCAGAGTCCGCGACGACAAACGCACTCCGCCGAATCGCTATGAAGTGAAGGTATTCGGAGCCCGCGTCGCCGAAGGCGAGGTGTTCGCTGATCGCTGGCTCGCAATCAATCCAGGCGGAAATCGTCCGCCGCTGGACGGAGTCACGGCGTTTGACCCAGCGTACGGATTGCCTGCGATCTGGATTGCAGAGGAACGCAAGCAAATGGCCAAGGCAAATGGCTACACAGTGGTGGATAGCAGCACTGTCTTCCTCACGCACATCGCCGAAATCTTGCGCCAACAGGCGCACAACTTGATCACCCGCGCTGAAACCGAGCGATTGATCGCACGCGTGCGCGAACAACAGCCGACCTTGGTCGAGGAACTCGTGCCGAAGGTCATTCCGCTTGGGGACGTGCAACGCGTGCTGCAGTCGTTAGTTCGCGAACGAGTCTCCATTCGCAACATGGATGCGATTTTGGAAGTGCTCGCCGATGCGGGCTCAAAGAATCGCGATGTCGACTTCTTGACGGATCAGGTACGCGAGCGGTTGGGTGCGGTGATTTGCCAGCAACTTGCCGACGGAAAAGGAGAAATCCAGGTTCTCACCCTGGATCCGGCAGTGGAGCAGTCGTTGGCCAACGCGGTCAGGACCAACGAAGAGAAGAGTTCTCTGATCCTCGAGCCTCGCTTCGCGGAACAGGTTCTGCGAAAGATTTCCGAAGAGGTCGAGCGCATGACTCGGGGCAACGTCCGGCCGGTGTTGCTTTGCGCGCCGACGCTCCGCCGCCATGTTCGCAAGTTCACGGAGCGGCTCGTGCCGCAACTTTCGGTGCTCTCGTTGAATGAAATTTCCAACCACATCAGCTTGCGATCGTTCGGCGTGGTGAAGGTATGACGGTCGCAAACGTGAGTCATGCTGCATCCGCTGGAACGTTGACGCGCCATGAGCAGCAAGCGCGGCAAAACCGCCATTTCTCGCCAGGTGATCAGGTGCTTCTGCGCATCGTGCGCAAACTCGATAGCCGCCACTACGTCGGCGTTTTGGGCAATGAACAACATGTCATCGAGAGCACGGTCGAGTTGTCCGTGGGCTCGCGTGTTCAGGCCGCTGTTGCCGCGACTGGAGAGAAGCTCGAACTGCGCTACGTGGGGGTTGAGGCCGCGCCAGAAACGGGTTCGACAGAAACCGCAACTGGCGGTGGGTTGATTGCAGCGTTGGAGAACAAGTTCGCTACCAGCTTCACGGGGGAGCAGCGCCAGCAGTTGGAGAAGGCGCTTTCCAAAGCGGGTGACGCAAACGCGATGGCACTTGGCGGGGTGTTCTTGAACAAGCTTGCGTTGCCGATCGACATTGAGTCGCTGACTACCGTCCACGATGAGCAAGTGTGGACAACGCCCGCGACGGGTCATTCCGCCGCAACCTTGAGCCGCGCGATTCACACTGGCGGTGACGAGACAGAGATTCTTGCAGAGCATCTGCGTGCGGCTCTGGATGCCGCGAGCGCGCCGATGTCGGCACCCGTGCAGGGTGCGGTGGCGAGCGCCACCAACGATTTTGCGAACGACGATCAGGATGCGCGTCGAAGCGCACGCGAATTACTGAATGTCCAAGACGACGGCAGCGTCACGTATGCATACGGTGTGCTGCCGCTGATGATTGGGGATCAGTTGGTGGAACTGGACCTTGCCTACTTTCGCGAACGGCGCGACACGCAGGCCACCGATGGAATGCGTCGGATGGTCATGACGTTCAGTACTCGCAATCTCGGTCGAATCGAAGTGCTTGCACAGTCGATCGGCGATCGTCTCGCGATCGATATGAAGACGGATGCAGCCGCGTCGAGCGATGTGCTGGCGAGCCACGCAGAACAAGTGCGCGACCTCGTAGCGCGCCTCGGTTGGCAGATCGACAGTGTCAGCTACAGCTTCAATCCGAATGGGTTGCGAGCGGCGCGGCACATCGTCGACCACGTAGCGCAGTCCGACACTTTGAGTCGTTTCATATGAGGTTCTCATGACCGACAAAGTGGTGGGAATCGCTTATGAGATGGGCGACAGCGCACCTATCGTAGTGGTGAAAGGTGCGGGGGAGCAGGCTCAAGCCGTCTTGGCCAAAGCTGCAGAGTTGGGTGACGTGCCGGTGATTCGCGATCGTGAACTTGTGGATGCCCTATATCGAGTGAACGTGGATTCGCCGATAGGACGCGACTTGTTTCCAGTAATGGCGGCACTGATCGCGCATGTGATGAAGATCGATAACAAGCAGGAGAAGCAAGCGCCATGAGCGAGACGATCGGGTTGATCGAAGGTGCGATGCGTGCCGATGCCGATGCGTTGCGCGTAATTGGCCAGAACATCGCAAATTCCGAGGTCGCTGCTTATCGGCGGCAAGTTGCGGTCTCGCGCAGCAATTTCGCCGATGAGATGCAGAGCGCGACCATCGGTCAGCTCGCGCAAAGCTTGGACGAGAAGATCGTTACCGACTCCACGCCTGGGACGCTGAAATCCACAGGTGAACCTTTGAACTTGGCCTTGGAAGGAAATGGATTCTTCGTGCTGCAAGGTCCAAAGGGCGAAGTCCTCACGCGACGCGGCGACTTTCGAATCTCGACCGATGGGATGCTCGTCGCAGCTTCGGGTGAGACTGTCATGGGACAGGAAGGTGCGATACAGGTCGGAAGCGCTACTCCGCAAATCGAGGCGGATGGCAGCGTACGAGTGGGTTCCGATCTGATCGGTCAATTGCGCTTAGCCAACGTCGCAGATGCAAATTCATTGCAGTACCTGGGCAATGGCCTCTATGCAGCACCGGGCGATCTGCAGCAGATCGATCCGGGCGCGACGCTGGTCCGTCAGGGATTTTTGGAAGGCTCGAACGTCGAGCCGGTCGGCGAGATGGTGGCCTTGATGGAGACGTTACGCCACTTCGAGGGTGCACAAAGATTCGTTCGCGGCTACGACCAATTGATGGAAAAAGCCATTAGCGAACTGGGCAAAACCGAATAATCGCAAGAGGACATCATGTACGACGCTCTCTATATCGGCGCGACGGGAATGCGCGGCCAACAATTGCTACTCGACACGATCGCGCACAACCTAGCGAACTTGAACACCGTCGGGTTTCGCCGCGGTGTGGCCAGCTTCTCTGAGGTTAGCGCTGCGCTCGCGACCAACACGGATCCAACTCTCGGCTCGAATTTGCGACGAGGAGCCGGCGTGATCGGCGAGGTCTCGCTATCGAATGTTTCCGGGGAGCTCAGG
>DASTSB010000090.1:0-3203 GCA_035760885.1 Steroidobacteraceae bacterium | reverse complement strand
GCAAATAGTGACTAGCGGATTGCGGATGGTGATTAGCCGGACCACGAGACAACCGGAGGGTGACGGGTCAACGTCACCCTTCGATGGCACTGTCAGCGTTGGTTAACGCGCTTGATACTTCGCACCACGCGCGTCCATGATGCGCCGCATGACTGCTTCACCGCATATTGCCTTTCCTGTTGCCCTATTAGGCTTCATGTTCTCTCTGCTCACGAGCGCTGCTGAGTCGCCCTCCATAGCAGCGCCTGCATCGGCGCAAACTCCCGCCCGCCCCATTCCGCCAACCCGTGCATTCGACGCACCTGGCGCGCCGCCATTCACCGTCATCTCCGGCGCGGGCAAAAATCCGCCCGCCGATCAAGACGGCAACTTCATCATCGGGCCTGAGTATGTGACTCCTCCCGAAGCGAACGTCGCAGAAGGCGCGCCGCAGGGGCAGGTCCAGCAATTCACGATGGATTCGAAGGACAGCCGCTTCTATCCGGGTATCGCACGCGACGTGTTTGGCACCGTCGATCCGAAAAATCCGAAGACGCTCATCGTCGATACGCATCCGCAGCCGTATCAACGCACGATCACGGTCTATATCCCGCATCAGTACCAGCACGGCACAAGTGCTCCATTCATCGTGATCCACGACGGACCGAAGCTCAACGAACCAGACATGACGTTGCCGCACATATTGGACAACCTCATCGCTCAGCATCGCGTGCCTGCCATGATCGCGATCATGATTCAGAACGGTGGCGGTGATGCCCAAGGCAGCGAACGCGGTCTCGAGTACGACACGCTCTCAGGCAAGTTCGCCGAATTCATCGAAGCGGAAGTGCTACCTGCGGTTGAGAAGCACGCGAACGTAAAGCTCACTCGGAACGCGAATGGCCGAGCGGCGATGGGCTGCAGCTCGGGTGCCGCAGCCGCATTCACGATGGCTTGGTTTCACCCCGAGTGGTACCACCGCGTGATCAGTTACTCCGGTACGTACGTAAATCAGCAATGGCCGTTCAATCCGAACACGCCGGGCGGCGCGTGGGATTATCACGCGAAGCTCATTCCGCAGAGTGCTGCCAAGCCGATCCGGATTTGGATGGATGTTGGCGATCGCGATCTATTCAATCCCAACGTCATGCGCGATGACATGCACGACTGGGTAGTAGCGAACCATCAGATGGCGAACGCGCTGAAGCAAAAGGGCTATCACTATCAATATGTGTTCGCGCTCAACTCAGGACATTGCGATCGCAACGTGAGGACACAGACGCTGCCGGAAGCGCTCGAGTGGGTTTGGCAGGGATATCGAGCCGATCATCAATGAGTGCACGCTCGCACAACGCGAACGTGCACTCCAATCCATCAAAACTTACTGACCAGAGTAAGCCCTAGGCTGCTCGCATCCACCGTGCCGCCGAACTCGCTCGTGTAGTCGAGCTTGGTGTAAGACAGCGCAATCCAGCGCCAACCAAGTTCAAATGTCGGGCCGGTAGCATCATCGAAATCGATGTTCGGGCCGAACCCGTCACCTTTGAAATGAATGTTGGTGTGGTGTGTGACTCCGACACCGACCCACCATCCATTTTCCCAAGCGTAGTTGCCAAGGACCTCAAAGACGACTCGGCTGAGATTGATGTCGGCATTCGATGCGGCAGTGGTGACATATTTGTAGCCCACGGTGCCGCGAATCGAGAATGGCGAATCGCCGCGATAGTGCGCACCCACCGCCAACGACAGGCCCTGGCCTGCCCGCACATCTTGGGTTGATCCGTCCTCGTAACTTACGGTCGCCACTCGATCCCCACCGTATTCGAGGTCGCCTTCGAAAACGAAACCGAGACCACGATCCTGTGCCGCACAGACGTTCGCGGCCAGCATCATCAGAGGGATGACGGACGAAAACACTCCAAACCGAATTCCGCGAGAGTGAGAGATCATTGTGCGTACCTGCTACGTTCCTGTTGTTGATGTTTGCATTCGCTGAGAGTCTTCATTTGCTGACGCCTGTCTTCGCCGTCGCCTTGCTGTCGGCGCGACCGAAAGCCACGCCGTTCGAGCCAGGCGCCACAAAACCTTTCGGCTCGGAAGAAAGTGCGCCCGCGAATAGTCCCATGTTGTAGCGCGCTATCACCCGATCGCCGCGATCTTCAAGTACCGTCTTGTACGGCTGTTGCTTCTTCGGATCGACGACGCTCGGATCAGCGAAGTCGCGCTTCCAAAGTTCGAGGACGATACTCGTGCCTTTGCGAATCTCCGATTGCAGCAGCGCGTAGTGATCGGCCGTCCAGCGTTGCACCACTTCGTCAGCGAGCTCCGCCGGAGACACTTCACGAGCTCTAGCGAGCTCACGCTTCATTTGAATCGCCTGCTGCTGGGTTAGCTTGCCCTTCTTCTTGAACTTCTCTTTGATTTCGGCAACGCGAGTGTTGATCTCCTCCTGACTCGGGCCCATGGGCCTCGGCAATAGGCCGGAGTGATATTCGAATCGGTTGCGATAGACCAAACCCGTATTCTTGTCGGCACTCTTCAACCCTTTGGCATAGGCTTCACCGACAGCGGTAACTTGCAAGCTGCGTAAGTCTGTCGCGAGCGAATAAGAGACTTCCAACGTAATCAATGGCTGCGCAAGGGCTCGACGGTGCTTGTTGTCTTTGGGCAGCACGCTCACTTTGACGGAACCAAAGTCCGGCGATTGCGTGATCTCTTGTGCCAAATCCAGTTCCAATTCCGACTGCAAATCCGCCGCGCTCATGGCCGGTTTCACCTTTTCCGCGGCGTCTTGCGCGACACCGAGCGGAGTTGCGTTTGCAACGGCATCGATGGTTGCGGTTACAAGCGCCCCAATTAGCCCGTATCCAGCGCCCGCGGCGCTGCTGTCTTGCGCTAAATATTGGACGCCCACTCCATTGTCGTCCGCCCGAGCATAAATGCCCACATCGTGGAAAGTCGCTCGAGCCGCCTCGGGAATTGGCTTCTTATAGGGTTGAATGGCGCATCCCGCCAGCAGCAGACACACGCCAATTGACTTGACTGTCGTTCGCACCGATCTCTCCTTGCAAGCACGATCCGCGCTTACGCGCGGGTGTTTTTCATTCTTTGCAGCGCTTTGCGGTTGCTCTGAACGCCCGAATTGCGATCTCCGTGGCGGCAACAGCGACGGGAATCTATTCGCGAGGACTCTCGATCATCCGAGATCGATGTCTCATTCTGAA
>DASTSB010000089.1:0-16959 GCA_035760885.1 Steroidobacteraceae bacterium | reverse complement strand
GTTGTAGCGATAGTTGAATTCAGTCACGCCGCGGCGGCCCAACGTTTCGCAAAAGCGTAAGAAGCTGCCCTTCTGCTCTGGGATTTCCACGGCGATCAATGCTTCGCGTTGACCGCCGATGTCCGCACGCTCGGCCACATGGCGCAGTCGATCGAAATTGACGTTGGCACCTGAGTTGATCGCGATCAGCATGCGATCTTTGCATTGCTCGCGCGCTGTGTAGCGCTTGATGCCAGCGACGGCGAGCGCGCCGGCGGGTTCCACCACAGTACGATTGTCTTCGAAGATGTCCTGCATGGCAGCGCAGATTTCATCGGTACTGACCGTGATGATTTCATCGACGGATTCCTGCACCAGCCGGAACGTCTCTTCGCCCACGCGCCGCACGGCGACTCCATCCGCGAAGATGCCGACGCGATCCAACACGACGCGTTTGTGAGCTTGCATCGAGCGCGCCATGGCATCGCTATCCTCGGGTTCCACACCGATGATGCGAATCTTCGGAAACAGGTACTTCACGTAGGTGGCAACCCCAGCGATCAGACCGCCGCCTCCAACTGGAACAAAGATCGCATCGATATCTTCACCCGCGCGCTGCCGCAGGATTTCCATGCCGATGGTGCCTTGGCCTGCGATCACATCGGGATCGTCGAAAGGATGAATGAACGTGAGCTGGCGTTCGCGCGTCAGTGCCAGGGCATGTTCGTACGCTTGATCGTAATCATCGCCGTGCAGAATCGCCTCGCCGCCGAGGTCTTTGACGGCCTGAACTTTGATCTGCGGCGTAGTCTGCGGCATGACGATCGTCGCGCGAATACCGCGACGCTTCGCACCGAGCGCAACGCCTTGGGCATGATTGCCTGCCGAGGCGCAAATCACGCCGCGCTGCGCAGCCGTGTCGGACAGGTGCGCGATCTTGTTGTAAGCGCCGCGAATCTTGAACGAGAAGACCGGCTGCAAATCCTCGCGCTTGAACAACACTTGATTGCCAAGGCGGCGGCTCAAGCGCGGTGCGGATTCCAGCGGCGATTCGATCGCCACGTCATACACGCGAGCTTTCAGAACACGTTCGAGATATTCGTGCGACATCGGAGCACAAGAGCGTAGGAAGGCGCATACGTTAGCAGGAAAAGCGCGCGGCCTTCACTATAATGCGCGGCATTCCGATCATGACCGACTCACCTCCTCTCAACGATTTGTCGAACTCCATTTCCCGTCGTGAACTCCTCGCCGGCAGTGCCGGAGTTGCGGCTCTGCTCGGCACCAACGCCGCATTCTCGCAAGCTGACATTCCCAGTTCGTCGCGCGAGTTGTGGCCCTGGGTGCGCAGCCAGCCGGTCATGGACGCGCAGCTCAGTTATCTGGATGTCGCCACCGCGGGGCCGACGTTTCGCGCTTCACTCGCAGCGGAGTACCGGGCGCGCGAGGCTCAAAGCCTCTCCGCCTACGCAAGCGGACGCGGCGGATATTGGGCGAACGAGAGCACGCGCCTGGCGACGCGATGTGCCGAATTCTTCCACTGCGATGCGGACGAAGTGCAATTCACCCGTGGCGCAGGCGAAGCACTCGGCATCGTTGCCAATGGACTCGATCTCGCGAACGGCGATGAAGTCATCACCACCAACCGCGAGCATCCGGCGGCGCTCGCGCCTTGGCTGACACTCGCACGTCGGCGCGGCGTGGTTGTGAAACAGATCGAGTTGCCGGCGCCGCTGACCGGCCCTGAGCAGGCCCTCGGTCTATTTGCCGGCGCAGTCACCGAACGAACTCGCGTGTTCGCGTTTTCGCATGTTCAATACGCTGACGGTTCGGTGATGCCGGTGCAGGATTTGGCACAGTTCGCGCGTCAACGCGGCATTTTCACCGTCGTCGACGGGGCACAAGCCCCAGGCATGCTGGATTTGAATGTGGGCGAGCTCGGCTGCGACTTCTATGCCGCGTCCTTTCACAAGTGGATGAACGCGCCTTACGGAACGGGCGCATTGATCGTGCGTCGCGAGGCGCTGGACCGGCTGTGGCCAATCGCGCCCCGAGGATTGGACGGCTCACCGCCGGCGCCAACCGATGCGCTTGGATTTGCTGACGTTCCCAGTGCTCTTCACAAGCTGGGTAACAACGTCCCTGCCATGTGGCCCGGATTGCGCGGGCTCGAAGCCGCATTCGAACTGCATCAGCAAATCGGCCGGCCGAAACTCGAAGCACGTATCCTGGAGTTGGCGATCTACGCGCGGCTACGTTTTCAGAAAATTTCGAAGCTCGAGATCTTGACGCCTGCGCGACCTGGGTTGTGGGCCGGGATCCTGGCCTTCCGCATCGGCGGACGTACGGCCATCGATGTCGCAACGGTCCTCGCCAATGCCCGCATCTATGTCGCCGCGCTGCGCTGGCCCGGTTCCGAAGCCGGCGCGGTTCGCGCGTCATTCCATTTCACGAACTCGCATGATGATGTGGACAAGCTCGCGCAGGCGCTCGAACACATCGCCGCTTGAGCACTCGCGAGGAGACCGATCTGAACAGTCCGACTCAGCTCTACTTATTAATGTTCACGGGTGGCTTGAGCGGGCTGCTCAGCGTGTTCGGACATTCCGTCGCGTGGTCGGCCGCCGACAATTTGGGATTGAGGAATCCGAACTCGCCGCGCGAGGTTCACCCAACCGTCATCGAAATGCTCATGCACCTGATCGCGGGCATCGCGTTGGGCGCATTGTTTTGGTTGAGCTGGGGCTTGGCCGCCGTGGTCGACGTCTCCTGGCTGGTTCGCGGCCTTACATTTGCCGGCCTCACATTCGCGGCCGTTTGCTTCCCCGTCCTGGCAAGCGTGCTACTCGCAGCGCGCGAAGCGAAACTCTCGGCCATTGCGGTGATCGCGCGTTGGGCCACTACATGTGTCGCCGTGAGTCTTTCATGTTCTTGGAACTGGGCTCACGCGCTCTAGCGCAGAACGAACTGAGGACCAAAAAAAACGGGCGACCGAAGTCGCCCGCGTTTCCTGCCCCATCCCCAAATCGAAATTCGGTCCTCAGCGATCGAGGTACTCGCGCGCGATTGATGAGAAGCGCTGGGGAGATGCGCTCAGGATGCCTGCACCTTGATCCGGCAGGTCGAGCAGCGAGCCATTCGGCAACATGCCGCGCACGCGCGGGGCCTGTTCCCAATGCTCATCTTTGACTCGCAGTACCAAAGTCGGCTGCTTCATTAACGGCAGACGCTCGCTAGCGACGTATTCGACCGACGCTGCATGTGCTTTGGCCGCGATGTGCGCGGACCGCAAGCGATCCGACAGCTCTTCGGCGAGCGAGGCCGTCGATGCATTCGGA
Organism: Steroidobacteraceae bacterium; assembly: GCA_035760885.1. Lineage (GTDB taxonomy): Bacteria > Pseudomonadota > Gammaproteobacteria > Steroidobacterales > Steroidobacteraceae > Steroidobacter. Next base: position 13,642 of record DASTSB010000089.1, on the reverse strand, counting down.
GCTTTGCGCTCCATCATGCGGCGCCATTCTTCAGCGACGTCGCTGCCGTCTTCGCGGCTGCCGAGCGGTGCCGGTGGCTGCAGCAAGCTGACACGGTCCTGTGCCGAGTAGGTCGGCACACCCCATAGCATTACGCGACGGACCTGCTGTGGACGTGCGATGGCGAGTTCCGCGGCGACCTGCGCACCGAATTGATAGCCGAAGACATCAACCTGACGCAGACGCAAGCTATCGAGGAAATCCATAACGGAGCCGGCGATATCCGCCACCGAGAACTTCCCGTTCGGCGCGTCGGACGTGCCGTGCCCAGGAAGATCCGGTGCGTAGATGCTGCGGTCGTGCCCAAGCTCGCGCAGAATGGGCCCGAACAATCGCGCCGAACCACCTGCATGATGCAAGCAGACCACTGGCGTACGTTCGTCGAAGCCGCCGCCCGATGGGTAAGCAGTCCAAATATGCGTTTGACCGTAGCGGCTTTCCGCGTATGAGCGACGAACGTGAACGACAGCGGGCTGCGGCAGCGGGAGACGATTTCGATGTTTGGCGTGAATCACTAAAAGCCCCTTAGAACGTGTTCATCAGCAATTCATGTTCCGTTGAACATATGCTGATGGGATGCAAGGTCCCCAAAAGAGTGCGCAGATTCTACGTAGGCGAGTGACATCGAAAATGGATCCACTTCTCAGCTTAGAGAGCGTGCGATCCGCTTGGCGAGTATGTATTTATTCCTGAATTGAGCTCGTGTGCGCCTGTGCGATGAATATGTCGCAGACGCTTACACGTTGCCACGCGATTCGAAAAGAGGTGAACCGATGTCGAGACACTTTCGGGACGCGAACTTGACGGACAATGTTCGCAAGCTGCTGCGCCAGAGCGGTCAGGGAAAGTCTCAATGGATCGCAATTCTTCTCATGTTCGCCAGCGCGTACGCATTTGCGGAACCTTATTCCGCCGCCGCGATGTGGCAGTTGCAACGTCTCGGCGATCCGGCGATTTCACCGGATGGCCGCTTGGCGGTAGTGCCCGTCACCGAATACGACGTCGAAAAGAATCGAGGCCTCACACACCTATGGCTCGTGCCCACCAAGCCCGGCAAAGCGCGGCAACTCACCAGCGCCGAAGCCAGCGATAGCTCGCCTATATTCAGTCCAGATGGCGAGTCGATCGCCTTCGTCTCGCGCCGCGGCGAGGACAAGGAATCGCAAATCTATGTCATTGCAGTGAACGGCGGCGAAGCGCGCCGCGTGACCAACGTACCGACTGGCGCCGAGTCGCCGAAGTGGCTTCCGGACTCCAAGCGCATCGCATTCATCACGCGCGTCTGGCCCGACACCAAAACTTGGCAAGAGGTCGAGGCACGCGTGAAGGAGCGCGCGGACAGCAAGATGACGGCGCAGGTCTGGACGAAAGCGCCGATCAGTTACTGGGATCATTTCCTCGATGATCGCGAAGCTCACGTGTTTGTCGCGGATATCGAGGGCGGCGCGGCGCGCGCGATCACGCAAGGCAGCGGACTTGCTTTGGATGCATCGGATCCCGATGTGAATTCCTATGACATCTCCCCCGACGGCACCGAAATCGCGTTCGCCGCGAACGTCGATCGAACCGGGGTCGACCCGAACTTCGACGTGTTCGTCATGCCGATCGAAGGCGGCTCGCCACGCAATCTCACCAGCGACAATCCGGCGGACGACGGCTCGCCTATCTACAGTCCCGACGGCAAGCGCATCGCCTTCCAACGCCAGACGATCAAAGGCTTCTATGCCGATCGTGTGCGCGTGATGATCTATGAACGGCGCGCGCAAACCACGCGAGACATTACCGAGGGCTGGGATCGTTCCGCAGAAGGGCTCGTGTGGTCGCCGGACTCCGATGCATTGTTCGGCGCAGTCAACGACGCGGCAGTGCGGCGAATCTTCCGCTTCGATCTGAGCGGCGGCACGCCTCAACCGATCACGCGCGGGCGCAGTTTCAGCTCGCTTGCGATCGGCGGCAGTGGACCAACGCTGATTGCGTTGAGGCAAAGCTTCAGCGAACCACCCACATTGGTGAGCGTGATCGCGCGCAATGGCACGGCGACGAAGCTCACGGATTTCAACGATGCCGCGCTCGCAAGGCTCAACACCGGCAAGACCGAAAGCGTGACGTACGCAGGCGCGAACGGCGATCCGGTGCAGATGTGGATCGTCTATCCGCCGAACTTCACGCCCGATCGCAAATGGCCTTTGTATTTGCTGCTGCATGGCGGCCCACACAACGGCGTCGAAGATGCATATCAGTGGCGCTGGAACGCACAAATTTTTGCGAGCTGGGGCTATGTCACCGCGTGGCACAACTTTCACGGCTCTAGCGGTTTCGGCCAAGCGTGGGCCGATTCGATTACGCGCGATTGGGCTGATCTGCCGTATGAGGACACGATCAAGGCCGCTCAATGGTTCGCCGACAAACCTTGGATCGATGCCGAGCGGATGGCCGCAGGCGGAGGTAGCTTCGGCGGCTACCTTGCCGCGCTGCTACTTGGCCGCGAACATCCATTCAAAGCCTTGGTTGCCCACGCCGCCGTGTTCGATTCGTACAGCCAATATGCAACCGACGATGGCGCCGTGCACAAGCGCTTCGGGGAGTACTGGGACAATCTCGAGGAGTTCAGCCGCAGCTCGCCCAACGTGAATGCCGCAAACTTCCGCACGCCGACACTGATCATGCACGGCCAGCTCGATCTACGCGTACCCGTAAACCAAGCGCTCGAGATGTTCAATGTGCTGCAAAATCGCGGTGTGCCGAGTAAGTTCGTGTACTTTCCCGATGAGAATCATTGGATCTTGAAACCGCAGAACTCTTTGTTCTGGTACCAAACCCACCGCGAATGGCTGGAGCAATATGTGAAACCGGGGCCGGGCGAGCCGGTACCGCCTGCAGCGGAAACACCTGCTGCAGCCGAGCATTAACGATTCAGATCCCCATCGATCGGAGTGACCCATGCGTGCATTGCGACAGATGATCTTGGTTTGCCTCGCTGCGAGCACAGTCGGTGCGACAGCAGGATTCGCCGCGGATGCGCCACAGGGACAGCAATTAACGTGGGCGCGAGAGGCTCTGCAACGCAATCCGCAACTTGAGCTACTTGCGACCGATGAACGCAAGCAGGTATTCACGGTACGCGACAAAGCAACCGGCGAAGTCTTCGTAGTCGCACTGGATCAACTCGCCGCCATTCCGGTGAATCAACTTGCGAGCGGCAATGTGAGCGAGGAGCGAGCAAGCGGCGACTCGTCCGTCGATGCGACAACTGCTTCTGCAAATACCAACACGCCTGCGGGAGACACCAAGCCTTACACGATCGATCGCTCGGGCGGACAACTGCGAGTCACCGGACCGGGCATCAGCGTGGTGAGTTCGGGACCGAACGCTGCTGCCGCGGATCAAAGTGCACGCAACCGCGCGAGCGATCCGATCATCTGCGAAGGCCGCCGGATGATGCAGCTCGATAGCCGCGACATCTATGTGGACGGCGATGCAATTACGGTTCGAGGCGGGTGCGAGTTATTCATCACCAACAGCCACATCGTCGCGACCGGCACCGGTGTGGTGGTGAACGACGGGATCGTGCACATCTCGAACAGCTACGTCGAAGGTGCGCAAGGCTCTTTCGACGCCGGCGATCGCGCCAAGGTCATCGTGCGCGGCTCAACCTTCCAGGGACTGTCGAAGCGCGATGAGCTGGCGATGGTGCAAGATCAGGGCGGCAATCGCTGGCGATAATTATTCCAGAGGACCCAACGGCGCGGCGTTCGCGAGATCGTGAACTTCCGCGCCCTTCGCGTGGCGGATGACGCGCTTGCCCAGTTCGGGAAAATCCGCGACATCGAAATCGCGATTCTCACCACCCATCAAATAAACGAGTTCCTGCTCGAAAGGATTGCGCAGGTGATGCGCAATCCCCGGCGGAAAGGCTAGGAAGTCTCCCGCCTTCACCTCGAACTCCGAATCGTCCACTTTGGCGATCGCGCGGCCTTCGAGAATGTAAATCCATTCCTCTTCCTGCCAATGCGAGTGATAGACGAACGATTCTTTGCCCGGCTGAACGCGCGCGAAATTAACTCCCGTGCGCCGCAGACCGCTCGCCTTCGCCATCTGATATCCCGTAATTTCCGACTTCGCGTTCCAAGGATGCGAAAACGTTTGCGACCGCGCCGCGATGTCTTCGGCGCGCAAGAGGTAGAGGTTGGGTTTGGAATCCATGCTGCTGAATGAGTGATGAGGTGATGGGGTGATGGGGTGATGAAGTAAGGCGGTGCTGGGACGCTTGTGTGAACGCGCAGCGTGTGTCCGAGCGCCTGCAGATTAGCACTTGGATAGCTGGTCGCGATGACTGCCTGCCACCGAGCCCCGCTCCTTCACGTTCATCACACCATCACCCCATCACGGGCCTTGAATAAGGCCCTCACCCTCGGCACCCTTGCCGCCGTGACGCACACGACCGCTTTCTCCTACCCAGCATGAATCGGCGCCGCATCATCGGGCTGATTCTGCTCGCATGCATCGTGATCCTATTGGCGATCCGCGGGTGCCTTCCCAGCCATCGGGCTGCGGAGCCCGCTCCACCGCCGCCTCGGGATGTTTTCGACAGCACGAAACCATTCGTTCTGCGCGTGATCAGTGGCAATGCGAACGACGCTGGGCACGAGGCTGGGCACGACACTTGGCTTGCGCGTGAATTGAAGTCACTGCTGAGTCTTGCGGGCCTTCAGATCGCCGCTTCACGACCCGATGCACCGACGCGCTTGTTCGAACTGCAGGTGCTCTATTCGGGAACCGCCGCTGAACTCAGACTGATCGCACCAGATCAAGTCGTCGAGCGCCAGGAGTCGATCGCATTCACTGATGCCTCGCGCCTGCAGGTCACCAAAGAACTCTTGCGGCATCTGCTGAACGTCGTCGGCCACGCGAGCAATCGCAACGTGGAGCTCGCACTCGATTTCGAACCCGCGAACTTCGATGCGCTCACCGAAGCAATGGACGAGATCGAAGGTGCAAACTCGCGCGGCTTCACTGATGTCGGCGACAAAGTCAGCCATGCCCAAGCTGTCACTAAGCTAGAACGCATCGCACGGCTCCATCCGCGCAATCCGCGCGCGCTGGGCGCGCTGGCGTTGGCCTACTTGAGTGTCGGTGGACCCGATCATCAATCGCTATTGGATCTCGCAGAGAAAACTGCGCAACGATCGCTGTCGCTGAATCAACAATTCGCTGATTCGCATGCGGCGCTCGGCCTAGTGGCATTCAGACGCAATCAATGGACGAGCGCACGCGAATCGTTGGATCGGGCCATCAAAGTCGATCCGAACTCCTTGCCCGCGCTGGAAGGCCTCGCCTGTGTGCTCGCGAATGCCGGACAACTTAGGCAGGCGTCGGCGTACGCGAAAAGAACGCTGGCGCTGCATCGAGAGAATGTCGGTGCACGCGATTGTCTAAGCTATTCCCAACCCTTACAGCCGCAGGACGCGACGCAGACTTCAGCTCAGAAATCAGCCGCTGCAATGGTCGCGGCGACGGTGGCTATGCTGGGCGACGACTATTCGTCGGCGCGCAAATTGTTGTCCGCCGCCACTTCGGCGTCCGCGATGCGCGCTTGGGGCGAGTCGCTATTGGATGCCGCACAGCATCCGGCGCACATTTCAGTAGCGCTACAGAAGGTTACCGAAGCGGCATTGGAGGATCGCATCGACAGCACACAAGTGCTGCTCTCCGGCGCGGCGTTGAAGAACAGCGACTTTGTCTTCAATCGCATCACACGCCTGCGCGTCGAGCAAGAACCTGAGCCGGTTCGCATCGTGTGGTTGCCGCAAGCGGCCTTCCTGAGAAAGCATCCACGGTTCGAGCGCATCGTGAGCGATGCGGAGCTGCCGGCCTACTGGCACGAGTACGGCCGGCCCGACATCTGCAACAGCGAGCCGACCGTTTACGGATGCAGCGAGTCGTCCTCGACCCATCCCTCGAGTAGTCGGCAGAGCAGCTCGCCTCGTTAGAACGCCGATCACCACACGTATTCGACCTGCGCCCACCACTTCGTCGTGTCCGTCATGAGCGCGTCCGCTTTGTAGCCGGCGTATTTCAGCAGCATATTCACGCGCTGCCACTTTCCTTGCAGCTGCACGTCGATCTCATCGCCGTAGTCCTGCGAAATCCGCTGCGCTTCGTAGACGTGATAGCTGGCAACTGCCGCCAGCGTTTCAAGCACGCCGACGCCTTTGAAGTTCACGCCGGCGCTCATGTAGCGGTCATCGATACCGTTCGCAGGTGTGGCGAGGAATTTGTCTGCCCAACCTTGGAATTTGTGAAGGGTCCCAAGCGGTGTGGAGAAGCCTACCGTGCCGTTGCTTTCGAGCCATTCGTAGCCCGCGCCGAGCGTGAACTGGCGATAACTGCCAGTGAGTTCTGCGAAACGATAGTCGAGCGTGAAATCGAAGGGATTTTGACCTGCGTCTTTTTGCCTCGCGAGCGAGGCAGCGTAGCCAACTTTGAACTCACTCAAACGACGCTCACCAGCGAATCGCAACCCGTACGTTGACGTCGATGCGCGTGTCGGATTCAACGGTGCAGCTTGCGCCGCCGTCAAGTCAGGAAATTCAGCCTGCGTAAGCGGGTCGAACTTGAGCACGTAGTTGAACGCCGTGAGCTTACCCACTGGCATTTGGTACGTGAGATTCGACAAGTACACGTCGCCCTTGTAGCGACCTTGCGGCGAGTCGGGCCCATAGATGCGATTCACCTGATCAACGTATGCGACGTCTACGATGAAGTTCTTAACCGTCTTATTGACGACGCGCAGACCATCGAATGTTTGTTCGTTCTGTCGCCAGCCGACGTTTCCGACAAAGCGCTGATCGTCCAACAGAATGCGCTGGCGTCCGAGCGTGATGGTGGTCAACGGAATGGCCGTATTCGTAAGCTGTAAGCGATTGACCTCTCGAGCCTCGCGGTCGGCAACGATCGGATATGCGACATCTTTCGACACTGCGTTGTCCGGCCGGTAGTCGCCATTCACCGCCCACACGAACTCGCCCTCAGCGAGCAACGAAGTCTCCCAAGCTTTGCCGGTCTCGAATCCAGCTCGCAGCCGCAACGTTTCGACGTCCGCATCTTCCGCGAGTGCTTCCTGATCGACCGTTTCATATCGCAGGCGCGAATCGAAGATCGGCTTGATCTCGTTGATCGCGCCGACGAGTGGATGGGCCGCCTGCGCGATGCTCGCTCCGACGATGCAGGTACCGACCAAGACGACTTTGATTGCAGCAGTGACTACAGATGAAGTGGGGTGTGAATTCACGAAGGTTCTCCCAGAGTTCGATATTGATTCTTGAGGGGTGATTCATGCGGCGCGCGTGTTCGTGATCGCAGGCGACCAACAAGGCCAGCGGCTCTTCGATCGCTTGTACTTCGGATGTTCGATGAGCGGGCCGCGCGGGACCGCGGCAAGTCGAGCTGCATGCATCTCGCCGATGCAAGCGCAAGGGCATTGGTTTTTACTTCTTGGTAACTGAGCCTCACCATCTCAATGTACTTGCAGACGTCTTCATCACGCTTCCGTGAGGTCCACTTAGTGAACACAGCATCGACCCCTAAGGCATCGTTCCGATCGATGTCGAGCCAAGGCACCCACGAGTAGTTTTGGAACATGATTCCGCAAATGACTCCCACTTCCATCGGGTAATAAAAAACGCCGTCGACCCACACACGAATTGAATGTGTGTACGTCGGCAGCGTTGCCTGGTGCGCCCGTAATTGGTCGCGCAGTTCTCACTAGGTGTAGTGCAACCCTTATGCCAGCGCTCCGTCCCAACTTGAGCGCGGCTTTTAGATCCGACGCAGACGATTCGCAGACACGAACTGAGCAGACAAGGAGCAAATTGCGATCGCGCCGCACGAGAATCGTGCAGATGCGCGCATCGCTTCGATCGCGTGTGCCGCTCACCACCGCCACGTGCCGCGCCATCGCTCGCTTCATCTAAAGCGAGTCGATGCGAACCCCGCTGGCATGGCCGTTGCAAACATGTCTTTGCGATGCCTGAAGACAAGACCAACGCAGGTACTGGCTTGCACGTTCTCATCGTCGATCAAGACGTGATGCGTGCTGCTGTTCTCGAAGATGGATTGAGGGCAGCAGCGAACGTGCGCGTGACCGTATTGCGCGAGATGCAGAACCTAATGCGCCGGATCGTTGAAATCGATCCGGAGGTGATTTTTATCGACCTCGAAAATCCCAATCGCGATGTCTTGGAGCAGATGTTCCAGGTCTCACGCTGCGTACGTCGGCCGATTGCAATATTCGTCGATCAGTCCGACAGCGACATGATCGAGGCCGCCGTGGATGCCGGTGTGGGCGCCTACGTCGTCGATGGCTTGAAGAAGGAGCGGGTCAAAGCCGTACTCGACATGGCAGTGAGCCGATTCAACGCCTTCAACAAACTTCGGGGTGAATTGGATAAGGCGCGTGCAGCGCTCGATGAGCGGAAACTGATCGAGCGCGCCAAAGGCATTCTCATGAAAGAGCGGGACATGAGCGAAGAGGCAGCCTACGCGCTGCTGCGCAAGGCAGCGATGAACGAAAACCGCCGCATCAGTGAAGTCGCGCAAAGCGTCGTTACCGCATCGCGACTCCTGAAATGATCAACCCGTCCACCTTCATGTATCGATGAACTTGGGCGAGCGCCCATGCGCTCTCTTATGCACTGCGTCTCGCGGCAATCTCGGGCTCGCGATCATATCGCGACCTCTGCTTGCGAAACTTGCCGCTAGAGGGCGGCGTTTGTATGAGGTGAAAATAGCAATTAGCAGCCGCCTCATCCGACACCCAGCACCTTGCAGCGGCCGCACGACCGCAGCGAAGGAGAGAATGTAATGCGTCAAGCCGTCATTGTTTCGCTCGCCCGTACGCCGATCGGCAAAGCTTACCGAGGCGCGTTCAACAACACTCAAGGCCAAGCACTCGCCGGACACGCAATCGATCAAGCGATTCGACGGGCCGGAATCGATGCAGCGGAAGTCGAAGATGTCGTCATGGGTTGCGCGCTACAGCAAGGCTCGACGGGCGGAAATATTGCAAGGCAAGCGCTGCTGCGCGCCGGCATTCCGGCGGGTGTGCCTGGCATGAGCATCGATCGACAGTGTTCATCCGGTCTCATGGCGATTGCTACTGCAGCGAAGCAAATTATGATCGATGGCATGCAGGTGGCCGTCGCTGGCGGCGTCGAATCGATCTCGCTGGTTCAAAACGACCACATGAATCGCTTCCGTGCGGCCGACCCTTGGCTGATCGCGAACCTGCCGCAGATTTACATGACGATGATCGAGACCGCCGAGATCGTTGCAGATCGATACAACGTCAGCCGCGATGCGCAAGATGAATACGCATTGCAGTCGCAGCAACGTACCGCGCTAGCGCAAGCCGAGGGACGCTTCGATGCAGAGATTGCACCGCTCGAGTCAACGATGCTCGTGACCGACAAAGAAACGGGCGCGACGTCGGAGAAGGAAATCACGCTCAAGCTGGACGAAGGCAATCGTCCGAAGACAACACTCGAAGACCTGAAAACATTGAAGCCGGTATTCAAGGGCGGCCAGATCGTCGAACAAGGCCGCTTCATCACTGCAGGCAACGCTTCGCAGCTTTCCGATGGAGCGGCAGCGCTGGTGCTGATGGAATCGCAAGAGGCAGAACGCCGCGGACTCACTGCACTCGGCGCCTACCGCGGCATGGCAGTCGCAGGCTGCGGCCCCGAAGAAATGGGCATCGGCCCGGTGTTCGCCGTACCCAAATTACTAAAACAACATGGATTGACGGTCGATGACATCGGGATTTGGGAATTGAACGAAGCGTTCGCATCCCAGGTACTGTACTGCCGCGATCAACTGAAGATTCCGAACGAGAAGCTCAACGTGTCGGGCGGTGCAATTTCGATCGGCCATCCCTACGGCATGTCCGGCGCTCGCATGGCCGGTCATATTTTGATCGAAGGCAAACGCCGCGAAGCCAAACTCGGCGTGGTTACGATGTGCGTTGGCGGCGGAATGGGCGCCGCGGGTTTATTCGAGATTTTCTAGAGAAGGAATGGATTAGCCGCAGAGAACGCAAAAAAGAATGAAGCTATTGAGAAACAGCAGCTGAGTCCATCCTCTAACCGATCGATTCTTCTTGCGCTCTCGCGGCTAGTTCGCGTTGCAGCTTGCTCTCGGCCAGCCGCTCCAAAGTGCACCAACCAAGCGTTCTTTTTTGCGTTCTCTGCGGCTATATTTTCTTTGGCCTCGCGCCAATTTCTCTGTGTACTTTGTGTTGCGTCCTATCTTAGGCGCGCTCAGAAATCCTCAGACGAAGGCGGCGCCTCAAACCCTGGAAGGGCTGCGCCGTTCACCGCATCACTCCATCACCGCATCACCTCATCACCACGCTCTGAGCACACGTGCTCAGAACATTTCGGATTCATCCGGGCTGCGAATCTCCGCCTTGTTGCGCGAGGCAATGAAATCGCCGGTGATCATCTCATCGTAAGCCTGGCCGGGGCCCACCATGGGGTACACACCGGCATCCGGATCGATGATCACTTCCAAGAACGCGGGGCCCTTGAACTCGACGAACTCGCGCACGACGCGCGAGACATCCGCCTTCTTCTCGAGGCGAACGGCATACGGGAAGCCATCGGCTTGCGCCGCTTTGATGAAATCTTTCTTATGCAGCGATTTATCGCTCGCCGAGAGGCGACCCTTGAAGAACAACTTCTGCCATTGCTTGACCATGCCATCGCCGCAGTTGTTGAGCACGATGACCTTCACGGGCAAGTCATAGGTCGTGACGGTTTCGAGCTCACCCAGATTCATACGGATGCTGGCATCGCCATCGACATCGATGACTAAGCGATCGGGATTCGCGATCTGCGCGCCGATTGCTGCAGGCAAGCCGAACCCCATGGTTCCCATGCTTCCCGAGGTCAGCCACAAGCGCGGGCCGCAGAAATCGAAATATTGTGCGGACCACATTTGATGCTGGCCGACGCCGGTACTGATGATCGCTTGGCCCCGGGTGATCTTGTTGATCTCCTCGATGACGTAATACGGCTGAATCAGTTCGCTGTTGCGATCGTAGTTCATCGCGTAGGTGCGCTTGAGCTGCGCACAATGATCGAGCCACGCGTGCCAATCGCGACGGAACGCCGTGCGCCGGCCATACGCGCGCAGTGCACGCAACGCATCGGGCAGCAATCCGACGTGCGACCACTGCACCGGCTTGACCTTGTTGATCTCGGACGCGTCGATATCTAACTGAACGATGGTTCGAGCTTTGGGCGCGAACTTGGCAGGATTGCCTGCAACTCGATCGTCGAAGCGTGCGCCAAGCGTGATCAGGAAATCGCAATCTTCGACTGCGTAATTAGCAAACGCCGCACCATGCATGCCGAGCATGCTCATGGAGAGCTTGTCCGTGGTGTCGAATGCGCCCAGTCCCATGAGCGTCGAGACAACCGGAATATGAAAGTCGGACGCGAATTCTTTGAGTGCTTGCGCTGCGCCTGAGTGAACGACGCCGCCGCCCGCGTAGATCAATGGACGACTTGCCTGTCCGAGCAGGCGGAAGAATTCTTCGCATTTCGACTCCGCGAGGGTGCTGCGCGTCAACCGAGTCATGCGGTGGCGGTAGCCGGGGACCGGCAGGCGTCCCGATCCCTGAAACGCACCGCGCCAGTTCTGAACGTCCTTTGGCACGTCGACAACCACCGGTCCGGGACGACCGGTGCGAGCGATCTCGAATGCAGTTCGGATCGTCGCTTCGAGTTTGGATGCGTCCGTGACTAGGAAAATGTGCTTTGCGACCGAGCCCATGATGCTCGTGACCGGCGCTTCTTGGAATGCATCGCTGCCGATAGCACCCGTAGGCACTTGACCACAAATGACGACGATGGGAACCGAATCCGCGTAGCAGTCGCGCACTGGAGTGACGGTGTTGGTCGCCCCAGGCCCAGATGTGACCACACAGACGCCAACTTTTCCCGAGGCACGGGCATAGCCCGCCGCCATGAAACCAGCGCCTTGTTCGTTCGCCGGCACCACCAACCGCATCGGGTTACGGGCTTCTTCAGCGCTTTGCTGGTTGTAGACGAAGATGGCGTCGTAGGTCGGCAGAATCGCGCCGCCGCTGTAGCCGAATACTGTATCGATGCCCTCGTCCGCGATGACCTGGACGATCATCTCGGCGCCCGACATGACTTTGCCGGCCAGAGGATGGGCGGCAGAACTCACTGCATGACTCTCTTTCACTTAACTCTACCGAACGTGAGCGGCCGGAAACGGCCGGACAGCGCGAAAACCCGGGCGGTGCAGACTAGCAGCAAGCATCCTCAGCGTCTATTTGGTCCAGAATCAAGCGTCTAAGGCCTCAGTAGCGTGCTTCTAGTCGAGCTCACTCGCCTTCCCTTATGCTTCGCGCGCCCGCGCCGAAGTGCGCCAAGGTAGACTCGAATGACGAACGTAGTGACGCCGCCGGCCGCCACTTGGAACACGCCTGCTTCGGAGAGATTCGCAGAAATGACTGCGCGCAAACGCCACATCATCACCATCCTGCTGCAAAACGAAGCAGGCGCGCTGACGCGCGTCACTGGCTTGTTCGCCACGCGCGGCTACAACATCGAGTCGTTGAACGTCGCGCCGACCGAAGATCCCACCCTGTCTCGCTTGACACTGGTGACGAGCGGCACGCAAGCCGTCGTTCAACAGATCGTCAATCAATCGCTGAAGCTCATCGATGTAGTAAATGTCGATGACGTCACTCCGGATCAGCACATCGAACGCGAATTGCTACTCATCAAACTCAACACTCCCCCGAGTTTGCTTGCACCATTGCGTGCCAGCGTGGAGAAGGCGGGGGGCCGGGTCTTGTCCGAAGAGCCGGAAAGCTTTACCGTCGAACTGACGGACAGTGAAGCGCAGATCAATAGATTCATCGCCGAAGCGGGGAATTACGGCGAGGTACTAGAAGTTGTGCGCAGTGGAGCACTGGCCGTATTGCGAGGAGCAACGACGCTTCACGCATGATGAATGGCGCGATTCGCGCCGCGAAGAACCGCAGCCGGTTCGACATCCTTCGAGCATCAAGGGCAGATGTTTCGAATGGCGCCAAAAAAAAATTGGCGCGGACAACGGCTGCGCATCGCTTGCGCATGGAAATGTGCGGCGACTGATCACTCTTAGGAGCGACCATGTATCGACTGTATGACTATCTGCCCTCCGGCAACGGCTACAAAGTTCGCCTGGTACTAAAACAACTAAAGCTCCCGTACGAGCTCGTCGAAATCGATCTGCAAAGCGGCGGCACGCGCACGCCGGAATTTCTCGCGAAGAATCCCAATGGCCGTGTGCCGGTTCTGGAAGTGCCCGGTCAAGGATTCTTGTCCGAGAGCCACGCGATCATTTCCTTCCTCGCGGAAGGGTCGGAACTCATTCCCGATCATCCCTTCGACCGCGCCCGCATGTGGCAATGGATGTGCTTCGAGCAATATCACCTGGAACCGAACGTGGGCTCAGCTCGCTTCTGGCTGGGTGTACTAAAGAAAACCCGCGCCGAACTCGGCGAGAAGCTGGTCGAGAAGAAGAA
>DASTSB010000088.1:0-4302 GCA_035760885.1 Steroidobacteraceae bacterium | reverse complement strand
TGGCGCCCATTCCGAACTCCCTCCCCCTCGACGGGCCTCGACGGGGGAGGGTCGGGGAGAGGGTGCAGAAAAAAATGGGTCTCCGAGCGGAGACCCGTAGACGCCCAAGAGGAGTGTGATCTTTAGCTCTGTGAACTCTGTGTGCTCTGTGTGCTCGGTGTGATGTTCTTGTGTTCCCGAACGCCCGTGGCGGGCTCCCCTACTTCGGCAACTCCACTTCGTTCGCAATGCTCAGCTTCGCAGATTGCGTCGTGACATCCGCTCCAGGTTGGACGGAGCCAACATCCACTCGATAGTCGCCCTTGACGATCTGCCGCACGCCATCGGCGCGAACGAAGCTGAGATCGCGAGGATTCAGTTCGAACGTGATTTGCTTGCTCTCTCCGGGCTGCAATGCAAACCGCTGGAACCCGCGCAGTGCAATGCGCGGTGCGCCATCGAATTGCGGCGGCGTCAAATATAACTGCGCGACTTCTTCGCCGGCACGTGAGCTCGTGTTCTTCACGGTCGTGGTGACTCGCACACCGCGTTCACTGGATCCATTGACGGGCTCGACACTCAGCGGAGCGTATTCAAACTTCGAGTAGCTCAAGCCATATCCGAACGGATAGACCGGCGTGCCTTCGAAGTAACGATACGTGCGCCCTTTCATCGCGTAATCGCTGAACGGAGGAAGATCCGCAATACTCTTATAGAAGGTAAGCGGAAGTCGACCGGCCGGATTGATCTTGCCCGCGATTACGTTGCCGATCGCGAGTCCGCCAGACTCGCCGGGATACCACGCTTCGATGATCGCAGCGGCATGTTCCTTCGCCCAAGACAGATCGAGCGTGCTGCCATTCATCACGACGACGATCAGCGGCTTGCCGGTATTCGCGGCTTGTTCAAGGAGCTTGCGTTGATCGGCAGGCAAATCGATCGAGGTCTTGTCGCCGCCAGAGAAGCCTTCCAGCTCGACGCGCATCTCCTCGCCTTCAAGATCGGACGTGAGACCTACGGCGGCAACGATCACGTCGGCATTCGCAGTGCCGGCTTTGAAATCCTCTTCAGGTTGCGTCGAGACGCGCTTCCACAGCACCTCAATGCCCGAGAGAACGTGCGCTTCGGTGCTCACGCGAATCGGATAGCGGTGGCCCTTCTCGAGTGTGACCGTCGCGAATTCAGAGCGCTTGTTCCACGGCGCAAAGCGTTGCTGCGCGAGTGTCTTACCGTCCAGCACGAGTTCGCCCGTCGGCCCGCGCAGACCGATGTGATACGTGCCCGACTCTTGCGGTACGAGAAAGCCGGTCCACACCACGCGGTAGTAATCAGAGACCTGGGGAATCTCACCTCCGCGCGCGGCGATCGCGGGCTCGATGCGAGTGAAGCTCGGCTTGGTTTTGAACGTGACCGTCTTCGAATTCTCGAAGAACTTGGATCCGGGCGTAAAGCGCGTCGGCTGCTTCTCCGTTGCGTCGAAGTATTCCGCGCGCAATCCTGGTTTCCCGTCCGGTGAACGCAGCACCGCAGTGGGAATCGGATCGCCGTCAGTGATCGAAGGCGCGCCCGGAACCAACGTGATTTCGCTATTGGGATAAACGCGACGCAGTCCGTCGACCAATGAGATCGGCGGATTGGATAGCGACGAAGAATAGTTTCCGCGCAGCACTCGCGTGGCATCGGCATGCGGTCCGATGACGGCAATGTGCTTCACATTCTGCAGCGGCAGCACGCCGTCGTTCTTCAGCAGCACTAACGTCTTCTCGGCGCTCGTAAGCGCGAGTTCCGTATGTGCGGGTGTGATCACATTTGCGGAGCCTGAGCTCTTGGGCACCTCTCTAACGCCGGCGAGATCGCCATTGCGATAACGAGCAGAGAACAGCCGCACCAGTGAACGATCGATGTCCTGCTCACTGATCAGCCCGCGCTCCAGCGCTTCTTTGTATCGAACGCCCAGATCGCCCGCATCGAACAACGTCATGCCGTTGCACTCGTTGTCCACGCCTGCCTTCAGAGCGGCTGCAACTGCGGCAGCCGGATCCGGCGCGTACTTGTGATGCTCGAAGATGTCACGCACCGCGTCGCAATCCGAAACGACGTAGCCCTGGAAATTCCATGCTTCGCGCAAGTGATCCTTCAGCAGGTTGTCGCTGGCGCATGCGGGTTGACCGTCGATGCGGTTGTACGCGCACATGATCGAACCGGCTTTGCCTTCGACGATCGCCGCACGGAATGCAGGCAAGTACGTGTCTTCGAGATCGTGAGCAGAAACGAACACGTTGGCTTGATGGCGGGTGGATTCCGGTCCGCTGTGCACTGCGTAGTGCTTGGGCGACGCGATCACATTCGGCAGATCCGGATTGGGCCCTTGCATGCCCTGTACATATGCAACACCGAGCCGCGCAGCCAAAAACGGATCTTCGCCGTAGGTTTCTTGACCGCGTCCCCAACGCGGATCGCGAAAGATGTTGATGTTCGGCGACCACGTATCGAGACCGGTGCCGATGCGACCGAGCTTGCCCGTCTTGCGGCCGAGATCATGCAGACCGCGCACTTCCTCGCTGATCGCGTTCGCAACGTCGTGCACCATTTGCTGATCGAACGATGCCGCCAAGCCGATCGGCTCGGGGAAGTTCGTCGTGGGGACTGGACCCAGCGCACCGTGCAGCGACTCCGTCCACCAGTTGTATGCCGGAATCCCGAGACGCGGAATCGCCGGCGCCACGTTCACGAGCTGATCGACTTTTTCGTCGAGCGTGAGCTGCGCAACCAAAGCCGCAGCGCGTTCATCTGCTTGGGCTCTGACAGACTCTGCCCCGAAGCTGGAAGTGGGTGCGCTAATCGCTAGAGCGACTAACACGGCCGTCCGCAAATTCTTGATTGAATTCATCTCTACCCCTCGATTCGTCGATGCTCTGCAATTGCTTCGCCGTTGCCGGTTGATCGTCTGCGTCTAGCAGCCAATCCTTCTCTTCTTCCCGTTTCCCGACCAACGATCCCCCTCTCCCGCGCTTCGCGCGACCTCCCCCGCAAAGGGGGGAGGTGTTCCCTGTTCCCTGTTCCCTGTTCCCCTTCTTCCAGTCCCTAGTCCCCAGTCACCAGTCACTAGTGATTAGTTACATTTCTTCTGAAAGCACAAATTCTCACTAAAGAACTTCATCACGTAGTTCTGAAAGCGAACCGCCACGGCACTCGTGTGCGTGCCTGAGTATTGCTCGAAGCTGTTCTTGATTTTGTACTCATCGAGTACGCCATGCAGCGTCGCTGTATCCACGCGCAATCCGTCTTGATCGCCCACGTCGATCGAGATCGCTTTATAGCGGCGCAAGTTGCCGATGTACTGATCGATGAACGCGAGCGGCGAATTGGCAGTCCACTTCGCGAGTACGTCCGGCTGCGGCTCGCCATTCTTGACGGGCAGATCCACGAACAGCGGCGGATTGTTTGGATTTGGCGACCACGCCGCTGCCGACGCAAACGTTGCGCGTGCGAAGAACGGGAGTTTCTCCGCATCTTCACGTGTTTTGACATCCTCGAGGCTCTTCGCCAGATCGCCGCTCGGAGCCGGGCGTGGCGATAAGCAACAGGGGCTCATGATGTACAAGCTGCCAAACACGTCCGCGTGTTTCATTCCAATGCGTGTCGCGCCGTATCCGCCCATCGAATGACCGACGAGACCGCGGCTTTCGCGTTTCGCCAGTGTTCGATAGTGCGCATCGATGTAGCTCACCACATCGTGCGCGATGAAGTTTTCGAAGTCACCGGTCGTCACCGAACTCGAATACATCGAACCGTTGTGGAGCGTTTTCGAATCCGGCAGCACGACGATCATTTCCTTGGCGCCCAGAGCGAATGCGCCTTCGATCGTCTGCGGGACATGAATCTCTTTGCTCCACTGCTCAGCTCCGATGGAGTAGCCGTGCAATGCGTACACGACGGGGTAACGATGTTGCTTTTCTTTCGCGTAGCTCGGCGGTAGGAAGACCAACACGTCGCGATCGACTGCATCGCCTTCCAGATTGCCCTCGAGCGCCGCGCCATGAATCTTGATGTGTTCGACGCCGACCGACTTGGCGCCTTCGACGACAGCAGGCACTTCGGTCTGCACTTGAGCGTGAGCCAGGCTGGTCACGCCGAAAATACCCATCGCGCACGCGAGCAAAGATTTGTTCATGCATCCCCCGGAATCTTTTATTACTCGGACAAATGGAGTTGAAGAAGAACCCACTCTCGGATCACATTGCAAGCGGAAAGTAATGCACAAAAGCGCATCGGTATTTCGCGCGACAGCGACGCAAGCTCACGAAAGGCGCGAGCTGCCCA
>DASTSB010000087.1:0-7392 GCA_035760885.1 Steroidobacteraceae bacterium | reverse complement strand
TGAAGTCGCCGCGGTACTTGGCCACCAGGCGACGAAACGTATGCCACGGCGCGAACTCCATCACCTGAGCAAACACCAGCTTGCCTGCGTACATCGGGACCTCCTGAGGACGTCCCGAAACCCTGCCGCCGCCGTCGCGCGACGTTCAAGTCGTTAACACCCGAAAAAGCCATCAAGTCTCGGAAAATGCAGCCTCTTTCTTTCTTCAGACCGAAATCTGTCGGACACTAGTGGTCTCGAGTCACTGCTCAGCGTCAATCAAAAGCGATACTCCAACTCATACGAATGCTTGCCCTTCTCGATGACGATCTTCATCGTGCCGCTGAGACCCTTGAGTTCGTCTGTCCCCGAATCCGGCACGACCGTGACGGTCCACGCCTGCGAGGTGCCGCGATTCATCAGGCCGTGATGAACCAGCATGAAGCTTCCGTTGCGGCCCGCTAACGAGCCCGTCACCCTTTCGATTGCCACGTAAGCGCCTGACGTCGTACCGTCGCCGCACGCGAGCATCTCGCCGGTGCTGGTCGCGCTGAGCTCACCGCTGAATTGCTTCTCCAGTGACATGCGCGCAAGGCTGGCCTTGCGTGCCGGATCGTTGTCCGGTTGCAATTGCGTGAGTTTGACTTCGAATGTTCCAGTGGCAGAGTTCATTGCAGTCTCCTTCGGCATATCTGACGCAAACACGATGCTCGATCTCGCGACCCACAGCAGTGCAATGAGTGCGGACGAAAGTTCAGCGAATTTCATGCATTCCTCACGGTGGCATTGCAACTCGCTATGAAGCCCGGCGATAGGAAAAACGCGCCACATGCGAGCGCTCGCAATCCTGGTCCTGCACGTGGTGTGCTCAAGGCCGCGCACGCGCCTGCAGGGCGGTTCCATCATGCCCGGTTGGCAGCGCCCACCACCATCGCATCGATGATCCAACACATTTGGATCGTGCGCTGGCAGATGGATGATGGTACGACTCACACCGCGCAAACGTTGCCGTATCCGAACGTGCATCTGGTTATTGAAAACGGACAGGCATTGATTCACGGCATTCACTACGGGCGTTTCACCCGCGAGCTCGCCGGCGAAGGCGCTGCCGTGGGCGTCAAGTTCAGACCTGGCGCACTGTTCCCATTTTGGCGGCGATCTGTGTCCCTTCTTCGGAACCGATCCGTGGCGGCTGAACGAGTGTTCGGCGGCGCCGTGTGCGAGCTCAGTCGAGAGGTTGGTGCAACCGGTATCGATGATGCCTGTGTGGTCGCCGCCGTCGAGCGATTCTTCGTGCGCCACTGGCCTGCGGAAGATCCCAATGTCGAGCAGGTTGCGAGCATCGTTGCGGCGATCGAATCGGATCGCACGATTCTGAAGGTGGAAGAGCTGTTGTCTCGGTACGAGTGCACGAAACGCTCGCTGCAACGTCTATTCGAACAGTACGTTGGGATTGGACCTAAGTGGGTCATCAACCGTTTTCGCATGCACGAAGCCGTCGAGCGATTGGACCGCGGCGAACCAGTCGACTGGGCGGGCTTCGCGCAAGACCTAGGTTATTTCGATCAGGCGCACTTCAATCGCGATTTCAAATCGCTCATCGGGTGCACGCCCAAGCAATACGCAACGCGAGCGCGAGACATCGTGGGCGCAGGATCATGAGTTTGCTGTCACTCTCAATCGCAATGCATTGGTCACGACCGACACCGACGACAGACTCATCGCGAGCGCTGCGATCATCGGCGAAAGCAACAATCCCGTAAACGGATACAGCAAGCCCGCGGCTAGCGGCACGCCGAGCGCGTTGTAGATAAACGCGAAGGCCAAGTTCTGGCGCATGTTGCGGCTCGTCGCCAGCGAGATCGCTCGGGCGTGTGCGAGCCCGCGCAGATCGCCTTTCACCAACGTGACTTGAGCGCTATTCATCGCCACGTCGGTGCCGGTCCCCATCGCAATACCGACGTTCGCTTTCGCCAGTGCTGGGGCGTCGTTGATGCCGTCGCCTGCCATCGCGACCATCGGTCCTTCACGTTGGAGTTGCTCGACCAGTTGCAGCTTTTTGTGCGGTGTCATCGCGCCATGCGATTCTTGGATGCCAAGTTGTGTCGCCACGGCTCTTGTGCTGGCCTCTGCATCGCCGCTGGCAAGCACGACGCGAATGCCGGCCGCGTTGAGTGAGTGCAACGCATCGCGAGTCGTCGCTTTGATCGGGTCAGATACGGCGATCGCACCGAGCAAGGCATTGCCTTCAGCGAGGAACATTACGGTGCTGCCTGCGGCACGCAGTTTCTCGCTGGTGGTCGCGAGGTCATCAGTGGCGACATTGCGTTCGTGCATGAACGCGTCATTTCCCAGTGCCAGCGCACGCCCATCGACGAGACCTGAAATTCCGTGGCCCGCGTGCGCCTGAAACTGTGCGAGCTTACCGAGCGCGAGTTTGCGCTCGCGTGCCGCAGTGAGCAGCGCTTTCGCGAGTGGATGCTCACTGCCTTGTTCGAGCGAGGCGGCAAGCTGCAAAACACTTTCATCGGATTGCCCATTTGTGGCGCTGATTTGTGTCACTGCGGGTTTGCCTTCGGTCAACGTGCCCGTCTTGTCGATCACGATCGTCGTGACGTTGCGAAAGTTCTCAATCGCGGCTGCGTCGCGGAACAAGATTCCCTGAGTCGCGGCCTTGCCGGTTGCGACCATGATCGACATCGGCGTCGCCAGACCAAGCGCACACGGACACGCGATGATCAGCACGGACACCGCGTTGATGAAGCCGTATAACCAGCCGCGCTCACCACCGAACAGACCCCAGGCGATCAGCGAGATGATCGCCACCGCCGCCACCGTCACGACGAAGTATCCGGCGACATGATCGGCCAAGCGCTGCATCGGCGCTTTGGAGCGCTGCGCCTGCGCCACCATCTGAACGATCTGCGAGAGCACAGTTTGCGATCCGACATGCTCTGCGCGCATCGCGAAACTACCGGACGCGTTAATCGTCGCTCCAATGACTTTATCGCCCGTGCGTTTCCTCACAGGCAGCGGTTCGCCTGTCAGCATGGACTCATCGATCGAACTCTCTCCGTCGATGACCACGCCATCCACCGGAACTCGTTCGCCTGGGCGAACGCGCAACACATTGCCAACGTGCACGTGTGTAAGCGGGATGTCTTCTTCCGTGCCGTCGGGCTTGATGAGCCGTGCGGTTTTTGGCGCGAGTCCCAGCAGGCTCTTGATTGCCGCCGAGGTTCGAGAGCGTGCACGCAATTCCAGGATCTGCCCGAGCAGCGTCAGCGAGATGATCACAGCCGAAGCTTCGAAATACACGGACACGCGTCCGTGCTCGAAGAACTGCGGCGGGAACAGCTCCGGCAGGAGCGTCGCAACGATGCTGTAAAGGTAAGCCGCTCCAGTACCCAGGCCGATGAGCGTCCACATGTTGGGACTGCGATGCTTGAACGATTGCACGGCGCGCACAAAGAACGGAGCACCAGCCCACAACACAATCGGTGAGGCAAAGATCAGTTCAATCCACGTGCGTGTGGTGGCGCTGATCCAACTCCATCCGTGCCCAAACATGGCGAGGACGAATACAGCCAGAGTGAGCGGTAGCGTCCACCAGAACCGGCGGCTGAAATCCTTGAGCTCCGGGTTCTCATCGTCGTCGCCCGCTTCAGGAATGAGCGGCTCCAATGCCATACCGCATTTGGGACACGTGCCCGGATGATCTTGGCGAATCTCTGGGTGCATCGGACACGTATAGATCGTCCCCGACGCAGCCTCTTCAGCCGGCTCGGGTTGGGGATGGAGGTATTTGTGCGGGTCCGCGATGAACTTGTCGCGGCAGCGCGGATTACAGAAGAAGTACTCCGTGCCTTCGACCACGGCGTGATGCGGCGATGCATTCGTCACTTTCATCCCGCAGACCGGATCGCGTAGGTCCTTCGACTGATCGCTCTTCCCATGACAGCCGCAACCGTGCTCGTTGGGGCTCGTCTGGGTCTCGGCCTTCGGTTTGGACTCACAGCATGATCCGGCTTCGCGTTGCATCGATGCAGAGCCGCAGCAACCGGATTGGCCGTGATGCTCGTGTTCGTCGTGCGTGTGATGAGAGTGCTTCATGATTTCATCCGATGCATATGCGTGGTTTTCGCCAGATCATCCAAGATGGGGCATTCGGGGCGATCATCGCCATGACAGTGATCGGCAAGATCCGCAAGCGTGCTGCGGATCGAATTCAACTCGGCGATCTTCGCGTCGAGATCGGAAACGTGCTTCAACGCCAGCGCTTTCACCTTGGCACTGGCGCGTCGCTTGTTGCTCCACAGCCCCAGGAGTTGCTCGATTTCTTGGATCGAAAAACCGAGGCCGCGCGCACGACGAATGAATCTCAGCCGATGCAAATCCTCGGTGGAGTACAGCCGATAGTCGCCTTCGGTGCGCCGCGCTTTCGGGATGAGTCCGATCGCCTCGTAATGCCGAATCATTTTCGAGGTCACGCCGGATTGCTTAGCGGCCTCCCCGATCGTGAGGGAGCGCGTGGCAACGACTGACGATACTGAACTCGACATGGAACCCTCCAGCTACGGGCCCATGATGAACCTTCCCATCGTAGGAAGGTCAAGCCCTATCTGGCGGATGAATCGGTTGTGACCTAGAACCACACCCGAACGCCGGCCAGCCACTGCAACTCGCTGCGATCTACCCCGCGTCGCTGTGCCAGCTTTGCCGTGTCTCCGAAGAGCCGAGTCCACGAAACACCGACGTAGGGCGCGAACTCCCGTCGGATCTCGTAGCGCACTCGAATGCCGAGTTCGGCGTCGGCAAGCCCTGCGCCGAGTCCGTTGCGTTCATCACGCTGGCCATACGCATTGAGTTCCAGCTTCGGTTGCAGGATCCAACGTTGCGTCAGCAGAAGCTCGTATTCGGAAGTGAATCTGAGTGCAGTACGACCTTGGCCGCCGAGGTATATCGTCGCGTCCACATCGAACCAATTCGGCGCGAGTCCCTGCACGCCGAATGCTGCCCAAGTTCGCGCTGGGCCAGCGGCCGTGTCGTGGCGTACCCCAGCTTGGGCGGACCACCATCGACTCACAATGCGATTCAAAAGCAACTCGTTGCTGGAATCCGTATCGGAGCCCTGGTGCTCGCCTTCGCTCTTGATGATGAGCTTGTAGAAGTCATTCCCGTATGAGGCGCTCACATCCCAATAGAGCGCATCTTCACCATCTGAGAATCGCGATTCGGCTTGATCGACGAGCAGCATGCCGATTGCCGCATTGTCGTTCATCTCCATCATTTCGTTCATATCCGCATCCGACATCTTGTCCATTGTGAGCGTCGGAGGAGCGGGCGCCACATGTTCAGACTGGCTTTCGTGTTGCTCGTCGTTCGCCGATACAGGCGAGTGCACATGGGCTGCTTGGTCCTCGGCAGCGTACGTCGGCACGCTGATAAAAACCGAACAGACAATCCACAGTAAGTGCCTCATGTTTGCTCTCCATCGCGCGCGACTCGCACTTCGCGAAACATGCCGGCTTCCATATGCATCGCCAGATGGCAGTGATAGGCCCACCTGCCGAGCGCATCTGCAGTGACCTGGTACGTGATGCGCTGTGCTGGGTTCACATTGACGGTGTGCTTGCGAACTTGGAACTCACCCTGCGGCGACTCGAGTTCGCTCCACATTCCATGCAGATGAATCGGATGCATCATCATCGTGTCGTTGACGAGCGCGACTCGCAGTCGCTCCCCGTAATTGAATCGCAGCGGTTCGGCATCCGAGAACTTTTGACCGTTGAACGACCAGATGTATCGCTCCATGTGGCCGGTGAGATGTAGTTCGATTTCGCGCGACGGTTCCCGATGATCGATCGGACCGCCCAGCGTGTGCAGGTCTGCGTACGTCAAAACCCGTCGGCCGTTGTCACGCAACCCGACGCCAGGATCATCGATCGAGGTACGAACTTGATCAGCCTGCATGTCGACAGTCGTGCCGCGTTCCGTCGCCGGATGCTTTGGAGTCACGACTTGAGCGTGCCCGTTGTGGTCCATGTGCCGCTGATCCATTGGAGAGTGATCCATTCCAGAATGATCCATTCGAGAATGATCCATTCGAGAATGATCCATTTGAGAATGGTCCATGCTTGCCGGATTGCCGCTCATGTCGTGCGCCATTCCCATGTCCATCATGCTGAGCAGCGGACGAGGGTCGAGGGGCGGAATGTCCGCCTGCATTCCAATGGACGGCGCAAGCGTCCCGCGTGCGTAACCGCTTCGATCCAGGGATTGGGCAAAGATCGTGTAAGCACGATCGTCGTTGGGTTCCACGATGACGTCGTACGTTTCAGCTGCCGAGATGCGAAATTCATCCACGGTCACCGGCTCGACATCTTGTCCGTCCGCTGCGACCACCGTCATCTTCAGGCCCGGAATGCGCACATCGAAAATACTCATCGCCCCCGCGTTGATGAAACGCAATCGCACCCGCTCGCCGCGCGAGAACATACCGGTCCAGTTGCTGGCTGGCGTCACTCCGTTCATCAGGTAGGTGTACGCCGCGGCGCTGACGTCAGCGAGATCGGTTGGGTTCATGCGCATGCCACCCCACATGAGACGATCGGCTAGCGTGCTCCGAAACCCCTGGGTGTCGATGTCGCGCAGGAAGTCGCCCGCGGTGCGCTGACCGTAGTTGAAGTAATCGCTTTGCTTTTTGAGCTTGCCGAAGATCTTCCCGGGATCGAGGTCGGTCCAATCGGAAAGCATGACGACGTAGTCGCGCTCGGTGCGATGGCGTTCGCCTCCGCGACGCTCGACGATGATCGGACCCATGAGTCCGGTTTGTTCTTGGAAGCCCGAGTGCGCGTGATACCAATAGGTGCCGGATTGATTCACGGCGAAGCGATACGTGTACGTGCCACCGCTTGGAATGCCATGGAAGCTCAAGCCCGGTACGCCATCCATGTCTGCCGGCACAATCATGCCGTGCCAATGAATCGAACTCGTCGCGGGCAAACGATTGGTCACGCGGATCGTCGCAACGTCGCCCTGACGCATTCGCAGTAATGGCCCTGGAAGTTGGTCGTTCACGACGGTGGCCCTGCGAGCTCGGCCCGTGAAATTCACGCCGAGCGAATCGATGGTCAGATCGAATTGCGGACCGGTCAGCACTTGCCGCGTGTTAGTTTCCCCCAGCGACAAGCGTGGATGCCCGAGCACGAACAGCCCAGCACTGGAAGCGGCAAGAAACGATCTGCGCGAAATCTGCGCAGCAGAATTGAATTTGCGATTCATTTCATCCTCTCAAGCGGCGAGCGCGCGTCAACGCGCCCGCGAAATCTCAGCAGACGGTCGTCAAGCCGAGAGCGGTGCTGGAGGACGAAGTAATCCGTTTAGAAGAGGGCCGGAGCGGGGCGCATCGAT
>DASTSB010000086.1:0-4151 GCA_035760885.1 Steroidobacteraceae bacterium | reverse complement strand
TCGCTGCTCTCAAGATCCGCGATGCCGGGAATCTTCGCGAGTTTGTCCATCAGTTGCTGCGAAAGCTGCGTCAGCTTGTTGGTGTCCGGACCGAGGATCGAAATGAACACCGGCTGATTGTTGCCGCCGATCATCACTTGCATCCCGGCCAAGCGCGACACGCGCTCGCGAATCATCTTTTCGATTTCTTGCTGCGAAGGCCGCTTGTGCTCCTTCAGATCTTGTAGGCGCAGCAAGACTTGCGCGTAGTTGCGGCCCTCGTCAGTACCTACAGTGGTGACCACGGATTCGATTCCCGGGATCTCGCCGAACACCGCTTCTACATCGCGCATCTTCGCATCGGTGTATTCGAGACTCGAACCAATCGGCGTATTGATGCGCATGAAAACCATGCCTTGATCGCCCTGCGGCACGAACTCCGCACCGATCAGCGGCACGAGCATGAAGCTGCCGAAGAACGTAAACATCGCGAGCAAGATCATCAGAACGCGAGGACTCGCGCTGGCCCAGCGTGGAAGTTCTCGCGCCGGATCGCGACGCCGTGCGAGCTGCGCCAAACCGGGAATACCGTAGCGACGCCCGCCGAGCGCCCAGCGCAGCAGCTTGTCGTACACGCGATGCGCAGCATCGATACCGACCTCCACTTTCTCCATGAGGCGGCCAAGCCAAGGCAAATACTTGAACCGGTCTTTCTTAGGATCGGCCCACACAGAGGACAGCATCGGATCCAGTGTGAAGCTGACGAACAACGAAACAAGCACCGCGACTGCAACAGTGATACCGAACTGCAAGAAGAAGCGCCCGATCACACCGCGCATGAATGCGACCGGAATAAACACAGCCAGAATCGCAAACGTCGTCGCCATCACGGCGAGACCAATTTCTTGTGTGCCCTCGAGCGCTGCGCGGCGATGACTCTTGCCCATGTCCGCATGGCGGACGATGTTTTCGCGCACGACGATCGCATCGTCGATCAGCAAGCCGATACACAGAGACAACGCCATCAGCGTCATGAAGTTCAGCGTGAAGCCGAATGCGTGTAGAGCGATGAAGGTCGCGATCACCGAGATCGGCAGCGTAAGCCCGGTGATGATGGTCGAGCGCCAGGAATGCAAGAACAGGAACACGATCAGGATGGTCAGCATCGCGCCTTCGGTGATCGTGCTCTTTACTCGATCGAGCGAGCCCTCGATCCATTTCGCGTCGGACCATACCGTCACGATTTGAATGTCGTCCGGCAACCGCTCTTTGAGTTCTTTGACAGCCTCTTCGATGCCGTGCCCGACCTCGACCACGTTCGTTTGCTGAATCTTGTAGATGTACAAGGAAACCGAAGGCTTGCCATCTACACGCGAGATGGACGTCTCTTCGGCTTCGCCATCGACGACTTCGGCCACTTGATTCAAGTAAACCGGCGCACCGCCTTGATTGGCGACGATGATGCGTTCGAATCCTTTCGGGTCTTTGATCTTGCCTTCGACGCGCACCAGTTGATCTTTGGCGCCGTGAGTGATCGTACCCGCCGGCAAGTCCTGGTTAGCGGCCTGAATAGCGGCGACAACTTGATCGACACCGACGTGCAAGCTCTGCATCTGTTCCGGATGCAGAAACACCTGCACTTCGCGTTGCACCGCTCCGCCAACCGTGATGTTGCCGACGCCCGGCGCGTTCTGCAGCCGCTTCTGAAGCTGCTGTTCGACGATCGTGGAGACTTCGCGCAAGCCGCGCGTATTGGAATACACGGCAAGGCTCATCACCGGCTGCTGCTGACTATCGTTGCTAGCACGAGAGATGATTGGATCGCGCACTTCGCGAGGCATGTACGCTTTGATCTGCGCAACCTTGTCGCGCACTTCCTGTGTCGCGACTGCAATATCGACATCGAGACGGAATTCGACGCTCATAAACATCGAGCCTTCGCGGGCTGTCACGAAGATGTTCTTCACGCCGTTCACCGAGTTGACGACGTTCTCGATCGGCTTGATGACGTCGTTTTCTATGGCTTCCGGCGAAGCACCCGGATACGACACAGAGACGAACACCTGCGGCGCGTTGATCTCGGGCATCTGCTCAACGGGCAATCGTTGATACGAGAACAAGCCGAGCACGACCAGCGCCAGCATGACCATGGTCGCGAAGACGGGCTGATTGACGCTGGTCTTAGTGATCCACATGTGAAGAGAAACCTAGTGACTTGTGACTGGTGACTTGTGACTGGAGCGGAACGGCGGCTGCGCCGCGGACTACGATGGAGAAAAGGACTGCTCCTTGCGGAGCGCGCCCATTCCGCTATCCGCTAGTCACCTTTTCCGCGCCTCTCACCTTCGCTTCGGTGCCCGATTTCCGATCGCCGATATCGGCTGTGATCACACGTTGGCCCTGCTTGAGCCCATCGACAATCTGCACGTACGTCGCACCATCAGCCTGCAAGCCGAGCTTCACGGGTACGCGATTAATCTTTCCTTGAGCGAACGTGTATACAAATGGCACGCCTGCTTCCTCGTGGACTGCGGCGCGTGGAACCGACAGCACTGGGTCGGTGGCTTCGAGCGTCAACTCCCCTTGCGCGAACATGCCACCCTTCAACGCGCGATCCTGATTCGGCACAGCAACGTAGATGGTGATGGCGCGTGAACCTTCAGCGGTGATTGGGTTGATGCGTTGCACCTTGCCCTCGAACGTGCGATCGCCGAAGCCGCCCACTCTGAAGCGTGCTGTTTGGCCAGTACGAACGGACGGAATCTCGCTCGCAGGGACCGCTGCCTCCAATAGCATTTGGCGTAGATCGACTAACGTCACCACCGATGAGTCCGGCGACACTTTCTCGCCCGGCTGAACTAAGCGGCGCGCGATCGTTCCCGCAAAAGGCGCACGAATCACCGCATCATCCAGTGCAATCTTTGCGAGCCGTGCTTGCGCCTCGGCCAATTTGAGCTGCGCGACGCTTCCCGCCCATGCGCTCTCGGTTGCATCGAACGTGTTCTGCGAAATGTAGCGTTGCTCAAGCAACGTGCGGTTCTTATCGCGATTCAGCGTTGCAAGCTGCAGATCCGCACGGGCTTTGTCCACGGCAGCCATTTCGCGATCGTATTCGGCTTGCAGGTTGTCGGTTTCGATGCGTGCGATGACATCGCCCTCGGCGACGTCCTGGCCTTCGCGCACCGTCATGGCTTCGACCTGCCCGCTCACCTTCGCTTTTACCGTGGCTTGCACGACAGGCGCGATAGAGCCTGACAGTGGCAGCGATCGCGACAGCGCGCGCAACTCGACCGACGCCAGATCGATCGACGCGAGTTCGATGGGTTGAGCTTCCGCCGGCGTCGGGGTCGGCTGAGCAGCCGGCTTATTCATGACAAGCCAGCCGATCACCACTGCCGCAACCAATGCAACAACGATTCCGATCAGTTTGCCTTTGCTGCGCACAGGCGCGTTCGGAGCGTCGATTGGGGCTTCGTGCGCATTGCGCGTAGGGAACGTTGCAATGCGGTTGGAGCGATCTGCACTGCTGTCCTCTTCCGTGCTCAGCACAGCGGGATTGGTGTGTTGATTCGCCATCGTAGGCTGCCTTGGTGTAGTCACAACAGTTCGTCAGTGGAGGTGAGCAGCATCGCTTCTGCATACAATCGCGAGCGCCCGTTGAGCGAATGCGATAGCGAGCCGTCGCAATGGATGCTTGGACGGTATAGAGACCGAAAAGGTTACGGGGTTAGAGCAAAAAAATGCGAGCGGGCGGCTGCGATGCAGTCGTCCCCTATCCCAGGGGAAGTGCGACGGGCGCGGATTCTACTCTTCCGCTGTGAACACGGAAGGTCTCTTCAGTACAGTAAATCCGGCCTTGAAGTGGCACCCGAATGCAAATTCAGGGCGCCGCCTAACGGTTGTTTCACTGTTCTCCTTGAAGTCGGAAGCGCCGCTCTCCAATTCGCAGCTCGCGCCAGCGGGGTTCTTCCGCAGCGAACTCGCCGGATTCAAGTTGCGCGGCAAGGTCGAATTTGGTTTGGTAGTTCACTGGCAACAGCATTCCACCAAACGACCAATCGTCTGCCTGCTTTTTGTACATGACCGCTTGCGTCTCGTTGATGAGAACGAACTCGGGCACGTCATCGCCATTTAGGTCGATGAACAGGCCGAACGGTTGCTGTGCAGCGCCC
>DASTSB010000085.1:0-5670 GCA_035760885.1 Steroidobacteraceae bacterium | reverse complement strand
GTAGTCGCGCAAAGTGAGTCTCAGGCGAAGCTGAGCGCCTGATCCCTCTGGCGCTCAGCGCAAATTCGATCAAGTCCGGGCAATGTGGGCAAGGACATCCAGGACCTTGCTCGAGTAACCCCACTCGTTGTCGTACCAAGCAATCAGCTTGTAGAAGGTGTCATCCAACCGCATGCCTGCCTTCTCGTCGAACACGGACGTGCACGATTCGCCGCGGAAGTCGCTAGAGACCACTTCATCTCGTGTGTATGCAAGCACGCCTTTCATTGGACCGTCGGCTGCGCGGCGAATTGCTGCGCATAGATCCTCGTAAGCAGCCGGCTTCTCCAGTTCGCAAGTCAGGTCTACGACTGACACATCCGCAACTGGCACGCGAAACGACATCCCGCTCAATTTGCCGTTGAGTTCCGGGATTACCTTACCAATCGCCTTTGCAGCGCCGGTCGTCGCGGGGATGATGTTGTCGAGAATGCCGCGGCCGAAGCGCCATTCCTTTGCCGAAGGGCCGTCGACTGTTTTCTGCGTCGCGGTGGCCGCGTGAATCGTCGTCATTAAGCCGCGTCGGATGCCGAACTGATCGTTGACCACCTTCGCGACCGGCGCCAAGCAGTTGGTGGTGCACGAAGCGCACGAGACGATCGCAGCGCCCGCGTACGATTCATGATTCACGCCATAGACGTAGACAGGTGTGTCGTCCTTCGCGGGCGCGGAAATCACGACTTTTTTGGCGCCGGCTTCGAGGTGCGCACGAGCTTTGTCTTGCGATAGGAATACGCCTGTGGATTCGACGACGTAATCCGCGCCCACGTCACCCCATGCGATCGCCTGCGGCTGCTTCGACTTCGTGAGACGAATGCGCTGCTCGCCGACGTGCAGGTAGGTGTCTTTTACGCTGATGGACTTGTCCAAGCGTCCATGGACGGAGTCGTACTTGAGCATGTACGCGAGGTGATCCGGTTCGAGCAGATCGTTGATCGCAACGATTTGCACGTCGTCGCGCAACATTGCGGCGCGGAAAACCATGCGTCCAATGCGTCCAAACCCGTTGATACCGATTTTGATCATCGTCATTTCCTCTTTGCTCTTTGTTCCGGCGACAGCATCGTGGAAATCCTTCTGGCCCGTGTGACACAATCATTGCAAATCGCGCCAGGGGTACTTATGAAGCAAATGAAGCAAAGCGTCAGACGCGTGTGGGCTTGCACGTTTGCACAAGCCGAACTGCTGGATCTCGCCGGTCCGTGGTCGGTATTCGGTCAGGCCAACACGGTGTTGGATCGTGTGGCTTACGAGCTGACGTTGGTATCCGCAGCGAAATCGAAAGTGCGTACGCGTCATGGACTGACGCTGAGCGAGGCGCAATTGCTATCCGATTTGCGCGACGCGCAGATGCCTCACACCTTCATAGTGGCAGGAGGTTCGAGAGAACTGCCGTTAACGACAGAGGAGACCAGCGCGTGCGAGTGGCTGCAAAAGCAGCACGCGCGCATCAATCGCGTCGTGTCCATCTGTAGTGGCGCAATGTTGCTCGCTCACTCGGGATTGCTGGACGGGCGCCGCGCGACGACCCATTGGAAATTCCTGGCAGACATGCAGCGACGCTATCCAAAAGTGAAGGTGCAACACGAAGGCATCTATGTTCGCGATGGCAAGTTCTGGACGTCGGCGGGCGTAACCGCCGGAATCGATTTGGCGCTCGCGTTGGTCGAAGAGGATCACGGACATCGCACCGCAATGGCGGTCGCGAAGAACTTGCTGTTGTATCTGCGCCGTCCGGGACATCAGGCGCAATTCAGCGATCCGCTGCAGCTGCAAGCACAAGAGACGCACAAACTGCGCGATGTGGTGACGACGATCCAAGGGCATCTCGGCGCGGACTTGAGCGTCGAGAGCCTCGCGGAAAGCCTTGATGTGAGTCCTCGTACGCTCACGCGAGCGTGCCGGGAAGAGTTGGGTGAATCTCCCGCCGCCCTTATTCGCCGCGTGCGTGTTGCTGAAGCGAAGCGATTGCTGTCCGAAACCGATCTGCCGCTCAAAACGATCTCGGTGCGTGTGGGTGGCGGCGATCCGAGCACTTTGTGGCGCTTGTTCACTAAGCATCTGGGCGTGACGCCGACCGAATATCGCGCGCGGTTCTCTTCGGTCCGCGACAGCGCATGAGTTTCCCAGAGGTGGCTGGGGCGGGATCAAACGCCGGCTGTGTGTTTGCGGCGCTTCGAGAATCGATTGCCGATCTGCCGCCGTGGTTGGTTCCATTTCGGGCGCTGGCGGAGCGGTTGATCGCATCGCAAGCCGATTCGATCGCTCAAGCGCTGAACCTCTTCCAATCGCGTAGCGACTCCATCGTGCAGTTCGTTCCGCAATCCGCATTGCCGGAGAGCGAGGCGTACGAGGCCTATATCGCTAAGACAGGTTGCGTACCTACGCGCGACAACTTGCACGATCTGTTCAACGGCATCATGTGGCTCACGTTTCCGCAGACGAAACGGCGAATGAATCTGCTGCAAGCGGATGAGATCGCTCGCGCTGGAGTCTCCGGTTCCCGTGGAGCGTTGCGCGATGCGCTCACGGTGTTCGATGAGAACGGCGCAATCCTGCAAGCGCCACCATGCTTGAGCAGCGCATTGCGCGATAAGGATTGGAACGCCCTGTTCATCACTCATCGCGATGCTTGGCAATCCGCGCGGCTGGTTCTATTTGGACACGCGCTCTTGGAAAAGTTGATGCGGCCACGCAAGGCAACGACTGCGCACGTGTGGTGTGTCGATGAGATATCGGACGATGCGCTCGCGGCGAGCCTCCTCCCCGAGCGGCTCGTCGAGAAGCCGTTCTCGCCGCTTCCGGTGCTGGGGGTTCCTGGTTGGTGTGATGCCAATGAGGATCCTCAGTTCTATCGCGATGCTGCTGTATTCAGGCTTCGCAGCGCGCCGGTCGCGATGGAGGATGATTCCACGCGGAGAACGGAGTCGGACGCAACACAAAGTACTCAAGAGTCACTCGGCAGAGAAGAATGCTTAGCCGCAGAGAACGCAAAAAAGAGCGAATTCGATCATCACGAGGGATGACTTCGCATGAGGTAGGCCTGTGGCAGGAGTTGGCTGTCGACCGTTTTCAGTGGACAGAAGGAGTTTCGCATGCTGAATCATTCGCCTCCAGATGCCACTGCGCCATTCCACGCCCATTCTTTTCTGCGTTCTCTGCGGCTATTTTCTCCCGCCCCCGTCTCTTATGTTCCTCTTCTGCGTTTGATCCTGTCTAAATCTTTGCGTTTCTGATTTCGGGTCTGGATCAGGACAAAGAGTGTGGACAGGATGAACAGGATTGACAGGATGGCCGGATCTGACGAGACCCGCTCCTCTGTACGCACACCGATGAAGGCGCAGGAAATTCCCGGCAAGCGCCCCCCCGGCGTTTCACCTGCCGTACCTGCGCATGTGCGGCCACTCACTCCGATTTCTTACTGCCAACTGTCAACGCTCAACCGCAGACCGCAATGCGAGCTTCGCGTGAAGACGGAAGAAGAACTAGCCGCAGAGAACGCAAAAAAGAGGATGGCAATCAGGGTGTCACATCGAATCGCATTTCAAACGACGTGCCTCTTTTGGTCACGGGTCACGGGTCACAGGTCACGAGTCATTGACCCCAACCCCTGCCGAACGCCAACCTGATGACCCCGTCGTGATGGTGATTCGCCATATCAATTCTTTTTTGTGTTCTCTGTGGCTATTTGTGCTCACTGTGTTGCTCTTCTGTTTGTAACTCCGAGCGCTGTGTAATTGGCGTTACGTCGAAGTTTTGATCGCAAACGCTGGATCGACGATCGCCCAGAACGCAGCCTTAGGTAGGCGTTGGTGGTCGAACAGCAGGGGGCTGTTGGTGCGGCCCTGGAACGATGTCAGCCAGGTATGCGCATCGTGAATGCCCCAGGTGCTCACCGACTCGACGCTCGCGTCATGATCCTTGAAGACGTTGTAGAGCGATCGATACAGAAGCGCCTGCGATGCCAACACGATCGCCGGAGGCATCGTGCCGTAGTCTGCGATGCAGGGCGGAGACGTGCGTACGGCAGCACAAGTCGACGGATCCAAGTAGATCGAAATGTCCAGTTCGGTCACGTGATTGATGAGATTGCGTTGCTCTACGGCGGTCAATGCGTCCGACACGGCTTGAGTGCTGACGTCCAAGGACACATGCAGTTGATGACCGACACCATCGATCGGGACGCCTTTACTGATCAAGTCATCCACGATCGCAAGCAGATTCGCGCGCTTGGCCGGCAGTTCGGTGTTGTATTCATTGATGAAGAGCAACGCGTTCGGATCCGCAGCGCGGGCCGCCCGAAATGCAATCTCGATGTATTCGGCGCCATCGCCGCCGCCCACACTGAAAGCCTGATACCAAGGGCTGTCGGTGCGATAAATCGCGCCTGCCGTGTCGCTCGCGACTTCATTGACCACGTCCCATGCATACACGTCGTCTTTGAAGTGCGTGACCACGTGGGTGATGTAGTCCTCCAAACGCTGGCGGACCAGATTTCGATAGCCGACTGGGTCCGAGTCTTTCGGTCCCTCGAAAAACCACTGTGGCGCTCCGAAGTGCCACAGCAGCGTGTGACCGCGAACTGCCATGCCGTGCGAGCGTGCGAATGCGACGAGTTCATCGGCTGGACCGAAAACATACCCTGATTGACTCGGGTCGGTCGGCGCAAGGGTCTGCGGCTTCATCACGTTTTCCGCGGTGAGACTGCTCATGTGCCGGGTGAGCAGATTCGCATCGGATGTAACTTGCAGCTGTGAGGGCTCGATCGCTGCACCGACGCGGAAATACCCGCCGTAGGAATCCTTCAAAGCGGGAGCAGATCCTGGGTCCGGCAATACATAGGGCGCGTTCGACGTGGGAGGATTGCCGCTGTTGGTAGGCGGATTCGATGCAGAGCCACCGCCACCGCCTCCGCAACCGGCGAGTACGGCCGCTGCAGCGGCAATGCAAGTCCACGAACGTGACATTAGACGTCGGCTCATCTCGATTCCTCGCGAGAAGCGGTGCTTCTCGTTATTGGTTGTTGTTCTTTAAGGCGATGCGCTCTCGTGAGTGCCTCGCATGGGAGCCTTTGTAAGCAAAAGAGTTCCCGATCTCAATCGCGATCGCACGAATCGTGACCGAAGGCGATTTGACAGCCGCTTTGCATAACAAGGTACAGTGCGCGCCGTTATGACTGACGATCATTTTGTAAGCGTTCGCGAGCTGACGCATCGGTATTCCGGTACGGACCGACCCGCGCTCGACGGCGTCGAACTGGCGGTTCGTCGCGGCAGCACGTTCGGACTGCTTGGTCCAAACGGCGCTGGCAAGAGCACGCTGCTTTCCATTCTCACCGGCATCACGCCGCTGCAAACCGGAACGGTAACGATCGGTGGACGTTCGCTTGCATCGCATTCGCAAGAGATCAAGGCGCGCAGCGCTCTCGTGCCGCAGGAATATGCCTTCTACCTACGTTTGACGGGCCGCGAGAATCTGCGTTTTTTCGCGGGCGCGTACGGACTCAGTGCTGAACACATCGCGCAACGTATTCCTGAATGCATCGAGATTTGCCAATTGGACGAGGTCATCGACAAACAGGCCAAGCACTACTCCGGAGGGGTGAAGCGGCGCCTGAATTTAGCGATCGGA
>DASTSB010000084.1:0-2473 GCA_035760885.1 Steroidobacteraceae bacterium | reverse complement strand
TTACACCAACTGGCGAAAAGAATCCATTCAAGATGAAGCTCAAGCGCGAGTTCTATTCGACTTGACGAACAAACGTGCGTCGCGAGCCGACGACGGATCGCAAAACGCGCGCAGAGCCTAAAAAAATAGGGATAAAAATGTAGGGCGCCGCTTAAACAGCGGCAAATCTTGTGTTATTTTCCCGCGCGCCTTGCATCGTCCGCGACCGATCACGATAGACGGCGCGACTCTTTACTGATTACAGGAGATTACAAATGGCAAAGAAGAACGCAGCGCCGACTAAGTCGGAGATTCTCGCCCAGATTTCGAAAGACACCGGCCTTGCTAAGAAGCAAGTCTCCGATGTGTTCGAATCTTTGGGCGGCGTCGTGAAGAAGAGCCTGAAGAGCTCGGGACTGTTCACTCTCCCCGGCCTGCTTAAGATGAAGGTCGTCAAGAAGCCTGCCACGAAGGCACGCGAAGGCATCAACCCGTTCACGGGCGAGAAGATGACCTTCAAGGCAAAGCCCGCCAGCAAGAAAGTGCGCATTGCCGCACTGAAGAGCCTCAAGGAAATGGTGAACTAATCACCGTCCGCGGCTAGCGGTTTTGAGTCCTCCGGGCTGATGCCTTGGAGGACTCCTTCGCAGCCGGCTCTGCCGAACCCCTCACCGAACACCTTGTTTTCCAGCGATTTCCTACTACAACTTAAGCTGGACGGCGCAAGTTCGAAAGACTGTCGATAAGCCTCAAGCCTGCCCAGGTCCCGATCCATCGACGACGACCTTCAGCTTCAGCCTGACGCGGTCGCGATCGGAAATATGCAGCAAACCCGCAACGCGTTGGATGAGATGCTCCTCGTGTTTGTCGATTCGGCCATCCGCATGGCTCACCTTCCACAGCATCTCGACGATCGCGAGCTTCTCCGACTCGGGTAACTCGACATTCAGCCGATGAGTGAATTCGTGGAGCGAGGTCGCGCTATCCGCACGCTGTTTGGCATCTGAGAGCAACTTGTCGAGCGCTGTCTCATCCAATCGGAATCGATCGCGCAGTAGCTGACGGATCGCGTTTGCCTCGCTTTCCGTTTCGGAAAAATCCGAACGTGCGAGCTCTATGAGCAATGCCGCAGTGGCGGTTTCAAGCGGCTCGCGCTGTTCGAGCAAGCCATCGCGTATCGGCTCCTGGCCGAAGATTTTCTTCAATTGTGCAAGCATTCGTAGTTCCCACTCATCAGCCGTTGCGCATCCAGTCAACGACGGTGTCGCGCAACTCGTTCAATTTTCCGTGGAAAAAATGATCCACGCCGGCCAGACATTTCAGCACAGGCGGCTGCGGCAAACCGTGCGCCCATTGCTTGATATCAGTCGCATCGACGAGTTCGTCGCTGTCGCCCTGCACGATCAGCCACGGGCAAACAGGAATGTGTTCGGGACCTACTTCTACCTTGCGAATCGCCGGAGCCACCGTTACCAGCTTCGCAGGCGCAAGCTCAGCGGCCGCACGAATGGCCACCGCACCGCCAAATGAGAAACCGCCGAGGACGAGTCGAGCAGTAGGCCAGCGCTTGGCGGCCCAGTGCGCGACGGCTTCGCAGTCCGAGGTTTCACCGCGCCCTTCGTCGTACGTACCGGCGCTCCGGCCGATGCCGCGAAAATTGAAGCGCACTGCGGGCATCGCAAGCTCGTTGAATGCCCTCGCGAGCATATGCACGACCTTGTTCGTCATCGTGCCGCCGTAGAGCGGATGCGGATGGCACACGACGGCAACGAATTCCGCACCGGCATCGGCCGGCACTTCAACGATCGCTTCCAGTTGACCTGCGGGACCTGGGATGAGCAGCTGCTCGACTTGTGGGCGAAATGACATGGACGCAGGTTAACGGATAGCGATTCGATCTGCGACGGTGCAAGAACTCGGCTCACAAGGGACTTTGAGAGAGGCGCTAGGGAACGAGCTGATAGCCAGGATTTTCCCTGCCAGCTACCATCCGGCGGCGATAACAAGATTCGGTCGACCGAATGACTCTCGATAGATTCAATCTCACGTCTGACGACGCCGATAGCGCATTTTGCGCGCGCAACTACGATCCGCTACCCGTCACGCTCGTGCGCGCACAAGGCGTGTACGCATGGGACGATCAGGATCGTCGCTATCTCGACATGATGAGCGCGTACTCGGCCGTCAGTCACGGTCACGCTCATCCCAAGTTGGTTGGCGCGCTCACCGAGCAAGCACAGAAGCTCGCAGTCACATCGCGCGCCTATCGGAATGCGTTGCTCGGGCCGTTCTTGCGCCGCGCCTGTGAGCTCACCGGAATGGATCAAGCACTGCCGATGAACACGGGCGCAGAAGCCGTAGAGACGGCATTGAAAGCCGCGCGCAAGTGGGGCTACACGGTCAAAGGCATAGAAGAAGACGAAGCAGAAATCATTGCCTGCGAAGGCAATTTCCACGGACGTACGTTGGGCGTCGTTGCGCTGTCTACCGAAGA
>DASTSB010000083.1:0-3223 GCA_035760885.1 Steroidobacteraceae bacterium | reverse complement strand
CGGGGCAAATTTGCTCAGCCAATCAAGCGCTTCGGCAACTTCTGGATAGCGCCCGCGCACGGTGGAAGTGCAGTCGTTGCGGCCACCCCCCGCGAGAAAGGCGCGTATTGTCGTGATGGGGGAATTACGTGTCAATTCAGGAGCCTGAAAGATCTCTGCAGTGCTCACTGCGGCGCTCGGTTTGACGAGCACAAAGATGCTTTCGGGATAGTCGGTCGGCGTCAGGCGTTCGCCGATGCCTTCCACCCAAGCCGCCTGCGCACGAATGAATAGAGGGACGTCGGCTCCGAGCCCTACGCCAATTTCAGCTAGCCGGTCGATCGAGAGCCCGAGCTTCCACAATCGATTGAGCGCCACCAGCACCGTGGCGGCATCCGAACTCCCGCCCCCGAGCCCTGCTTGCATCGGAATGCGTTTTTCCAAGGCGATCGCAACGCCTTGATGGGGTTGTGCCGCCTCTGCGAGCCGTTGCGCGGCACGCACCACGAGATCCGAGTCCGCTGGCAGGCCTGGAGGACCACGCACGCGCTCGATCACACCAACTGGGCGACGATAGAACTGCAGATCATCATGGAGATCGATGAACTGCATCGCCGACTGCAACAGGTGATAGCCGTCGGCTCGACGTCCCACGATGTGCAAACACAAATTGAGTTTGGCGGGTGCAGGCCAAGGGTCGGGCTGCCCGAGCAAATCCAGCTGCGAACTCATCGGCCCAGTTGCCAGCTATCGATGACGATTCGAACTCTTGCTAATCCATTCGCTGCACGAATTCGTTTCGGCACTCGCGCGCCGGGATCGTCCGAGTACTGCTGATATTCGATTTGCCAGCCGCTTTGCTCAAGCGTCGCGGATCCCTGCGGATCTTGCGAAAGCCACTGATATTCGCCCGGAGCGGGCAGTCCCAACATCCAGTAGCGAAGATAGCCCGCAGGCACCGGCGCGCCGAGGCGGGCTTCCAACTCCCGCCAAGCCATATCGCCTTCGAACACTTCGCCCTTGGTGGTGCGCAATTCGACTTTGGGATCGTTGGCATTGCCGTGCAGCTTGAGATTCACGCTGCCGATACCGATCGGGCCGTGGATCGCGATGTCCGATCGATCGCGCTGTTGCTGCCAATTGAACGATCCCGATCCGCCATTTTCCGGCCCGGAGACTGCAATGCGACCATGCGCCTGCCAGCGCTCGAGTTGCGAAAGATCAGCGGGAATGGGGCCGGTCGGAAGCGTCGGCTGATGAGCACAGCCCGAGAGCAACGCGACGAACGCGGCAATGACCGGCGCAAGTGCTCGCATGCAGCGGATCATGGACTACTTCAGCTTCTGCAGACGCTGTTTGATCTCGTCGTTCTCGGGATAACGTTGCGAAGCCTTCTGCCAAACGTCCCGCGCTTCATCTTTGCGATCCAAGGCAAGCAGGACCTCGCCTAAGTGCAGGTCGACTTCCGGATCGTTGATGCGTTTCTTTGCGTGTTCCAGATACGGCAGCGCTTCGGAATCGCGATCGAGGCGGTGCAAAGCCCATCCCATGCTGTCTAGCACTGCTCCGCTGTCGGGTGTTTGCTCCAACGCTTGTTCGATGAGCCTCAAGCCTTCTTTGTGTTGACGCGTGCGATCGACCAGCGTGTAGCCCAGCGCGTTCGCAGCTGCCGGATCGTCACTGCGCTCTGCATAGAGCTTGCGCAGTTCCGCGATGGAAGCGTCCACTTTATCGGCCGCCTCTAACTGAAATACGCGCGCGAATTTCAGTTCGGACGCATCGGGATATTGGGACAAGCCCGCATCCAGCACCGCGATGGCTCCGTTCCGATCTCCGCTTTCCGACACCAACGTTGCGCGCGCTGCAATGACGTCGATTCGATATTGCGGGCGCGTTGCCGCGAAATCATCGAGCAGCTTCAGGCCTGACGCGAGCCCTTCTTGCTTCGCCTTGATTCTCGCAGCTCGAGTTTGCGCAGCCATCGCGAGCTCGCCACTCGTTACGCGCGAATACAGCTGCAGGGCGTCGTCCCAATTTTCGCGAGACTCGGCAATGGCACCGAGATAGAAAAGCGACTCATACACGAAGCGCCCGCTCGAGACGAGATTCGTAAAGCGTTTGGCAGCTGAGTCGCGATCCCCTAGTTGGAAATCGATATCCGCAAGGGCGCGCTCGACGACTGGAGCCGCAGTTTCGCTCGTCGACAAAGCCGTCAGTTCCTTGCGTCCTTCTTCTTCCTTGCCGGCCTGCATCAGCATCAGCGCATATTCGAGCCGATACGAATCTTGTGAATCTTGATCGAGCACTTGCTTGGCCGTTGCGAGCGCTGCGTTCTCATCTCCTTGCAGCATTTGCACCCGAGCTAACAACAGCCCTGCCGGCGCCCAATACGGACCCAACTCGCGCGCACGCTTCGCATGTTCCATCGCCAATGCGAAGTTGTCGGATTGAATTGCCGCCTGCGCAAGCGCGTAATGCGCTTCCGTCACATCCGGATGCTTGGTCAGCAGTCGTTGCAACACCGCGGTGACCGCGGCCGGAGTGCCCTCTTCTGCGAGCTGCGGGAGTAACGCGAGATAGCCGGCCGCCGGGTTGATGAATGCCGTTTCGAGTAGTGTGGCCAGATGTTCGGTGGCACGATCCAACTGATAAAGGTGTAATGCCGAGAATGCGGCAAAGCGCTGGGCCTCTTCATTGGTTTGATTGATCTCGATCCAGCGTGCGGCCGCTTGCTCCGCGATCGACCATTGGCGATTCTCGAATGCGACCCGCGTGGCCTGCTCCGCGACGTCTTCACCCGACGAGGCCCGCGCAGCCTGCAAATATCCCTGAGCGGCATCCAAGTACTGACCCTTTTGTAGGGCTACCTCGGCACTCAGGATGAGGGCGTTCGGATCGGTGACGGCGGGCGCTTGGGAAGCCGTCGGGCCCTGCGTGGAACTCTGAGTTGCGCACGCAGAAAACACGCATGCGACCAGCGACGCAGTCAGCAGGCGCATGGGAATGTTGGAGAAGTTCATGTCGGAGCACTATATCAAGGAATATCCCACCGTCGTGGTGACCAATCCGTTACTCAACCGGGCGCAGCCTTCCTCAGTGACCGGGGTGAACGGCTTGTCATACTAACGTCGTTCCCGGACAATCCGCAGCCGTTGCGAAGCACTGGCATGCCACTGGTCGTCATAGGAATCAATCATCGCACCGCGCCGGTGGACATTCGCGAGAAGGTCGTCTTTGCCGGCAC
>DASTSB010000082.1:0-5694 GCA_035760885.1 Steroidobacteraceae bacterium | reverse complement strand
GTCAGAGGTAAGAGGTCTGTTCCTCCTCTCATACATCCCGTTCATCCTGTTAATCCCGTCTAAAAAATCTCCTCATTGCGTACACCGAGCCGAAGCGAAGAGCTCGACAGGATGAAGGGAATTGACAGGACAGTCCCCTGTTCGCCATGGAATCTTCTTGGCGCAGAGCAAGCTGACTTCGTCAGCAGGCAAGCCTAACGGCAGGCGAGCCATTGGCAGGGAAGCGCTGTGCGCACGCCGCAACCAACGCGCCGCCGCTCCCGCGCAGGCGGGAGACAATCCGATCTGCTTGGACGAGATAGGCGCCCGGCTATACGGGTGCGACCGTCTTTCTCACTTCTTCTTAAACAGATTTTCGAGTTCCGCGCGGGCGCGATCTGCGGCGCTGGGCTCCTGTGCGTTTGTCGCATTCTTTGCAGATCCGAACAAGGCGCTGAGTTCTGCGCGAGCGCGTTCGGCGGCGGTGCTTCCTGCGTTCGAAAAAGCGCCGGGGCGCGGCTTGAAGTAGTCGCAGAAGTTCGCGCGTTCCTTATCTTTGACTTCTTCGGCGATGGTCTCGCGGCAATGCTTCGCAACCGACGTGTTGTACCACTCGCACAATTTGCACACGTGCAACTCGGCATGGCACTGCTTGCATTCATCCAATCGACTGAGCGGCAGGCTCAGATCCTTGAGCGAAGCGCCGCATTTCCAACAGACCAACTCGTCGCTCATGGCTTTTGCGTGGCGATTTCGTCGTAGCCGCGGCCCACGAACTCGATTAGGCAAATTCCGTGACCGAACGGATCGGCAAGCATTGCGATCTTGCCCCAGCTATTGGAACGGATTTGACTCTCTAAGCGCGCACCGGCGTTCCGTGCGCGATCGACGGCGCCTTCGATGCTATCGACGACGAAATCCAAATGAACCGGTGTCCAGTGCCGCGCGTAGGATCGCAGATGGCGGCTGCTCGAAGAGGCGACCGTGCCGTTTTGCTTTAGCAGGAGATA
This sequence comes from Steroidobacteraceae bacterium, assembly GCA_035760885.1. GTDB lineage: Bacteria > Pseudomonadota > Gammaproteobacteria > Steroidobacterales > Steroidobacteraceae > Steroidobacter. Next base: position 4,705 of record DASTSB010000082.1, on the reverse strand, counting down.
GATCGGCGAGGTTGCGCCCACCAGTTCGACGGCGTCGGTTCCAAAGCGTCGCCCGACACTGAGTCCTAGTCCTTCGCAGTAGAACTGCACGGCTTTATCCAAGTTGTCGACGTCGATGTTGACCAGTAGCGACACCGTCATGCGTACCTCCGTTGGAACTGACGCGAGGGTAGCGCCTTCCAGCCGGGAATTGCAGCAGTGCATGAACTACTCACACGCACAGAATGAGTGTCATGCCTTCGCGCCTGCAGATCTGAACTCCTCTCGCTGGCAAACTATGTCCATGAACACTGAAACCTCTCCCCAAACGGCTCGATCGACTCAGCAGAGACAAGTCGCGAAAGTGATCGATGCACTGAGCACCATCGAAGGCGGCGGCTTCCCGGTTCGTCGGCCATTCCCGATTGCCGGATTCAGTCACTTCGATCCCTTTCTGCTCGTGGATCACTTGGGTCCGGTGCAGTGGGCACCGCGTCAAGCATTGGGGGCACCCGATCATCCCCATCGTGGATTCGAAACGGTCACGTACGTGTTGGCCGGCGAAAACGAGCATCGCGATTCATTCGGCAACGCGGACGTCCTGGGGCCAGGAGACGTGCAGTGGATGACGGCCGGCGCCGGTGTGATCCATTCCGAAATGCCGACGCCGAAATTTCATGCCGCAGGCGGCGTACAGGAAGGCTTTCAGATCTGGGTCAATTTGCCCGCTGCCGAAAAGATGATGCAGCCGCGTTATCAAACCTTGCGCAAGGATCAAATCCCCCTCGCCACTTCACCGGACAACAAGGTGCAAGTGCGAGTCATCGCGGGCGATTCGCTCGGTGTATCTGCACGGATCGACACGCGCGTGCCGGTGCAAATGCTGCACTTCAGCATCGCGCCGGGCGGCTCGATCGAGCAGAACGTCCCAATCGAACAGAGCGCGATGATCTACGTCTTCCGCGGCGAGTTGCGCTTGGGGGATGAAGGCATTCGAGTGCGAGAAGGTCAAGCAGCGTTGCTGACCAGTGGCGATGCGATTCGATTGACTGTCGCTGCCGATGGCAGTGAAACCGCTCAGGCGCTGCTGCTCTCAGGCAAGCCACTGAATGAGCCTGTAGCGCGTTATGGCCCGTTCGTGATGAACACACGCGAACAAATAGAGCAGGCGTTCGTCGACTATCAGAGCGGCCGCTTTGGTGTCATTCCTGCGCGACAGTAGAGTCAGGCTGCAGGTACGTGGGCGTCGGCTGAGACGCGTGCTTCTTCCTGCAGCCACTCGAGGGTGCCATTGATCAGAGCATCGTTCAGGCGCCGCGGCGAGCACACAGCGTAAATTGCGAACTCACCCGGCACCGCTTCGGGAAATAGCTTCACCAGCCGTCCGGCTGTGAGTTCGCTCGCGGCAAAGACTTCGGACGCAAGCGCGATGCCTTGGCCTTCGATCGCCGCCTGCAACATCGAATTGCGGTCGCCGCAAATCACGCCTTTGCGACCATTGACACCCTTCACGCCGACGGCATCTAGCCAGCGCACCCAGCCATGGAATGAATCATCGTGCAGCAATGTGTGCCGCTTGAGGTCGGCGAAGGTGCGAACTGGCGCGCGCTTGAGCAGGGCGGGTGAGCACACCACAACGTCGCGCGGTTGAAACAGCGGCACCACGTGCAGTCCGGGATAGTTGCCGCCGCCGAAGCGGATCGCGATATCGACATCATCGCGCGCAAAGTCTGCGAGTCGGGTCGACGTTTCGATATGCAAATCGACCTCAGGGAATCGTTTCGCGAATGATTCCAAGCGCGGCATTAGCCAGCGCGTCGATAACGATGCGAAGGTCGAGATGTTCAATCGCCTTCTCACCGCCGGAACCGAAACGTCTTCGATCGCGCTCGCCAAGCGATCGAATGCTTCGCGTGTGCCGGCGGCGAGCAAGGCACCGTGTACCGTGAGCTTCAGCCCTCGCGGTAGACGATCGAAGAGCTTGACCCGCAGCCGCTGTTCCAATTGCTTCACCTGGCGGCTCACGGCGGCGTGCGTGACGTTCAGCTCCTCCGCCGCGGCGGTGAGATTGAGGGTGCGTGCGGCCACATCGAACGCGCGCAATGGGCCCACCGGGATTTTCTTCATCGGCTCACCTATGACAAATAGTCATACTTCTGCGTCTCAAACTGTCGCTTTTCCAGGATTCAGCGCAGGAGCAGCCTATCAATCCATGATAAAGGCTAAGGCCTGGGAGGCGATATGGACGAGCTTACGTTTTTGAACGCCGCGCAATTGAAGGCCGATTTTCGCCTGACGGCGCAGCAGCATCGAGGCGATGAGCGGCGCACTGCATCGGCGCTCGATTCCTTCGCAGCGAACTCTTTAGCGCAACAGAAGCCTCTGGATCGAGTTCGTGCGCTGGCACCCTCGCTTTGGTCGCGAATCGTTCACCTGCGGTGAGTCTGCCGTTGTTGAGTGTGCAACCGAATCAGGCGGCGGTGCGGGACATCGTGTGCACGAGGCGTCCGAGTTTCTCGAGCGCACCTTCGATCGTCTTGGACCATGGCATCCCGCAACTCAAGCGGATGTAGTTGCGATAGTCGGCTTTGGCGGAAAAGACGATTCCAGGTGCGATGCCGATGCGACTCGCCAAGGCGGTGCGGAACAATTCGGCACCGTCCACCGCTGCAGGCAGTTCGACCCACACGACGACGCCGCCCGCTGGACGGGTGACGCGTGTGCCTGCAGGGAAGTAGCGCCCGATCGCGTCGATGAAGTGATGTGCATTGGACGAGAGGGCCATGCGCACGCGTCGCAGGTAGCGGTCGTAGCCTCCGGTTGCGTAGTAACGGGCCAGCACGTGTTGTTGCAGTGTTGGGCAGGCGACGGAAGCGAAGAATTTCGCGCGAGCGATGTCTTGATGGAATTGCGAACTCACAGCCCATCCGATGCGATATCCGAGCGCGATCGTTTTCGACACCGAGCCGCAAGAGATCACCAGCCCCGAATCATCGAACGCACGCATCGACGTCGGTCGCACGCTCCCATGATGCAAGTCGCCATAAATGTCATCTTCGATAATCGGCACTTCGCTCTGGGTCAGCGCCGCAACGATCTCGCGTTTCGCATCGTCGGGCGTCAGGCTCCCTGCCGGATTGTTGAAGTTCGGCATCAAGACCGCGGCGCTCAACTTCATCGTGCGTGCGATGGTGCGAACGGCATCCACATCGATGCCGATGCCGGGACGATTCGGCACTTCGACGACTTTCAAGCTCAAGTGTTCGATCGCCTGCAGCAGGCCGAAGTACGTGGGCGATTCAACCAGGACGGCATCGCCCGGCCTGCACAACACCTGCAGCGTCAGCGTGATCGCATCCATGGTGCCGCTCGTGATCACGACGTGAGAGGGATCCGCGGGCGCACCCGCGAGTGCCATGCGTTTGGCGATTTGCCGGCGCAGTTCGGGAAGACCCGGCGGCAGAATGCATTCGCCCGCATTCAGCGGATGGGCACGCAACACCTCGCGCATGAGGTTGTTCAAACGTTGATTTGGATACAACGAAGGAGAAGTGAACGCGCCGTTCAGAGGAACGATGTCGGTACGTGCCAGCGCCTCGCGACAGGTATCCAGCACTTCGGTTGCCACCGAGACCGGCCGGCGCGAGCGTGTAACTTTCGGGCGCGGTGCGGGAAGAACCTTCGTGCTCGGTGGGCGCACGTAGAAGCCCGATTGAGGACGCGCCTCGATCAAGCCGATGTTTTCCAAGTGGACGTACGCCTGCACGACAGTGGAAACGCTCACCTTTGCCGCGCGGCTCATCGAGCGTACCGACGGAATGCGATCGTTCGCACGCAGCGTGCCGGTGGCAATTTGCGTTTCAACCAACTGCGCAACACGTTCGTACAACAGTGAAGCGGAGGCGGACATCGTGATGCTCGTTCAACTGTACTGGCGGGCTGTCAGTCTACCTGAATCTGTACTGGCGGCCAGCAATCTCTGAGAGTAGCGTCCATGCAAGGTCCATCAAGCCCATCGCGCGTGTCGTTGGCAATCCTGGCTGCATTCGCGGGTCTTTACATCATCTGGGGAACGACCTATTTCGCCATCGCATTGACGCTGCGGACGTTGCCTCCATTCATCGCTGGCGGATTTCGCTTCATCGCGGCCGGCGCCCTTATGTATGCCTGGCTGCGATTCAAACATCGCGACCCCTTGCAAGGCGTGAATCTCCCGGCGGCGGCGTTGTGCGGGGTGCTGCTGTCTGGGATCGGCAACGGGTTCGTCATTTGGGCGCAGCAGGGTATTCCTTCCGGTATCGCCGCGCTGATCGTTACGGCAGTGCCGGTGATCGTGTTGATCCTAGATTGGGCCTTCTTCAGTAAGCGCGCACCCAGCACCCAAGCGCTCATCGGCGTGGCCTTGGGTGTGGCCGGAGTGGTCACGATCGTTTCTCACACTCACACGCTGACGGGGAACGCGCGTCCGCTCTACTTGGTGGCTTTGATCGTGGCGGCGATCGGCTGGAGTTTCGGCACGCTATTGCAGAAGCGATCCGCGGGTCCGGCTGTGGTGTTGAGTTTTACCTGCGTGCAGATGCTCGCAGGCGGAGTGTTCCAATTCGGCATGGCCGCCCTCACGCGCGAATGGACCCGCTTCGACGCGCAACACATCTCCGCAACATCGGCATGGGCGGTGCTTTATCTCATCGTCTTCGGCAGTATCTTCGGCTTGAATTGCTTCCTG
>DASTSB010000081.1:0-4022 GCA_035760885.1 Steroidobacteraceae bacterium | reverse complement strand
TAGCTGATAACCGCCAGCGCGTTGACGGCGAACAATCCGACTGCACCGAGACGGCCAGCTAATCCGAGAATCACCAGAATCGGGAAGAACAATTCGCCGAAGGAGCCGACTACAGCAGCGATATGAGGTGCGAGCAGCGGGACGCGATATTCATCTTCAAACAACGAAAGCGTCTGATCCCACGCAGAGATCTTCAGCCATCCGGAATGCAAAAAGACCCAGCTCACATACAACCGAGTAACCAGTGCGAACGGCGAGTACAGCAAGTCCAACCAGCGAGACGTCGCTTGCAGGCCCGGCACCAACGCGGGGGCACTGCGGACTACATGGGAATTCGAATAGCTGGCGGAAGCGGTCTGGTTCGCGACGTTCATGTTGCACCTCGTGTTCTCGATAGCCCACTGACCTGAGAGGTGCGAGAAACATTACCGGCAGCGACGGAGGGAAGACCCTGCGCGGTAATCGTCGGAAGGCCGGTCTGGGCTGAAATCCACTGCCACACCTATTAATAAGAGAGAACAGCCGTAGCGTCTAGCGGCAATAGCTAAGTCAATCAGTAACTTATTCGACTATTCAAGATCCATCATTAGAATCAGGTGGGACATTTACCACGTAGCACTGCCCTGCAGCCCGGAAGGACGGGCGCTTACTGCTTTGCCGACCGACGAGCGCGGGGTCGCTTGTCCATGAACAAGTCGGCCACCACGCCGCGCAGCCATCGGTTCGCTGCGTCGTATTGGAAGCGGGAATGCCAGTGCTGGCGAACTACACGAGGCCGCGCTTTGAAGGGCGGCTTCACTAGTTTGATCGCGGCCAGACGCGCCAGACTCGCGCCGATGGCGTACGGGACGGTGAAGATCAGATCAGAACGTTCGAGCAGCGTCGGGATCGCCAGGAAGTGCTCAAGTCGAACCGAGATATGTCGCGTAAGTCCTTGTTCCTGTAGCTCCGCCTGCAAGGAATCGTTCATGTGGCCGGCTGGATGGACGACTGCGTGCCGACCTTCAACAAATTGCTTGCGAGTCAGTTCGCCGCCGATGGTTGGATGGTCTGCTCGTACGATGCAGACGAAAGTATGGGTGAACAGTCGCTGCTGATAGACCGCGGCACTGGAGAGTTCGGGAAAGAACCCGATTGCCAAATCGACTTCGCCCTTGCGTAGCGCGGGCTCGAGTTCAGCGGCAGGCAAATTGACCGTTCGCAATTGCATCCTCGGCGCCAGTGCACTGAGCCGCTCCATGATCTGAGGCAAGAACACCAGCTCGCCGATGTCCTGCATGTTCAGGGTTACGGCACGTGTTGCAGTCGCGGGGTCGAAGATCGGCTGCTGAAGTAGATCCGCTCGGATCCGGTCAATGACTTCTTCGAGCGGTGCCGCCATGGCTTCCGAAAACGGCGTCGGATGAATGCCTCTGGAGGTGCGCACGAACAAAGGATCGCCGAAGGTCTTTCGCAGCCGATTCAGGGCAAAACTCGTCGCCGGTTGGCTCATTCCGAGTTGCCGCGCAGCCTGGCTCACGCTTCGCGAACGCAGCAGCGCGTCGAAGACCACGAGTAGGTTGAGATCGATATCTGTGATATCCATGCTGCTTATATCTTATATACCGGACCTAGGGGTTTCCAAATAAGCCGTATCCGGGCGAAATCGCTTTTGTCTAGATTTTTTCTCTTTGCGAGAGCAGAGACAAAGAAGCCTGGTCCGCCGATCACTACTTAAGGGGATTCATTCGAATGGAAAAGTCTCAGGTCGTACGCGTTGAGCGTGACGGCGAGCTTGCACTCGTCATCGCTCACAATCCGCCGGTCAACACGATCACGGCAGACGTGCGGGTCGGGTTGCGATCGGCATTGGATGAGTTGACGCGCATGCCAGGCGTCAAAGGTGTCCTGCTGATGTGCGAAGGCAGTACCTTCTTCTCAGGCGCAGACATTGGCGAATTCAACGGCCCGCCAAAGGAAGAGGAATATCGCAATCTCTTCAACGCGTATGAGGCGCTAGACCTCCCCGTCGTTGCAGCAATGCACGGTACTGTACTCGGCGGCGGACTCGAGATCGCCTTGGCCTGTCACTACCGTGTCGCAGCAGCAGGCACGCGTCTCGGATTACCCGAAGTCACGCTCGGCATCATTCCTGGAGCGGGCGGCACGCAGCGCATGCCGCGCCTGATCGGTGCGGAGAAAGCCCTCGAACTTATTCTTTCAGCGAGGCCTGTGGATGCGAAGCAAGCTCAACAGCTTGGTTTCATCGACGCGGTGATCGACGGCGATCTGCGAACCGGCGCGATCCAATATCTGCGCGGACTCATCGCCGAAGGCAAGCGTGCCCGACGCACCGGCGAGATGAGCGTCGATCCGAATACGGCAACGGCTGAAGTGTTCGAGCGCATGACGGAGTTGGCTCGCAAGTCGTACCCCAATCGCAATGCTGGACTGGTTGCCGTGGATGCGGTCCGCAAAGCTGCGTATGCGCCGCTCGCGGAAGGACTCGCGTATGAAACGGCGCTCGTCAACGAATGCAAGGTCAGCGTCGAATCCAAAGGCGCTGTGCACGTGTTCTTCGCCGAGCGCGAGACGCGGCGGATTCCCGGACTCGGTGACGAGATCAAAGCCGCTGCGGTGAAATCTGCAGGCGTCATAGGTGCGGGAACGATGGGCGGAGGGATCGCGATCTGCTTCGCGAATGCCGGCATTCCAGTGACGTTGATCGATGCGAGCGATGAAGCGTTACACCGCGGCCGCGCCACGATCGACCGCACGTATCAGACGATGGTCGATCGCGGTCGATTGACGGCCGACGACAAAACGCGGCGCATGCAGTTGATTACGCCGTCGCTCGACTATCAGGCGCTGCGCGATGCGGACGTCATCGTCGAGGCCGTGTTCGAGAGCATGGAGCTAAAGCAAAAGATCTTTACGCAATTGGACACGGTTGCAAAACCGGGCGCAGTGCTCGCAACCAACACGTCCACGCTTGACATAGAGCGCATCGCTGAGGTGACCAAGCGCCCTGGCGATGTCATCGGGATGCACTTTTTCTCGCCCGCCAATGTCATGCCGCTGCTTGAAGTCGTCCGCACGTCGAAGACTTCGCCGCACACGATTCGCACCGTCATGGATTTAGCGAAGCCGCTGCGCAAGACGCCGGTACTCGCACGCGTGTGCTACGGCTTTATCGGTAATCGCATGATGGAAGGCTACGCACGCGAAGCCGAACGCATGGTGCTGGAAGGTGCGACGCCGCGCGCCGTCGATAGCGCGTTGGAAGAGTGGGGCATGGCGATGGGCATTCTCGCAGTGTTCGACATGGCGGGAATCGATGTCGGCGTGAACGTGCACAAGGCGAACGCCGCCCAATATCCGCGGGATCCGACGTACTACCAAGCAGACTTTGCTTTGCACGAAGCAGGGCGCATGGGACAAAAAAACGGCAAGGGCTACTATCGATACGAGAAGGGCAATCGCGCGCGATTCGACGATCCTGAGGCGATCGAGATTCTGCGCCAGCGCGCCAAAACATTGAACGTTCCGCAACGAACGCACAGCAAAGAAGAGATCGTGGAACGCTGCCTGTATCCGTTGTTGAACGAAGGCTTCCGCATTCTCGGCGAACGGATCGCACTGCGAGCTTCGGATATCGATGTGGTGTGGACGTCCGGCTATGGATTCCCACGGTATCGCGGCGGACCAATGTTTTACGCCGAAACCATCGGTCTGAGGACATTGCTGGATGGAATGCAGAAGTACGGCGAGTTGTTGGGGCCGATGCATTGGCAGCCGGCGCCGTTGTTGGTTGAACTCGTCGAACGCGACATGACCATTGCACAATGGGAGCAGTCCGTTAAAGGAGCGCAACCATGAAATTGAGCGAACTGATCGCGATCGACGTACACACGCACGCGGAAGTGTCGTGCCGTCAAGAGCCGGATGAAGCATGGAAGCCTTTCGAAGAGGCATCCGCAAAATATTTCAAAGCAGGCAAGCGTCCGACGATCGCCGAAACGATTGCCTATTACCGCGAGCGC
>DASTSB010000080.1:0-4821 GCA_035760885.1 Steroidobacteraceae bacterium | reverse complement strand
TGTTGCCTTGTCTGAGCAATAAGAGATCCGTAAAGCAGTGGAGCGGTGGCGAGTTCATAAGTTCGGCGGCTCCAGTGTCGCCGATGCAGCGTGTATGGAGCGTGTGGCGCAGATCCTGGAGCAGGATCCGCATCCGCGATTGGGTGTCGTTCTATCCGCCTGCCGTGGCGTGACGGACGCATTGTTGAATCTAGTGACGGCGGCCGAGCAGCAGGAAAACTCGCTCGCCGATCGCACCGAGGCCATTCGCAATCGCCATCAAGTGATTGCCGATACGCTGCTGCCGAACGAAGTCCGTTCTCGATACCTCGCATCGTTAGAGCATGACTGCCGCAACATCTCCGGCATTCTGCAAACCGTTCAGCTCATTCGCTCTGCCTCGCAAACGGTTCGCGATTTGATCGCGGGCTATGGCGAAATTTGGTCGACGCGTTTGTTCAGCGAGTACTTGCGTCATCGCGGTCGTCGCCCAGGCAAGGTGGAATGGATCGATGCGCGCGAAGTCGTCAGCGTCGAATGGGGCGCGCTCGGTCCGGCGGTGCGTTGGGACGTGTCGCAGGCCAACATGGATCGGCAAACGCCTCATGATCCGGCCACGCTCATCATCACAGGATTCATCGCTCGCGACGCGAAGGGACTGCAAACCACATTGGGCCGCAACGGCAGCGACTTTTCAGGCTCGATTTTCGGCGCCTTGCTGAATGCCGAAGAGATTCACATTTGGACGGATGTCGATGGCGTATTGAGCGCCGATCCGCGCTTGGTTCCCGATGCGCAGGTCATCGACTCGCTTTCGTACAACGAAGCGATGGAGTTGGCGTATTTCGGTGCGAAGGTGATCCATCCGCAAACGATGGCGCCGGCGGTGCTCAAAGGCATCCCGATTTGGATCCGCAACACGTTCGCGCCAGAGAAAGCGGGCACGTTGATTTGCGAACGTCCGAATTCGCAAATCGCAGTGAAGGGCATCACGTGCATCGATCGCGTCGCGCTGGTGAATGTCGAAGGCGCAGGCATGATCGGAGTACCCGGTACGGCGCAGCGGTTGTTCGGTGCGCTGCGCGACAACGGCATTTCAGTGATTTTGATTTCGCAAGGCAGCTCCGAACACTCGATCTGCTTCGCCATTCCGCAAGCGGAAGCGACGCGCGCGGAGGCGGTCGTGCGCCAGGCGTTCGACCGAGAATTGCGCGAAGGTCAGATCCAGAGTGTCGAAGTCGATCCGAGCTGCAGCATTCTTGCCGTCGTTGGCGATGGCATGGCTGGATCTCACGGCGTTGCCGCCAAAGTGTTCGGCGCGCTCGGCGCGGCTGCAGTGAGTGTGCGTGCAATCGCTCAAGGTGCGTCCGAGCGCAACATCTCGGTTGTGATCGACGGCAAGCACGCATCGCGCGCGTTGCGATCGGTGCATTCCGGGTTCTATCTGTCGCCGCATACGATTTCGATCGGTTTGATCGGGCCGGGTGTCGTCGGTGGTGTGTTGCTCGATCAGCTTGCATCGCAGATCGAACGGCTGTCGCGCGAGATGAAAGTGGACCTGCGCGTGCGCGGCATCATGACATCCAAGCGCATGCATTTGTCGAACTCCGAAATCCCGCTCGATCGTTGGCGCGATGTGTTCGCGTCCTCGCAAGAGCAAGCGGATCTCACTCGATTCGCGCAACACGTGCACGCGGATCATTTGCCGCATGCAATCATCATCGATTGCTCATCGAGCGAAGAGGTCGCGGCACGATATCCCGCTTGGCTCGCGAGCGGCATCCACATCGTCACGCCGAACAAGAAGGCCAACAGCTCCGAGTACGACTTGTACTCGCGTCTGCATGAGGCGCGGCGCCAGGGCGGCGCTCACTACTTATATGAGGCGACGGTGGGTGCGGGCTTGCCGATCATCCAGACGCTCCGTGACCTGCGTGAAACCGGCGATCAGATTCAGCGCATCGAAGGCATTCTGTCCGGCACGCTCGCGTATCTATTCAATGTGTGGGATGGCTCTGAGCCGTTTTCGTCCGTGGTGCGCGCGGCGAAGGCGAAGGGCTATACCGAGCCGGATCCACGCGATGATCTTTCAGGTACCGATTTCGCTCGCAAGATCATCATTCTCGGGCGCGAGATGGGTTTGCGCTTGGAGTTGAAGGACGTGCAACTCGAAGGGCTCGTTCCTCCCGCGTTGGCATCATGCAGCTCGCAAGAGTTTTTAGATCGTTTACCGGAGTTCGACGCGCCTATGGCGGCGCGCTTGAAAGCGGTGCGCGATCGCAATCGAGTTCTGCGATACGTCGGCTCGCTCGACGCGGCAACGGGCAAGGCATCGGTCGGCCTGGTCGAACTCGAACGTTCGCACACCTTTGCGAACATCAACCTCACTGACAATGTCGTGCGCTTTATCACTCAGCGCTACAACCAGAACCCGTTGGTCGTGCAAGGTCCCGGCGCGGGTCCTGAAGTGACTGCCGGCGGTGTATTTGCGGATCTGTTGCGCGTGTGCGCGTATCTTGGAGCCAAGCTATGAGCGCGCGTCAGTCAGCCACGGCGTTCGCGCCCGCGAGCATCGGCAATGTCGCTGTCGGTTTCGATGTGCTCGGTCACAGCTTTCAAACGATCGGCGACACGGTGACGGCGCGCCGCATCAGCGAGCCCACCGTGCGGATCACTTCGATCACCGGCACCGTCGCGGATTTGCCGAAAGAGGCTGAGCGCAATACTGCGGGCATGGCCGTCCTCAGCATGGTGAGGGATCTCAAACTCGACTTTGGATTCGAACTCGCGATCCAAAAGGGCATTCCGCTGGGTTCCGGACTCGGCGGCTCTGCAGCTTCAGCGGTCGCTGGCGTGGTTGCCGCAAATGCGCTCTTGCCGAACAGCCTGAGCAAAACCGAATTGCTGAAGTTTGCGATGAAAGGCGAGCAAGTTTCGAGCGGCGCCGTGCACGTGGACAACATCGCGCCCTCGTTGTTCGGCGGATTGGTGCTGACGGTGGGCATCGATAATCCCAACGTGAAACAGATTCCGGTGCCGCCGACGGTGCGCTGCGTGCTCGTGCACCCGCACATGATCCTTTCGACGGCAGAAGCCCGCAAAATCCTGAATCGGTCCATCGATCTATCGAATGTGATTTGGCAATCGGCCAACCTCGCTGGCTTTTTAACCGGTTGCTTCACGGGCGATCTGCAACTGATTCGCGAGTCCTTGGAAGACGTGATCATCGAACCGCAACGCAAAGTGCTCATCCCGGGCTTCCAAGCTGTCAAAGACGGCGCGATGCGTGAAGGCGCGCTCGGTTGTTCCATTTCCGGTGCGGGTCCGACCGTTTTCGCATGGTGCGAGCAGCAGGATGCGGAGAAGATTCGCGATGCAATGGTGGCGGGCTTTACGGCGCATGATTTGAAGAGCGACGCGTGGATTTCGACGCTGGATGCATCCGGCGCACGCGTGGTGGATTAACAGTCACGACCATGTACTACAAAAGCACACGCGATCCGCAGCATCGGATGTTGCTCGGCCAGGCCATTGCCCAGGGCATCGCGCCCGACGGCGGCTTGTACGTGCCTGAAGAGTTCCCGCATTTCAGGCCCGGCGACTTCGAAGGTGTCACCGAACTGCCGGACATTGCCGAGAAGCTGATTGCTCCGTTTGCAGCTGGGGATCCGCTTGCTGCGGAACTGGGCGATATCTGCCGCGAAGCATTCAACTTTCCTGCACCGCTGGTGCATCTCGAGAACGCACCTGCACCGGTCTCGGTGCTCGAGTTGTTCCACGGGCCGACCTGCGCGTTCAAAGATTTCGGTGCGCAGTTTTTGGCGGCGTGTCTCGCGCGTATTCGCCGGGGCAGCAGTCGTAAGCTGACGATCCTGGTTGCGACCTCGGGCGATACCGGCGGCGCTGTCGCGGCAGCGTTCCACAACAAGCCCTGGGTGGATGTCGTGGTGCTGTATCCGAAGGGACTGGTCTCGCCGCGTCAGGCACAGCAACTCGCATGCTGGGGCGGCAACGTCCGCACGCTCGCCGTTCACGGCACGTTCGATGATTGCCAGCGATTGGTAAAAGAAGCTTTCTTGGATCCCGCGCTGGCCGAATCACGCCAGCTTTCATCCGCGAACAGCATCAACATCGGCCGCTTGCTGCCGCAGATGGTGTATTACGCGAAGGCCGGTCTACAGTTGTGGCGCGAGACGGGTCGTCGCGCGAACTTCATTATCCCCGCGGGCAATCTGGGCAATTCGCTCGCGTGCATCTGGGCAAGACACGTCGGCCTGCCGATTGGCGAGGTCGTGCTTGCGACGAACGCGAACCAAACCGTCACCGAATTCTTGCGGACCGGCGAGTGGGCGCCTCGTGCGAGTGTCGCAACATTGGCGTCCGCGATGGACGTCGGTAACCCCAGCAACATGGAGCGGCTGCGTTCGTTGCATCCCGAGTTTGAAGAGCTGCAGAGCCAGATCGGCGCATCGAGTGTCGATGACATCGAGATTCGCGCGACGATCCGTCGTGACGCACACGAACTCGGCCAGGTTTGGTGTCCGCACACGGCGACCGCGGCAAAAGTGTTCCGCCGATTGCTAGCGCGAGGCGCTCGCGGGCATTGGGTGCTGGTCTCGACTGCGCATCCGGCCAAGTTCAACGAAATCGTCGAGGCGCAAACGGGAACGGAAGTCCCGGTGCCACCGGCACTCGCGCGCTTGTTGTCCCTGCCACGCCAGGAGACGGAACTGGAGCCGACGCTTCAGGCGTTACGCGCGGAGTTGCAAGAGACTTAACGAATGCAGATGCCAGTTGAGATCCCGACCTGGGCCTATCCAGTGGCCGGTCTGGCCGCTTTGA
>DASTSB010000079.1:0-6011 GCA_035760885.1 Steroidobacteraceae bacterium | reverse complement strand
TCGGCCTGCTTCAACAAGCCTTGCAGCATGTCGCGTCCGAATCCGAAGTCTCGACTGGTGTCTTCGATGAAGGCGCGTACTTCCGGCCGAGAGACATCGAGCGCGTGGACGCTAGGAGCGGAGAAAACTGCGATGGTCAGCGCGACGAAATGCTTCATCACGTCCTTGGGATTGGTAGGCGAGGGAACAGCCGCAGTCGGTAACCTGAGTACTTAGCGGCCGACGAGTTTGCGCTTTGCGCAAAGCGACATGAGGATACCGAAACCAGCCATGAGGGTCACCATCGAAGTGCCGCCATAACTTACGAACGGCAACGGTACGCCGACGACCGGCAACAGCCCCGTCACCATTCCGGTGTTGACGAATACATACACGCAGAACGTCAAGCTCAGACTGCCCGCAGCAAGGCGCGCGAACGTGTCTTGCGCCGTCGCGGACAAATAGAGCGAGCGGCCGATCACGAACATATACAGCGCGATCAGGGTCACCAGTCCGATGAGGCCCCATTCTTCGCCGACGACCGCGAAGATGAAGTCAGTCGAACGCTCGGGCAAGAACTCGAGTTGTGCTTGGCTGCCGTTCAAGTAGCCCTTGCCGAAGATGCCGCCCGAGCCGATTGCGATTTGCGATTGAATGATGTGATAACCGGTGCCGAGAGGATCGCTCTGTGGATCCAAAAACGTGAGTACTCGCTGCTTCTGATAGTCGTGCAACAGAAATTGCCACGCGACGAACGCAGCCGGTACCAGCAATCCCACCGCAAGAAGGATGTATCGAATCTGCAAGCCTGCGAGCAGGATGACCATTCCGCCTGCCGCTGCGACGAGAAGCGCGGTGCCTAAGTCTGGTTGCTCGGCGATAATCAAGGTAGGGACGACGATTGCCGCGCCTACAATCAATAAAGAGACCAGGCTAGGCGGCAACGGCCTTTCATGTAGGAACCATGCACATGCCAGCGGCACGGCGAGCTTCATGATTTCGGATGGCTGAAAGCGCACGATGCCCAGATCGAGCCAGCGTTGCGCACCCATCGCAATGTCCCCTGTGACCATCACGATCAACAGCAGCAACAATCCGAGCCCATAAGCAAATGGTGTGGACACGCGGATGAGCCGAGGTGGAATCTGCGCGAGCATGACCATAGCGACCAAGCCCAGGGCGAACCGCAACACCTGCGCCTCGAGCACTGGGACACTGCGGCCGGAGGCGCTGAACAAAACGACTGAACCGATGGCACCGACCAAGCACAGCGCGATGAACAAAGGTCCATCGATATGCAATGCGAGCAGCAAGCGCGCAGAGCCCGTCAACGTGCGCTGCGCGCGCGACGTTTCTAAACCTTCGTAGCTCATTCGCGGCCTCCCGCTTGAGGTGTCGCTGCGTTCGTGCCCGTCGCCTTTCGTTTTGCTTCTTGTTCGGCCAGTTGCTCCGGTGTGAGCAGATAGGTATCCAAAATTCGTCGTGCAATGGGCGCCGCGAATGCCGATCCGCCGCCTGGTGCGTTCTCCACGATCACTGCAACGGCGAGCTTTGGCGCTTCGAAGGGAGCGAAGGCGACGAACAGTGCGTGGTCTCGTAATCGTTCCTCGAGCTCACCGGCCTTGCGAACGCGTTCCGTAATCGCGACGGTGAAGACCTGGGCTGTGCCGCTCTTGCCCGCCATCTTGTACAGCGACCCTGCAGCCGCGCCGCGAGCCGTGCCATACGGTGCATTGGCCACGTCATACATTCCCCCTTGAGGAATGTCCCACATTGCTGGATCGTCGACCTTGACCGATGGCAGTTGCTTCGGCGGGATCTGACGAATCTGGCCGGTGCTTACATCGCGAATGGCGCGCACGAGGCGTGGCTGAAAGTTCTTCCCCTTCGCAGCGAGGGTGGCAATCGCGTGCGCCAACTGAACCGGTGTCACGAGCATCTGACCTTGGCCGATGCCGACGCTGATCGTATCGCCGGGGAACCATACCTGGTATTCCTTCTTCTTGTACGCGCGGCGCTTCCATTCAGTGGAAGGCAGAATGCCGACACGTTCGCCGTCGATGTCGATACCGGTGGGCGCGCCGAATCCGAACTCGGATAGAAAGCTCGCCATGCGATCGATGCCCATGATCCGCGCTAGATCGAAAAAGTACACATCGCACGATGTTGCGATGGCCTTGCGCATATCGACAGTGCCGTGGCCGCTTGGCTTCCAGTCGCGGCGCGCTCGGCCGTAGCCGGGATAGGACCAGATGCCGCGGCAGAAGCGCGTGTCGTTCGGACTCACGACACCGTACTGCAGTGCGGCTAACGCGAACAGCGGTTTGACAGTGGATCCAGGTGGATACACGCCGCGCAAGGCACGGTCATACATCGGACGATTCGGATCTTCGGTGAGCGCCAAATATTCTTTGCGAGTGAGGCCGCGCGCGAACAAATTCGGATCGAAGGCCGGCGTGCTGACGAACGCAATGATGTCGCCATTGTTCGGATCGATCGCAACGACAGCGGCACGTTGCCCGCGCAACGCCTCTTCGGCGACTTCCTGGACCTTCAGATCGATCGTGAGAAATAGATCGTTTCCGGCTTGCGGTTCGCGGCGCTCCAGCTTCGCAGCTTCACGGCCGATCTTCTCGACGCGACGTCCTTGAGCGTTCACAAGTAGTTGCTGAAAGCCCGTGCGGCCGTGCAATTCCTTTTCGTACTTTTGTTCGACGCCGGTTTTTCCCGTCAAGGTCGTGCCGGCGTACTCGTCCATGTTGATCAGCTTCTTATCTTCTTCGCTGATCGCGGCCACGTAACCGAGCGCATGCACGCCGCTCGGTCCGAGCGGGTAATAGCGCGTGAGGCGGGGGCGAATTTCTACACCCGGGAAGTCGTAGCGGCGGGCTGCGAAGCGGGCGAGTTCCTCTTCAGACAGCTGCAGTTTGATCGGCACTGCTTCGAAAATTCGACGCCCGCGAATATCCTTCTTCAGTGCGGGAATCGCGTCCGGGTCCAGGAGCCCGAGTGCGGTCAAACCTTTCAACGTTGCATCCAGATCGCCCACTTGCTCGCGTGTCAGCTCCAGCTGATAGGACGGTGCGTTCGTTGCCAAGGGCAGTCCGTTGCGATCGAGGATCAAGCCGCGGTTCGGCGGAATCGGCTCGGTTTTGATGCGATTGCCTTGCGAGAGCTCGGCGAAGTAGTCGTATCGCACCACTTGAAGGTAGAACAGCCGCGCGATCACAGCGCCAAGTGCGATGACCATGATGATCGCAGCCGCAATGGCGCGTTGCTCGAACAACGCGAGTTCGGCATGGTGATCTTTGATGCGAACGGCGCGGACCATCGGATCAGAGCGGCGAATCTAAATGCCGAAAGACCATCATCGGCGGCTTCGGTTCCACGTATCGAGCACCGCCACGAGCACTGGCCAAATGAGTGCGCCCGTGAACACCGGCAGCCAGCGCATCCATGTGGTAATCGCCGGGCCGATGATGCCGTCGATCCAGAAGACTACGAACTGGTAGATTGCCAAGAACATGAAGACGGTGAGCGTTTGGTGATAGATCGGGAAGATTCGCATCCGCAGCTGTAGCTTGTGAGTTGCGTACGCGACGATCAGAAATGCGAGCGCATGCTGGCCGAGAATCGGGCCCGTCAAGAAGTCGATGCCCAGGCCGCACATCCAGGCGAATGTGAGGCCGACGATGCGCGGGGCACTCAGCGACCAATAGATGACGAGCAGCAGTAGCAAGTCCGGTCGCGCCGGTTGAATGGTAGGCGGCAAGGGCACAATCGCGAAGATGAGCGCGAGCACCACGGTGCTCATCACGCGCAAATGACCAATGCGTCCTTCGGAGACACTCATCTGCGGCTTGCACTCACTGTGGACGCGTCGGCTTGGGGGCGCTCTGCGCCGGAGAAGGCGTCCCAGTTGCCGGGGCCGTAGTCGTCGTTTGGGACGGGCCAGAGGCTGGCATGGGCTTCTCTACCTGAGTGGCGGCCTCGGTGGGGAGCGCCGCAGCGTCTTTCTTCGCCGGATTGTTCGGCCACAACAGCAGAACTTCGCGATCGCGATCCAACTGTGCCAACGGTTTAGCCTCGACGGTGGCGAACGTATCCGACGGATCGCGTTCGACTTTCGTCACGTTGGCAACGGGATAACCGGCAGGGAAGATGCCATCTAGGCCCGATGACACCAACAGGTCGCCTGGTTTGACGTCGGCTTCTGCCGTGAGAAAAGGCAAGCTGAGTTTGGCGACTTCGCCGGTGCCTTCGGCGATCGTGCGAATCCCATTGCGATTCACCTGCACAGGAATTGCGTGTTCGGCATCGCTCACCAGAATGATCTGTGCACTGTATTTGTCGACCTGGACGACCTGACCGACGATGCCAAAGGCATCCAGCACGGGCTGTTCTTTGAACACACCATCCTCGGTGCCTTTGTTGATGCGCACGCGCTGCCGGAAAGGATCGACATCCACGTGAATGATCTCGGCGATCAGCGTCCGATCCGCCATGCCTTGCGAAGCATCGCGAATGCCTCTCAACCGCCGGTTTTCTTCCTGTAGAGCGCTGAACTGCAACAACTGCGTCCGAGCGACGCGTAACTGATCCGTGAGCTGCGCGTTCTCGCGCCGCAAGCGATTGCGATCCGCAAAACTGCTCGTCAGCCAGTTCCAGAAGTCGTAGGGTGCTTCGACCACGGCGTAGAGCGGATTTGCCGCCAGGCCCAACCACTGCCGAGCGGTATCCAGATAACCGCCTCGGTGGTCGGCCACCATCACCGCAACCGACACGATCCCTAAGAAGAATAGCTTCGCGCCCAGAGGCGGGCCGCGGCCAATGATCGGACGGGAATCGGAGCTTAGTGTGACCACTCAAGAACCCGAATCTGCACAGAGTTGGCGCAGCACCGGCCGGCAGCATCGACTGCACGACAGGCTGCGCCTTTCATTCTTGGCTGCTATTCAAGATTGAATAGCGCAGGGCCGTGCTCGTCGATGAGTTCGAGCATGCGGCCGCCGCCACGTGCGACGCACGTCAGCGGGTCTTCGGACACGACGACTGGAAGGCCGGTTTCTTCCATGAGCAGCTTATCGATGTCCCGTAGCAAGGCGCCGCCACCGGTGAGGACAATGCCGCG
Source organism: Steroidobacteraceae bacterium (assembly GCA_035760885.1). Classification (GTDB taxonomy): domain Bacteria; phylum Pseudomonadota; class Gammaproteobacteria; order Steroidobacterales; family Steroidobacteraceae; genus Steroidobacter. Next base: position 901 of record DASTSB010000079.1, on the reverse strand, counting down.
CTCCGCGACGTCCGCACCCAATTCCGGCGGCGTCTGTTCGAGAGCGACCTTGACTGCACCGACGATGCCGGCGAGCGGCTCCTGCAGTGCCTCGAGAATTTCGTTCGAGTTCAGCGTGAAGCTGCGAGGCACGCCTTCCGATAGGTTGCGACCCTTGACCGAGATCTCGTTGACTTGTTGACCAGGGTAGGCGGACCCGATTTCGATCTTGATCTTCTCCGCGGTGGACTCGCCGATTAGGATGCCGTAGTTGCGCCGGACGTAGTTGATGATGGCATCGTCGAAACGGTCGCCCCCGATGCGTACCGACGATGCATACACGATGCCGTTCAAAGAAATGACCGCCACTTCGGAGGTGCCGCCGCCGATGTCCAAAACCATCGAGCCCCGAGCTTCATGCACGGGCAACCCGGCACCAACAGCTGCAGCCATCGGCTCTTCGATCAAACGTACCCAGCGGGCACCGGCACCTTCGGCTGACTCTTGAATGGCTCGGCGCTCGACTTGTGTCGAACCATAGGGAACGCAAATCAGCACGCGAGGGGAGGGACGCATCAATCGATTGCCGTGCACTTTTTCGATGAAGTACTGCAGCATTTTTTCGGTGACGGTGAAGTCGGCGATCACACCGTCCTTCATCGGACGAATCGCAGTAATGTGACCCGGCGTGCGGCCGAGCATGTTCTTGGCTTCTTGTCCGACCGCCTCGATCTTTTTGCCGGCGCGTCCTGGTTCTTCGCGAATAGCGACGACCGATGGCTCGTTCAGCACGATCCCTTTGCCGCGCACGTAAATCAGCGTGTTTGCAGTGCCCAGGTCAATCGAGAGGTCGTTCGAAAAGTACCCACGAAGATTCTTGAACATGGTTGTTTGTGCGTCGAACGACAGGGCGCAAAAATGG
>DASTSB010000078.1:0-7521 GCA_035760885.1 Steroidobacteraceae bacterium | reverse complement strand
GGCGAGATAGGCCATCTCTTCGAAGGGATCGAAGAGTCGTAGGTCGTAGGAAAACTCCAGGCAGTCGATTACGCAATGCGGCGTCCCCAAGTAGATGTGCTCGGGACGCAGATCGCCGTGAGCCTCAATGACATGCGCAAGACGCGCGCGGTCTTTGAGCTCAGCGGAGAGCAGATCCAGTGCACATCGTTGCAAGCGTCCCAATTCCGTGACAGATCGCTGCGCGAGGTGCAGCGCAGGCGAAGCGAGTGCAAGCACGTTTTGCTCGACTTGTGCGGCAACCCGAGCGCGATACGCATCGGGGTCGAGTTTCGCATCCGGTTGTGAGACGTAGAAGTCCGCGAGCATCGCAGCGACGCCCTGCACTGCTGCTTTCGTTACCGTTCCCTTTTCAATCGCGACATCGAGAAAGAGGTCGCGAGATAGACGGCGCATCTTCACCAACCATTCCACCGCACGCCCACGACCGTGCACTTTCAACACACCGGTCTCATCAAGGGTGAGCGGCACGACTTCAAGATAAACCTCGGACGCTAAGCGACGATTCAGCCTCAACTCCGCAAGGCATGTCTGATGCCTTGCTTCCGCGTCTGTGAGATCGAATCCCGGCGCCCGCATGGCCTTCTTCATTTTGTATGCATGGTCTCCGGTCAGAAAGATCCACGCGAAATGCGTTTGGATAGCTTCGACTGCTGCTGGTCTGTCTTGATAGGTCTCCGCTCTCAGCAGGGCTGAGACTTTGTCCTCGGCAGTGGGTTCGGAGTTAGTTTGCACGCGAGTCGCACGCTCCCTAAAGATTGGCGGTTGTGAGTCGACCTTCGGCGGCTTACAGCAAGAGTCGGTAAGCCTGGACCTTACACTCCTACACACCACACTTGCTTACACATCGCACGCGCAACTCACACCTTCTTCTTGCCCGTGCTTCTGCGTTCCGGCAATACCGCAGGGTTCAGTGAAATCCGGGAGACGGTAAGCGGATCTCCGGTTTTGCGGTGCGAATCATCGGGCGATACTTCCGCAACAAATTAGGAGAGCATTTCGATGGCCAAGATGATGAGAGCGGCAGTGTTCGTGAAGCCGGGTCGGATCGCATTGGATGAGCGTCCCATTCCGGACATCGGCCCGCTCGATGCACTGATTCGGATCACGACCACGACGATCTGCGGCACCGATGTGCACATCATGAAGGGCGAGTATCCGGTCAAGCCGGGTCTCATCATCGGACACGAACCGGTTGGAATTATCGAGAAACTCGGGTCGGCGGTAGAAGGCTATCGTGAAGGTCAACGCGTCATTGCGGGCGCGATCACGCCGAGCGGATATAGCAACGCGTGTCTCGCGGGATGTGGGGCACAAGATGGTGCCGGCACGGCACACGGCTGGAAGGCGATCGGCGGATGGAAGTTCGGCAACACCATTGACGGCTGCCAAGCCGAGTACGTGCGCGTGCCTGACGCAATGGCCAACCTCGCGCCCGTACCAGACGGCCTGACTGACGAAGAGGTTCTGATGTGCCCCGACATCATGTCGACGGGATTTAGCGGTGCCCAGAGTGGCCGAGTGCAGATCGGCGATGTCGTGGCCGTCTTTGCACAAGGGCCGATCGGTTTGTGTGCGACCGTCGGCGCCAAGCTGATGGGTGCCACGAAGATTATCGGTGTGGAGACTGTGCCGGCTCGCGCTGCCATCGCGCAGCGGCTCGGTGCGGATCACATCGTCGACTTCCGCAAAGTCGATGTCGTCGATGAAATCATGAAGCTCACGAACGGACGCGGAGTCGACGTGGCTATCGAAGCGCTGGGCACGCAACCCACGTTCGAAGCGGCTCTGCGAGTGATTCGCCCTGGCGGCACGTTGTCCAGCCTGGGCGTGTATTCCAAAGATTTGACGATTCCGCTCGGTGCGTTTGCCGCGGGACTGGGCGATCACAAGATCATCACGACACTTTGCCCCGGAGGAAAAGAGCGCATGCGGCGATTGATGGACGTCATCGCATCTCGACGCGCCGATCTCAAGCCGCTGGTCACGCATCGGTTCAAGCTGGATCAGATCGAATCAGCATACGAGCTGTTCGCCAACCAGCGCGACGGCGTGCTGAAAGTCGCGATCACTCCGTAACCACTAGCGAGCGGCAACGAGGGATGACTCCTGTGAAACTGCGCATGTTCTCCGCCGCTCTTATTGCGACATCGATGGCGTTGCCAGCGACCGCTCAGTCTGAGGAAGCACCGCAATGGATTTTTCGTATGGGCATTCATCCGTTTCAGCCCAAGGAAAATAGCCATACTGCCGTCCACCTCGACGACACCGCTGCGGCAACGTTCGGGGCTACCTATCTATTCGATAGCCATTGGGGCATCGAAATGTTCGGCGCTACACCGATGACCCATGAGATGCGCCTCCAAGATGGAACGAAGGTGGCAGAGGCACGCGAGCTGCCGACAACGATCAGCGTTCAGTATCACGTACTCGATACGACCCAGCGCGCTCGGGCGTATGCCGGCGTTGGCATCGCATTCGCCGCATTTGCGAAAGAAAAGACCATGGGACCGTTCGCGGGTCAGAAGTTGGATCTCCATGAGTCCACCGGCCTCACTGCGCTCGTCGGTCTCGACCTCGACTTAGGTCATGATTGGTTTATCAATGCCGACGCTCGTTGGTTCGATATCGACACTCGCGCAACCCTCGATAGCGAGCGCTTCGGAACGATTCAAATCGATCCGTTTGCGTTTGGACTGGCGGTGGGGAGGAAGTTTTGAACTAGTGATTGTGACTGGTGACTAGTGACTAGCAAGATCAATGACGCTCACCCTACACCTCGCACTTCACATGCGCAGCGCACACATTCATTCCTCCGTGTCCTCCGTGTCCTCCGTGTTCTCCGTGTGAAATTTCCGTCTTCTTAAGAGCAAGCCGACTGTGTCGGCAGGCGAGCCTAACGGCAGGCAAGACACTGGCAAGCAAGCGCTTCGCGCAGGCCAGAGCACATGGCGCAGCGCACACGTTTCATTCGATCTCCGTGGTTTCTGCGTTCTCCGTTGAGATTATCTTCTTCCTCTTCATTCTTACCCCGAAGCCCCGTGTTCCCCGTGGAGTTTCTTATCCGAGCGCGAAGCCCTCATGCGGGCAGCGCTCGCCCTCACTTACTCACCTTTTCCATGCGCGCTTTGTGTTGCGTCCCACTCTCCGTGCCCTCCGTGGAATTCTTGAGTGACTGCTGACTGGTGACTGGTGACAGCCAGATGAGTTATTGCCCCGCGCTCCCGTGGAGCTCTCGTTAAGCCTCACGCCGCACGCGCGAGCTGCGATTGCGCCGACTCCGCCGGCGACGACCGCTGCAAGCCACGCGAAACTACGCTCTGCATCGAAAACGCCGAAATGGCCGCGAGCATCTGCGCCGCTTGATCGCGAAGCACTTCCGCCGTTGCAATCAGATCCTGAGCCAGGTGTGCATCGTCCTGCGTAATCGTATCCATCTGCGTCACTGCCCTGTTGATCTGCTCGATGCCTGCGCTCTGTTCCTGGCTCGCTGCTTGAATTTCCAGGATGACGTTCGCAACCTTCTTCGCGGACTCGGTCACTTGGCGCATTGATGCCGCCGCTTGGCTAGCTAGCGAGCCACCTTGCTTCACTGTTTCGCGCGACTGCTCAATGAGATCCTTGATTTCCTTCGCCGACGCGGCGGAACGCTGCGCGAGACTGCGCACTTCTTGTGCCACGACTGCGAATCCCCTGCCCTGATCGCCGGCACGCGCCGCTTCCACCGCTGCATTCAAGGCGAGCAGGTTCGTCTGAAATGCGATGCCATCGATGATGCCAACGATCTCTCCGATGCGATTCGACGATTCGGAAATGGCGCCCATCGTGTCGAGCATCGTCGAGACCAACTCGGAGCCATGTTCGGTAACGGAGGACGATTGCGATGCAAGCTGGGAAGCATGCCGGGCGCTTTCGGTATTGCGCGACACTGCTGCGGTAAGTTGCTCGAGCGAAGCCGCAGTTTCTTCCAGGCTCGCTGCGTGTTGTTGGGTGCGGCTCGACAGCTCGGTGTTTGCCGATACGACGCGATCTACACTGTCCCTGACTTGTTCGGCAGCAGCAACGTTGTCTTTCAGAACGCCATCGAGCTTGGATCGCAATTGCTCCACGGTCCGAGCGACTGAAACCACGCAGGACACGCCTTCAATCGGAATGCGCGTTTTAGTGTCACCCGCGAGAAGGTGGAACACTGCGCGTTGCAGTGTGACCAGAGGACCCACGACCTTACCTTGGACGTAGAGCAAGTTGCACACAGCAACAATAATGCCCAGGCAGCCGAGCGCACCGAGCGTATCGAACCCGCTACGGTAAACGCTCATCCCTGTCATCAACGTCAGGATAGATACGAGCGTGCCCAGAACCAGCCAAGTTCCGGTGCGTAGCGAGAGATTCGCAAGCCGACCGATGTGTCCCGCGAGCGATGCGTCGTGGATGTGACCTGCGCGCACGGATCGAGCGCCCTGTCGCCCAACGCGAATATCCGCGTAGAGGCGTTCCGCCGCCTGTATTTCGCTACGAGTCGGTTTGACGCGAACCGAGGTATAGCCCACGACACGACCGTTCGCGATGATCGGCGTGACATTCGCGCGCACCCAATAGAACCCGCCATGCTTGCGGCGGTTCTTCACGATGCCGGTCCAACTGCGACCCGACTTGATCGTTCGCCAGAGATCCGCGAAGACATCGCGCGGCATGTCAGGATGACGGACGATGTTCTGCGGCTGGCCGATACACTCTTCTAGTGAAAACTCGCTGCTGGCGAGAAACGCTGGATTCGCGTACGTGATGCGGCTCGTCGGGTCCGTATGCGTGATGATGACCTCATCATCGCCGAGTATGTATTCGCCCTGAGAAGTAGTTGATGTCGACATGTACAGAAACTGGCCGGCAACGGAACAGTCACGTTGTCGGCTTGACGCGAACCAAACTGAGCCGTGAACGGCAGGTTCAGAGAATGCCGCATGCCTGAGCTCGTCCCAGGTGCTAGAACCTATTTCAGAGATCGGTTCTCAGTGAATTACTGAAGGGATGTCGCCATACTCAACCTCAGGGAAGCGCCGGTAATAAGAACGAACAATGTTCCTCTACGCATCGACCGTTACATTGAGCGCCTGTCTGCTGTTTCTGGTCCAGCCGCTCATCGCGAAGATGATCCTGCCTTGGTTCGGCGGCACCTCTTCAGTCTGGATTGCCACTTTGCTGTTCTTTCAAGTGTGTCTGCTGTGCGGATACGCGTACGCGCATTGGCTCAGCAAGCTTGCGGCCCGACGACAATTATGGATTCACAGCGGGCTATTGCTGTTGAGCTGCGCGCTGATGCCCATCGTTCCGGCAGAAAGCTGGCGAACCCAGCCGTTCGACAATCCTGCGTTACAGATCTTATTGGTGCTGACCAGCACGGCCGGTTTGCCGTCTTTATTGCTAAGCGCATCTAGCCCGCTGATTCAGTCGTGGTATGTGCGCCGTTACGCGAGCTCCATTCCGCTGTGGCTGTTCGCGCTCTCGAACTTCGGCTCGCTTGCCGCATTGCTGAGCTTTCCCTTGCTGCTCGAGCCGGCATTCGATACTCATACGCTCGCCATAGCATGGAGCATCGCATTCGTCGGATTCGCGCTCCTCTGCATTTGGACGGCATGGCAAAGCCGCGAATTCGAAGCCGTCGCACCGATTGGATCGGCATCGCATCCCAAACCCGCTGCGTTGCAGATGCTGCTGTGGATCTTGTTTGCCGCATGCGCTTCCGCTTTGCTGGCCGCGACAACGGTTCAGCTGACAACGAACATTGCACCGATTCCACTGCTCTGGGTCGTGCCGCTAGCAATCTACTTGCTCACGTTCATCGTGAACTTTCGCGCCCAGCCGCTGTATCGGCGCACGCCGTTCTTCATGATGATGGTCGTGGCGCTGGGTTGCTTAGCCTGGCTGTACGCGAACGGCGAAACGCATCAAGACATCACCACCGTCATCCCGATGTACTTGGGTTGCCTGTTCGTGGTGTGCATGGGATGCCATGGCGAAATCGCGCTGCGCGCGCCGGCACCGGAGTATCTAACTCGCTTTTACCTACTGATTGCGTTCGGCGGCGCCTTGGGCGGCGCATTTGTCACGCTGCTGGCGCCCATGATGTTCGATTCGTATCTGGAGTTGCCGATACTGATCTTCGTCACCGCCGAGTTGATGGTGTACGCACAGTGGCGGCGGAGGGGCGCTACGTTTGTGTTGTGGCCGCTGCGAATTGCGATGATCACAGGCGTCTTGGCGCTTGGTGGATATTTATTTCGCGCTGAAGAGCAATCGCGCGCGTACAGCTTAGATTTGAAGCGCGATTTCTATGGTGTTCTACAAGTGCGCGAGTACGTCGAAGCTGCCCGCCCGCGCCGCACGCTGGTGAACGGCACGATCCGGCACGGCTACCAGTTCGTCGAACCCACACTGCGACTGCTGCCCACCTCGTACTACTCGCAGAGCTCCGGAGTCGGACGCGCGCTACTGGCCAAACAAAAAGCCGGCCCGATGCGAGTCGGCGTCATCGGGCTCGGGGTGGGCACGTTGGCGAGTTATGCACGGTCACGTGATCAGTACTCGATCTATGAAATCAATCCGGACGTCCTCGACATCGCGCAACACGACTTCACGTTCCTGCAAGCGGCACAGGACCGATCGGCAGATGTAAGGATTTTGTTGGGCGATGCCCGACTCACCCTGGAAGCGCAAGCACCGATGGCATTCGACGTGCTCGCAGTCGATGCTTTCTCGAGCGATGCAGTGCCCACTCATCTTCTGACTAACGAGGCGTTTGCGCTGTACGCGAAACATCTAAAGCCGGATGGGGTTCTCGCGATTCATGTCTCGAACAAGTACCTAAATCTCGAGTGGGTGTGCGAACGTGCCGCGCACAGAATCCATCGGACAGCGAAGCTCGTAGCGGACGGCGCAACCCCGCTTTCGGATGCTAGCTATTGGGTATTGATCACATCTGATGAACAGCTTTGGCGCGATGCTGAGTTCACGGATGCTCAGGTTGAAGACATCAAAGTCCCGAATGACTTCAAAGGCTGGACGGATCGGTACAGCAGCGTGTGGGCGGTGCTGAAGTTGCGCGAGCGCTGACCTGTGATGTCGACGTAAGGACGGACGACTTCCTTCGTCAGGAAGGCCACACAGAGTTCAAATCCATCGCACCCGTGTCCGCATGGGATTTCCTTCAGGTCATAGGCGGGTGGCTATTGTGTGTTCGCTTCGCGTTCGGACACCCTCTCCCTAACCCTCCAGGGCTTGAGTATCTACACAAGTCGGCCGCATCTGGGGTACAAGTTTGCGGCATGCACATGAGCAGTTCGAGTTGGATTTGGAGCCGCGATTATTGCGGCGGTATTGGCAGTTGGTGGCTTCCCACAGTAATGCCGTGAGCGAGCGAGCGGCGGGAGTCAAGGCGTTGTCGCTGCAGTCCAGTGCCTTTGCGCACACTCAGGCGTTATGGCG
>DASTSB010000077.1:0-16773 GCA_035760885.1 Steroidobacteraceae bacterium | reverse complement strand
CCGTGGCATTCGACGATTCGGCTCTGTTGCCGGATCAACGTTTCCAGCGCGATTACCTGATCTCGCGCATCGACAACGATCTGTTCTGGATGCGCGATGCGCAGCAGCCGTTTACGAACCCTGCGTACTATTTCAACTTCGGCCTGGACCCCAGCACGTACGTGACGGTTCCGTACGCGCCCGCCGAAACGCGGCTGAAAGCATTCATCGAATATGCGAAGCGCGTGCCGACGGCGGTTGCACAAATCAAAGCCAACCTAAAGACGCCGATGCCCAAGGCATTCATCGAGTTTGGGATCTCTGGATTCGGCGGCTTCCCGGACTTCTTTCACAAGGATGCGTTGGCTGCGTTCGCTGAGGTGAAAGACGAGGCTCTCCAGAAGCAACTGCGCGATGCAATCGAGCCTGCGTCGAAGGCGATGGAGGACATCACGCAGTGGCTGCAATCGCAGCAGGCCACGGGAACGGATGAGTACGCGCTCGGGGCGGATCGCTTCGCGGCCATGCTGCGCATGACTGAGAACGTCACGACGCCGGTCGAGAAGCTCGAGCAAATCGGCAAAGCGGATTTGGAACGGAACTTCAATGCGCTCACCGAAGCGTGCAAACAATATGCACCGAAGGCGACCGTCCAAGCATGTGTTGCCAAAGAAGCGGCAGACAAGCCGAAGGGCGGCGCGGTCGCAGGTGCTCGCGAACAGTTGGCGCAACTCAAGCAGTACATTCTCGATCACGACATCGTCACGATTCCGGGCACCGAGGAAGCACAGGTCGAAGAGGCGCCGGCCTATCGACGCCAAAATTTCGCGTACATCAACATCCCAGGGCCGTACGAAAAGAATTTGCCGTCGGTGTACTACATCGCGCCGCCGGATCCGAAATGGCCGAAGGCCGAACAGCTTGCGTACATTCCAGGCAAAGCGGATCTACTGTTCACATCCGTGCATGAAGTGTGGCCCGGTCACTTCCTGCAGTTCCTGCATTCGAATCGTGCCCCGTGGCGCTTCGGCCAAATCTTCGTCGGCTACGCCTTTGCAGAAGGATGGGCGCACTACACCGAGGAGCTGATGATTGAAAAAGGCTTGGCTGACAACGCGCCCGAGCGGCACGTGGGTCAATTGCTGAACGCACTGTTGCGAAATGTGCGCTTCATGTGCGCCATCGGGTTGCACACGCAAGGCATGAAGGTTTCCGAATGCGAACAGATGTTCAAGGACAAGGCGTTCCAAGATCCCGGCAACGCCCGCCAGCAAGCAGTACGCGGTACCTATGATCCCGCGTATCTGAACTACACGTTGGGCAAACTGATGATTCGCAAGTTGCGCAGCGACTGGACTGCATCACGCGGCGGCGAGCAGGCGTGGAAGGCCTTTCATGATCAATTCTTGTCGTATGGCGGACCGCCAATCCCGTTGGTCCGTGCGCAAATGATCAAAGGCCCTGCGGGAGAATTGTTTTAGAACACGCAGGCTCGCGTGTCGTGTTGCAGGCCGGACACAATAGAGAGAACTCGGAATGGATTAGCCGCAGAGAACGCAAAAAAGAGAATGTAAGGATCCAGCGGATCGAATTTGAGCGTGGAGCTGCCTGACAGTGTCCTATGGCGGAATGTGACGAGTCGGCCGCAGACACCATAGCGCACACCGTTCACGCGCTGCGCGCCTTCACTCCATCGCATCGTCAGGTCTTGTCTGCGTTTCTCTGCGGCTGATTATCCTTGCCTTCAATTGTGCTTGATCAGCTCGCTCTTATTCGAGCCCGTTACATCGCGGTACAACGTTTCAGTGAAGATGTCCGCGGTGACGAACGCGCTGGCCCATTCTTTCCAGGGATCCAATACTTTTTCCTGCTTGAGCTGATCTAGGCTCTTGCCTTTGCGGATGCCGCGCTCGACTGCTGCGCGTGTGTCCTTGAGCATCGTTACGAATTTGCGCACGTCATCCAAGGTCGAAAGCTGTCCGTGACCCGGAATGATTTTGACGTCGGCAGGCATTTCGGCAATCGCCTTCTCGCACGCGGCGATCATTCCCTTCACGCTGCCGCCGGCCGCTTGGTCCACGAACGGGAATCCGTAACGCACGAAATCATCGCCGGTGTGCAGTACGTTGGACTTCGAGAAATAGACCATGCTGTCGCCATCGGTATGTCCGTTCGGTACGAACATGGCGCGAATGTCCTCGCCATTCAAATGCAAGGTGAGGTCATGATCGAAGGTGATGATGGGAAGCGCTTTGGGCGTGCCGCGGGTTACTTTGCCTGCGTTCTCCGGCGTCGGTTCGCGCGCTTCCAATCGCTTGCGGACGTTTTCTTGCGCGATGATCGGAGCGTCCTTATGGAACTCCAAATTGCCGTTGGTGTGATCGTCGTGATAGTGCGTGTCGATGACGAACCGTACTGGCTTATCTGCGACTCCCTTGAGCGCTGCGCGAATCTTGTCCGCAAGCGGAGCGTATTGGTCATCCACGATCACGATGCCGTCCTCGCCGACGCTGGCACCGATGTTCCCGCCAGCACCCTCGAGCATGTACACGGAACCGGCCACTTTGGTGACCTTGATCTGCACATTCGCAAGATCTTGCGCGTGCAGCGGCGCGATGCAGGCGCCCAGGAGAGTGGCCAATGAAACAAAGCCGATCGTCTTCATTCTTATTCCTCGACCATAGAAAAGGGAGCGCGCGACACGGCAGTGCGCGACATGTGCGAAACAGTTCGAGTCTTAGGCCCAGTTGCTGCGCTTGGGCCGCGATTTGATCCACGCGCCCAATAGTAAGCCCAGCAGCACCAAGCCACCGCCGGCAAGCAACCAGCGCAACATCGTGTTGCGCTCGAGTTCTCGCACGCGCGAGCTGAGTTGTGAGACTTGCGACTGTAGCGATTGGTTCTCGGTCTTTAGCCGCTTGTTCTCTTCATAGTTGGTGATCGCATTGCCCGAGACGCGGCGCAATTCCGCGAGCTCGCTTTGCAGCTTTTCGGTTTGTTTGCTGAGATCGGTGCTGCTCTTCTCTGCCTCGGAGCGTGCACTGCGCTGTTCCTGAAAATTGGAACGCAGGGTTTTCAGTTCGGCTTCGAGCGCATCGACTCTCTTGGTCGCGGCCGCGAGACGATCGCGAGCGGAGGGTTCGGAGACGAGATATTGGCTGGGTACCCAACCCTCGGTCCCGTTGGGGGTGCGCACCTGGGTGAAGCCGGCCTCGTCGTTCTTCTGCAGCACCTCCAGTGGCGTGCCGCTTTGCAGTCCCGCGTTGATGATCTTGTATTCGATCGAGGGACCGCGTCGTAACGGAATCGACAGTTGATCGGAGACATACAACGTTGCTGCATCGACGCCGAAAGCCAGGAAGAATCCAAGCGCAAGCAATAGCCGCATCCAACTTTTCCTTATGAATAATGCGCGACCTGGAGGTCGCGGGTGACGTTGGAGTGCGACTATAGCGAAAGTTGGAGCGCTTGCAGTGTTCGCAAAACGCAGACACGCAGGATAAATCTGACGCCTCAGCGCTCCCATTGTGCCGGTATCCCTGACTCGCGCATCGCCGCGTCGAGCTGCATAACGGCGTTTCGGGCACTCGGTTCTGCTCGCAAGCTTCGCGCGAGCGAATTCAGATAGGTCGATAAAGTCGAGGGATTCGGATGCGACGCATTCAGTTCGCGCTCGACGGGCTCGATGATCTCGCTTAAGTCGGCGCTGTCGCACGTGTCGAACTCGGCGCGTTGGATAGCTGCACGGACCGCTTCGATCGCTCGTCGGAGCTGATCCACATTGACCCTTTGCATCACAACTCCCGGTGCGCGCCCATGACGAAGCCCCGTCGCGAAGTCGGGGCTCCTGGAAATGACAAGCGCCGGGTCTGCAGCGGGCGGGATCGCCTCTGTTTTGCCGAACAGCTCGCACGTCCATCTAAAAAACGAATCGGCTCACTGCTGGGTTCCTGCGTCATCGCTGCTCGCACGACAAAGACCGACGGCTGTGCCTGCGTTGCCGGTAATTACGACCGTGCAAAACGGACCTTGTTCGAGGGCCTCAATGTGGCGTGGAGCATCTGCTCAAGGTAGCGCAGGGTCGCGTCCAATTGCCGCAGTCCGGATACGCAGTCGCGAACCACCAGGATCTCCAAGTCTCGCAAGTACGCTTCGATGGCGCTCATGAGGATGCATTGCTCCAGTGTCACGCCGGTCAGAATCAAGCGCCTCGTACCCAAATGCTTCAATAGCGCATCGAGCGGCGTGCCGAAGAACGCGGAGTGCTTCGGTTTGAAAACGAAGTAGTCGCGAGGTTCAGGACTCAGCGCCGTGGCAACTTCGCTGCCCTTGGAGCTTGCGGCCATACAGTGCGCCACGAAATGCGGCCGATCGGATCGCCATCGACCACGGTTGTCGTTCACATAGATGACTGGCACTCCGGCGTTGTGTGCGCGTGTCTTCAGCCGCAGCAGGGGATCGATGAGCGGTTCGGCCCGGCGCAATAACCGTGTGCCGTCGGGAAACTCGAAGTCCGAGATCAAATCGATGATGAGCAGTGCGTCGCTGTGTTCGTCGGGGGCAGAACCGTGCAAATCGCGGGAACGTGGCATGCGCATTGAACGTCGTATGCGCGGTCCGGTTCCGTTTGGCCGCTGTCGATCGGGCCTTCAGGTTGCTATGATGCCGGCCACTTACAGGAATCCTATGCCGATACTTTTCCCTTCCGCGTTTCGTGCTCATCCTTGGCACGGTGTCGAGCTCGGTGCCAACGCGCCGTCATGTGTCACTGCGTATATCGAAATCGTACCGACCGATACCGTTAAGTACGAAAGCGATAAGGTCACGGGCCTTCTTAAAGTAGATCGTCCGCAGCGCTTCTCGAACGTGTGTCCCTCTCTCTATGGCTTCTTGCCGCGAACACTGTGTGCCGATCGCGTCGGCGAGTTTTGCAGCGAGCGGACCGGTCGCGCCGGCATCGAGGGCGATGGCGATCCGATGGATATTTGCGTGCTGACCGAAAAAGAAATCGGTCACGGCGATTTGCTGGTGCAAGCGATTCCGATCGGCGGGCTACGCATGATCGACAGCAAAGAAGCGGACGACAAAATCATCGCAGTGATGCAGGACGATGCTTTGTACGGGCAGTTCTCGGATATCTCACAGTGCCCCAAGCCCGTGCTCGAGCGACTGCGCCATTACTTCCTTACATACAAACATGCGCCCGGCTCGCCCGAGCACCGCGTCGAGATCACGCATGTGTACGGGCGCGACGAAGCGTTCGAAGTCATTCGACGCAGCCAAGAGGACTACAACTCTGCCTTTATGGGCGCTGGCATCCTGCGCTGATCCGGCTCCGCCGTAACGGCCCTCACCCTCACCACGAGGGCCAATAGTAAAGCTCCACTAAATGGCCGTCCGGGTCGCGGAAATAGAGCGACTCGTATTCCTCGTGCATCAGTCTGTGATAGCGAATCTGATGTTCGTCTAGCCGCTTCGCTGCGGCATCCAAGCACGCTGGCGTATTCCCAACCACGAACGCGATGTGATGCACGCCGAGTGTTTGTTCATCCGGCAGGCGTGCTTGATCGCCGATGGCCTGCAGCATGAAATGCCCCGTCGCACCGACGGCTAGACTCACTTCGGCGTCTTCCTCGTGCCGCGCGACGACGGGCAAATTCAGGACACCTGAATAAAACTGTTCGCTGGTATTCAAGCTGCGCACTTTGATGGCGGCGTGTCCGAATGCAGTGATGTGCATGAGTGCTCTCCTTTCCGGCGCACATGATCTGGACGATCAGTGCCACGGCGTGTCATGTTTGCGGCAATCCTTTTCACCGGAGCCCACCATGCGCGCCGAACGGCTCATCTCCTTGTTAATGGTCATGCAACGCGGACGCGCCATGACCGCCGGCGAACTTGCGCAACGATTAGAAGTGTCGGTGCGCACGATCTTTCGCGATATCGATGCGCTTTCCGCGATGGGCGTGCCGGTCTACACCGAGCCGGGCCGCGGCGGCGGCATTCGTTTGATGGAGGGCTACAGCTCCGATCTCACTGGCTTGTCTTCGGGCGAAGCCGAGGCGCTCGCACTGATAGCAAGTCCGCCCGGAGTCGCGAAGGGTTTAGCGGCGCCCACACGCAGCGCTCTCGACAAACTCGCGGCAGCGGTCCCAACGATGCACCAATTGCGTGCGCAGCATGCGCGTGGGCGCTTGCTGTTCGACACCAAGCCGTGGTTCCGCTCGACGGATGTACTGCCGTACCTTGATGAACTCCGCGGCTATATCTGGAAAAACGAAAAGATCCAGATTGCGTATCAACGCAGCGATGGCGAATTCCGCGAATACTCGGTCGAGCCGTATGCGTTGGTGGTCAAAGTCGACACTTGGTATTTGATTGGCAAGGTCAAAGAGGAGTTTCGCGTCTTTCGTTTGTCGCGGCTCCAGTCGGTCAAGACCACCGCAGCGATCTTCCAGCGCGATCCAAAGTTCGACCTGCAAAAGTATTGGAGCGAATGGTGCGAGAAGTTCGAGAAGAATCCGCCGAGCCATTTTCCAGTGCAGATCGAGTTGTCCGCTCGCGGGCGCAAGCGATTGCTCGAGGAATACTGCGGCTGGTTTGCCTCTGCGCTGCGTGAAGTGCCGGAGCAGTACAAGGGCCGCAAGCCGGTGACCTTGGATTTCGACAAACAGAGCATGGCGATGCGCGTCTTGTTCGATCTCGGCGATGAAGCGCGAGTACTTCATCCCGCAGCACTGCGCCGTGCATTGCACGAACGAGCGGTGCAGGTCGCGCGGGCAACGCGGCCGGTGAAGTCCGGCAAGCGCGGCCTCCAAATCCCACCGGAACAGTCGGACCGAACATCGCGGCAGTCGATCGAGGTTTAGCTGCATCGTAGGCGACACGTTCATCGACTTCTTGCATTCCAGTTGTCAGTTGACCGTTGGCAGTGGCCGGCAAGACGGGCGCACGACACACTTCACACCTGACACGTGCAGCGCACACGCATCGACTTCTTGCATCCCAGTTGTCAGTTGACCGTTGGCAGTGGGCTGCAAGACGGGCAGACGACACACTTCACACCTGACACGCGCAGCGCACACGCATCCACTGCTTACCCGCGTGCCCTCGCGGAGGTCCCTCGTCTTAGCTCCGTGACCTCCGTGTTCTCCGTGTGAAATCTTGTTCTTCCCCGTTCCTTCGCTCGCCGTCTAATCCCCGCTATTCGCCGGTGCCCGCTTAACAGCGTCACCGGCTCGAACGTACACTGCCGCGCGTCATAACAAGAGGCAAAGCTCATGGATGCACTGGTCAATTTGCGCAATGTCACCAAGGTCTACACCCGCGGGAAGCAGAAGGTTGAGGTCCTGCACGGAGTGGACTTGCAGATCTCCCAAGGCGAGTTCCTGGCTTTGATGGGGCCATCCGGATCGGGAAAGACCACCATGCTGAATCTAATCGCGGGATTGGATCAGCCGACGAGCGGCGAGGTTGCGGTCGCCGGCAACCGCATCGACAAGCTATCGCGCGGCGCCCTTGCAGACTGGCGTGCCCGACACATCGGCTTCGTCTTTCAGTTCTATAACTTGCTTCCGGTACTCAGCGCCGAGGCAAACGTCGAAGTGCCCTTGTTGCTCACCAGCTTGTCGCGCAGTCAGCGCAAGCAACGCGTAAAGACAGCACTCGAGTTAGTCGGGTTGGCGGATCGCGCGAAACACAAGCCGACGGAGTTGTCGGGCGGGCAACAACAGCGTGTCGCCATCGCCCGCGCCATCGTCGCGGATCCGACGTTGCTGGTGTGCGACGAGCCGACCGGTGACTTGGATCGGCAAAGCGCCGAAGAGATCATGCATCTGTTGCAGGCGCTCAATCGCTCGCAAGGCAAGACCATCGTGATGGTGACGCACGATCCGAAAGCGGCAAGCTACGCTTCGCGCGAACTGCACTTGGACAAAGGGCGCCTGGCTCACGATGAGTCGAGGAATGCCGCATGAAATACTTTCGCCTAATTTGGGCGGGATTGTGGCGCAAGAAGGTGCGCACGATTCTCACCATGCTGTCGATCGTGTTCGCATTCCTGTTGTTCGGGTTGGTTCAAGGGGTGAACCAAGGATTTAACCAGGCGGTGAACAAGCTCGATGTGGATCGCCTGTATGTCACGCCGCGCGATAGCCAAGCCGATCCGCTGCCAATCTCGTACTACGAGCAAATCAAAGCCATCCCCGGTGTGAAAGCGGCATCGATGTGGAGTTACTTCGGCGGCTACTTCCGCGACTCGCGCAATCCCATTCCAGCCTTTGCGACTGAGCCGCGTTCCTTGTTCCAGGTCTACAAGGAGCTGAAGATCAAGCCCGAGTATCTGGATGCGATGGACAAGACGCGTACCGGCGCTTTAGTCAGCGAGGCGCTCGCGAACAAGTACGGTTGGAAGATCGGCGATCGCGTGCCGATCGGGACTTCGATTTGGACGCAGAAGTCCGGCAGCAATACGTGGTACTTCGACATTGTCGGTACGTTCGATGCCTCGGCGTACGGCGGCGGCTTCCCATCCTTCTACTTGAATCAAAGCTATTACTCGGAAGCCGCAGCCTTCGGCAACAACCAGACCAGCTTGTATCTGGTGCGTGTGGAGGATCCGCAGAAGGCGGCGCAGGTGGCTGCCGCGATCGATGCCAAGTTCGCGAATTCTCCTGCGGAAACGCGCACGCAGTCCGAGTCGGCGTTGATGCAAAGACAGCTCAAGCAGATTGGCGACATCAACTTCATCGCCAACATGATTGCGAGCGCGGTGCTGTTCACGCTGTTGTTCCTGACGGCCAACACGATGGCTCAATCGGTTCGCGAACGCACTTCGGAACTTGCAGTGCTGAAGACGCTGGGCTACTCGGACGAAAAAGTGCTAGCGATGGTGTTGGTCGAGTCCATGTTGTTATGCCTATTCGCGGCGGCGATCGGGTTGTTCTTCGCGAGCTCCATCTTCAAGGCGCCGCAGCTCAAGGCAATTTTCGGTGCGCTCGGAATGCCGACCATCGTGCTCATCGGCGGCAGCCTGATCGCGATCGGTCTGGCCATCGTCAGTGGATTGCCGCCGGCAGTGCGGGCCAAGCGCCTGAACATCGTAGAAGCACTCGCGGTGCGATAAAGGAAATGCCATGAAAATGTTCAGACAAATCGCTTCTGTCACTGCGATGAACGTGCGCAGTCTGCCGCAACGTGCCAGCACCTCGCTGGTCATCGTGATCGGCATCGCAGGCGTCGTGGCGGTGCTGATCTCAGTGCTCGCGATGGCGACCGGGATGATCGATGCAATGCAGAACGCCGGCCGCAACGATCGTGCGATCGTCCTGCGCAACGGGGCGACGGCAGAGCTCTCAAGTGCCTTGCCGCGCGATTCCGCAACGGTGATCTTCGATGCGCCCGGCGTGAAGCACGGGGCGGACGGCAAACCGATTGCCTCCGCCGAAGGGATGCGGATGGCGAATTTGCGTCGCAAAGAGGACAACGCGGAGGTTGGCGTCGCATTCCGCGGCGTCGGGCCTGCGATGTTGGAGCTGCGCCCAGAAATCAAAATTGTCGCAGGCCGCATGTTTCAGCCTGCCGTCAACGAGCTCATCGTGGGCAAGGCGTTGCAATCGCAGTTCAAGGGGCTTGAGATCGGCGACAAGATCAAGACGAAGTCCGCTGTGTGGACCGTGGTGGGTGTGTTTACATCCGGCGGAGATTTCCACGAGTCCGAGTTGATGGCCGACATCGAAACGATGAACTCTGCGGATCAGCGCGGATTCCAGAGCGTCACCGTGCAGTTGGATTCGCCCAGTTCATTCGACGCATTCAAGAATGCGCTGACGACGAATCCGGCCCTTGCGGTCGATGTCGAACGCGAGCGCGACTTTTTCGCGCGACAGTCGGAGACCATCAGCAAGGTGATTTCTGTAGTTGCCTATGTGGTCGGCGGGATCATGGCGATCGGCGCAATCTTCAGCGCTTTGAACACCATGTATTCGGCCGTAAGTGCACGCGTGCGCGAGATTGCGACCCTGCGTGCATTGGGCTTCGGTTCGACGGCGATGGTGATTTCAGTCTTGACGGAAGCGCTGTGTCTATCGTTGATCGGCGGCGCGATCGGTGCGCTGCTCGCGTTCTTGTTCTTCAATGGCCATCAAGTCAGTACGTCCGCTGGCAGCCAAGGCACGCATCACTTGGTCTTCGATCTTACGGTGAGCTGGCAGCTCGTCGTGCTCGGGATCATCTGGAGCTGCGTGATCGGGTTGATCGGTGGGTTGCTGCCTGCGGTTAGGGCGGCACGTTTGCCAGTCGCAAAGGCTCTCGGCGCGGTTTGATCCGCGCCGAGCAGGGCAATCCCCACGCAGAGCATTGGGTAGAAAGAAGAGCGGAATCTCACACAGAGCACACAGAGCACACAGAGTGCACAGAGGTCGAGGCGCAGTCTTCTCTGGCCTGCGCGTAGCGCTTCCCTGCCAGTGGCTTGCTTGCCGACGCAGTCGGCTTGCCTCTTTGTTCTTTTCCTCCTTCTGACCCGACGAAGTCCTTCCCGATTGCAAACCGATCCGTCCGCTCCGTTCTGACCTGACGCTAGTCCTTCCTGACGCAGGGCGTCCTTCCTGCCGACAGGCCTTCCTGATCGTGAAGCGATCCGTCGCGTACTTCGGTTTGTCACTCCATCACTGGTTTACTTCAACCCCGCAGGTCCGAGATAGTCGTCCTTGCCGACCTCGACTCCATTGTGACGTAGCAAGTTGTACGTCGTCGTCACATGGAAGAAGACGTTCGGAATTGCCCAGTGGCGCAAGTACACCAGTCCGGTGAACGTATGCGATACCCGCGGCGTTTTGATTTCGACGACTCGATCTTCGGAGCCAATCATTTGCTCCGGCTTGATCGTTTCCAAAAACGCGATCGTCTTGTCCACGCGCGCAATCAGGTCGGGCAACGTCGTTTCGGTGTCTTCGAACTTCGGAATGGGCACGTTCGCCAGTCGTGCTGCAGCGCCTTTCGCAGCGTCGGTCGCGATCTGAACCTGACGCGTCAGCGGGAACATGTCGGGGAACAGGCGGCTCGCTGCGAGCACGTTCGGATCGAATTTTTTCGCTTCGGCGTGCGCCACGCCTTTTTGCAGAATTCCACGCAGATTCTTCAGCGTGTGCAGAAACATCGGAACGGAAGCTTCATACATCGAGACATTCATAAGACTGATTTCTTCTCCAGGATCAGTTACGCATAGAAGACACATTTACTTGGTTGGACCTGTTGCGAACACGTCCACTGCCAGCATGACAGTTCGACCTTCATTTGGCATCAGCGCGCCTACACCGACGACATGACGCGCGACCTCTTCGCCGCGGTCGTTGCGAATCGACACGACCACCGAGTATTCCCAGGGATCGCCGGCTTCAGGATGCTTGAACGAGCCCTCGACCCGTAATGGTGTGAGGGCGGGTTGCGCTCGCCGCTGAACGATCGCCTTCGGATCGAAGCGCAAGTGATGCTGGCATGCAGGACAAATACTCGCGCTTTCGAGAATCGTCGACTTGCAGTGCGGACAGATCCGCGTCTTGCCGGCCGACGATGCGCGTGGACTGCTCATGTGCCGGGCTTCGTGGGCACCTTTTCATCCCAGCCGAATTCCGCGCGACCGCGCATACGCGATCCGGCCGCGACCGTGAGTGACCCGGCTTTGAGGTCGCCGTTCAATACGCCGGTTTGGAGGAGCTCGACGCGTGAGGCTGCATCGATATTGCCTTCCAGTTCGCCGCCGATGATGACCGTCTGTGCGCGCACGCCGCCGGTGAGTTTCGCGCCGGACTCGATGGTCAAATTACCTTGAACGTGTACATCGCCTTTGAAATTACCGGCGATGCGGATGTGGCCCGCACCTTCGATCTTGCCTTCGATCGTGAGTCCAGCTGCCAGGAGCGATTCCTTCGCTGAATCGGCTCGCGCAGGAGCGGCGGATGGTCGGGCAGATTCCAAATTGGTGGGCGGCGCTGGTGTTGCCCGCTCCGCTGGTGCTGGATCTGGGGTGTTCTGTTCGCGTCCGTACTGATCTCTAAAGAGGGCCATAGATATCTCCCGTGATAGTGCGAGGCGGCGTAATTACACAGCCGTCGGGAGAGTGTCAAATATTCCGACATTGGCGACACGTCGTAACGACCGAAAGGCGCAAGGCCCGATGTCGGTCTCGGGCCTTGCGGTAAAGAGTGAGTGGAGGGGTTACTCGAACGCGTTTGCAAGCGTCAATACGAGCGTGCCCACTAAGAACACGAATGCGATGACGGTCATGGTTTACCTCCTTTGCTGCTCTGCATCATTTTGCGATGCAGCATAGCATTTTTGTGAACCACGTCAACAGCTTGTGGGCGTCTAGTTGCGCGCTGCGCGATGGTGTTTCGAGCTGCGGAATTGAGGGGACGAACGTGAATCGGGGTTCGTGGATCGGGGTTCGGGGCTGGGCGTTCGTGTGGGGAACGGTCTGGCCGACCGCGGTCACCCCAGCGTGTCTCTTTAATCCTCGGCGCTGCGCTGAGCCAACGCCAAGACCTAAGAACAAGAAAATTTCGCCGCAGAGAACGCAAAAAAGAGAATGTAAGGATCCAGCGATCGAATTTGAGCGTGGAGCTGCCTGACAGTGTCCTATTGCGGAATGTGACGAGTCGGCCGCCGACACCATAGCCGCACACCCTTCGCGCGCTGCGCGCCTTCACTCCATCGCATCGTCAGTTCTCTTTTGCGTTCTCTGCGGCTAATTCGTCCTTCTTCTGCGAGCGTGGTTGAGGGAGGAATTTAGACAGGATTAACAAGATGAACAGGATGCGTGAGGCAGAGACAGGCCTCTGAGGAGCGGCCGCTTCCCTTTGCCGGTTGGCAGTTCGGAGTTGGCGGTCCAGGTGGATTGACCGCGACTGAAAACGGTCGACCGAAAACCCCGAACCGCAACGCCGAACGGCTCGTCCTATCCGCTAGTCACTAGTCACCAGTCACGAGTGATCAGCAGCAGCGGCTAATCCCGCTCCACTTGCGTTGCTGTTCTTTGAGGTAGAAGTCGCGGCGGCTAAGCGGCACTTCCTGCGGGTGATGGGCTGCGTGATGAGAGAGATACCGGGCATACGCATCGACTCGAACGTATGCCCACACAGAGGCAAGTTGACGGCGCAATTGAGTGAGCACTTGCGTGGTCATTGCGCGATCGCTGCCTGCGAATCGACAGGGACTTCTGAAGACGGAAGCACGGGCCGTCCTTTGATGACCCGCCAACTCACTCGCAGCATATCGGCGATGACGATCCAGAGAATGGCGGTGAGCATGACTGCCAGGCCTGCATCGAGTCTTTGATTGAAAATGAGCTGCGGTGCGACTGCGGCCTGCGCTGCGGGGAGCGTGCCCGCAGACAACTTCGACGCGAGTAATTCGGCCGCTGCCATGAACCCGACGCGCGGATCGGTCGAGAGCACTTTCTCCCACGTTGCACTCGTCGTGATCACCGCGATCCACGCGAGCGGGGCTGCCGTCACCCAGGCGTACTTCAGGCGTCCTTGCTTCACCAAGATCCCGGTTGCGACGCAGAGAGCAATGCCGGCAAGCAGTTGGTTCGAGATGCCGAACAGCGGCCACAGAATGTTGATGCCGCCGTTTGGATCGATGACGCCGATGTACAAGAAGTAACCCCAGCCGGCGACGATCAGCGCACTCGTGAGTAGCACGGACGGATACCACGACGTTCGTGCGATGGGTTTCCAGATGTGGCCGAGTGCATCCTGCAGCATGAAGCGCCCAACTCGCGTGCCTGCGTCCAAGGTGGTCAGAATGAAGACTGCCTCGAACATGATCGCGAAGTGGTACCAAATCGCGAGCAAGCCTTGCCCGAACGCGTTCGAGAAAATGCTCGCCATGCCCACTGCCAACGACGGCGCGCCGCCGGTGCGTGCGAACAACGTGGTCTCGCCCATTTCCGTTGCGAGCGCATGCATCTGATCGACTGAGACCGGAAAGCCCCAGCTGGAAATCGTGGCGACGGCCGCATCCGCCGTTGCGCCGACGATCCCTGGGCCGCTATTGATCGCGAAATACACACCGGGATCGAGCAGCGTCGCCGCGATCATCGCCATCAGCGCGACAACGGATTCGAGCATCATGCTGCCATAGCCAATCAGCCGAACATCACCCTCATTGGCGATTAGCTTCGGCGTCGTACCGCTGGAAACCAGCGCGTGAAAGCCCGAGATGGCACCGCACGCGATGGTGATGAACACGAATGGGAACAAGGATCCGCCGAAGATCGGGCCAGTGCCGTCGACGAACTGGGTGATCGCCGGCATGTGAATTTCTGGACGCAGCAACAGCACTGCCAGGGCGAGCAGAGCAATCGTGCCGAGCTTCAAGAAGGTCGAGAGGTAGTCGCGCGGTGCGAGCAGCAGCCACACGGGCAGCACTGCTGCGACGAAACCATAGGCGATCACGAACGCAGCAAGCGGCTTGCCATCGAAATCGAAGAAGGTTCGCAACGTCTCGTTGCCGTTGATCGCGCCTCCGCCCACCACGGCCAGTAGCAGCAGAGCAAGCCCGATCAACGATGCCTCGAGCACGCGTCCAGGACGGATGTTGCGCAGATACAGGCCAATCAGCACCGCAATCGGAATCGTTGCAAACACAGTCGCAGTGGCCCATGGGCTGTGTTTCATCGCATTCACCACGACCAGCCCAAGTACCGCGATCAGGATCAGCATGATCGTGAGCGTGCCGATGATGGCGGCGTAACCGCCGACGGGACCCAACTCATCGCGCGCCATTTGTCCGAGGCTTCGGCCGTTACGACGCGTGGAGACGAACAGAATGGTCATGTCCTGCACGCAGCCGCCCAGCACTGCGCCGACGAGAATCCAGAGCGTCCCGGGCAGGTAGCCAAATTGCGCTGCGAGCGTCGGTCCGATCAGCGGACCGGGTCCGGCAATGGCGGCGAAGTGATGGCCGAACACGATCCAGCGATGGGTCGGTACGAAGTCGTGGCCATCGTTGATTCGCACGGCCGGTGTGGGGCGGGCCGCATCGACGCACAGCACGCGAGCCGCCACCCATGCGCTATAGAAGCGATATCCCAGTGCGTAGATGCAAGCGGCCGCGACGATGATCCAGGTCGCGTTGATCGTTTCGCCGCGATGCAGTGCGATTCCCGCGATCGCACAGCCGCCGATCAGGGCAACCAATGCCCAACCCAACTTTCGCATGGAGTCTCCGCAAAGCCCGGTTTACGGGTCGTTGAATGAAGCCGCCGGAATATCGCCCCAGTCCGTGCAGAACAAGTGCCCGTCGCGGAGCACCGTTTTCGCAACGGCGCCGTTCGGCAGCGTATGGGTCAGGGCAAATTTAGCAGGCACGTTCGGGGCCAGCATTGGGATCATCAATCCCAGCGTCGCGCTGTGCGAAACGATCACCACGACGCCGCTGTCATCGGTATGGCGATTCATCACCTCGCGTACGAATGGCAGAAAGCGCCGCTGCAAATCCAAGAGACTCTCGCCATCGCCGTTGTGCGCTTCGGTGTCCTTGTCCTCGAACCAGCGTTGCGTCAGTTCGGTGAAGATCGTTTTGGAGTCGATCATGCCGGGCGCACTGTCCAGATCGATCTCCAAGACCTCAGGCGCTAGCTTGATCGCCGTGCCGGTGCGAAATGCAATCGCGTCGCCCGTTTGCACCGCGCGCAACCGGGTGCTGGTGTAAACCTCGAGGACCGAATGCCCGACGAGCTGATCGGCGAGGGCGTTGGCTTGCTGAATGCCGCGCTCGGTGAGCGGGTAGGAGACGTCCGCGTCCGGCGCAGCATGCGAATACGAATCGTCGTTGAGTTCGCTTTCCGCGTGCCGTACGAACCAGATCTGTAGCGGGCCGTGCAGGCTGTCCGCGTTTGCGCTTTGGACAAAGCACATCGCGAGCACCACTCGCACTGCGAGCCAAGCTTGATCAAACGCCTTGCGCCGACGATCAGTCATGGGACTCCCCTAGACCTATCTCGAATCTCGAGTGAGCGGCACGATGATAATCGCTCCTGAGCATTCGTTGTTGAGAGTGCATCGGGCGCACAGCATCGCTACATTTGCCGCGTCCAGCAGAGTATGCTCGCGCGACGTTTTTGGGTTGACGCTTCACGCCCGTTTACAACGAACATCCTTGAGGGAGATTGCGATGGCCGATCAGAGCGCTCGTGGACGATTTGTTTGGCACGATCTAGTCACATCCGATACCGCCGCTGCCCAATCCTTCTACACCAAGGTGCTCGGCTGGAAGACGCAGAGCTGGGAGCAAGACCCGAACTACTCGATGTTCGCAGCTGCCAGCGGTCCACTGGGCGGGACCGTCTCGGACGCATCCGGTCAGCCGCATTGGATTGGCTATCTCTCAGCCGACAACCTCCAGGCCACCATTGATCAGGCCACAGCAGCGGGTGCATCCGTCGTGAAGGAAGCAACCCCGGCGGGCACCGGCGAGTACGCGATCCTCAAAGATCCGCAGGGCGCGCTTTTTGGCGTCTACGCGGGCGGTTCGCAGAGCAAAGATGCGCCAGCGAAGCGCGGTGAATTCTCTTGGCATGAACTTGCCACGTCCGACCCCAAAGCAGCGCTCGATTTCTATATGCAATTGTTCGGCTGGGAGCAGGTGGCCGCCCATGACATGGGTGAGATGGGCACGTACTACATCTTCGGTCGCGACGGCAAACAGGAAGGCGGCATCTATGCCCCACAGGGTGGGACGGCGCCGCACTGGCTGGGTTACGTGCGCGTGAAAGACGTCAATCAAATCGTG
>DASTSB010000076.1:0-2966 GCA_035760885.1 Steroidobacteraceae bacterium | reverse complement strand
CAAGAAGCACCGAAGAATCTCGCGCCCGAATCTTCCAATCTAATTCGCATGCCGTTTGCGTGCGGCAGCCAGCCACGGCCTTAAGTTGATGCGCAAACGTATCGTTCTCGCCTTGCTCCTGTTTGTCGTCATTGCCGGACTCGCGGTTTATTTACTGCGTCCGGACACACTTGGGCAGGTCACGAAGCAGCCGACGAATGCCACCACACAGGTCATCAATCGCGGCGAATATCTCGCTCGAGCCGGCGACTGCGTCGCCTGTCACACCGAACCGAACGGGCCTCAATTCGCAGGCGGCCGCGCGATGCCAACTCCGTTCGGCAACTTGTACGCACCGAACATCACGCCCGATGACGAAACCGGCATTGGAATGTGGACGGCGGACGAGTTCTATCGAATGCTGCACACCGGCGTCTCGCGTAATGGAGCACTGCTGTACCCCGCGATGCCGTTTGCCAACTACACCAAAGTGACGCGCGAGGACAGCGATGCGATCTACGCATACCTCATGTCGGTCCCGCCGGTGCGCCGCGAAAATCGGCCGCACGAATTGCGCTTCCCCTTCAATCAACGCGAATTGTTGATCGGCTGGCGCACTCTGTATTTCAAGGAAGGCGAATTCGTTGCCGATCCCAAGCAATCCAAGGAATGGAATCGCGGCGCGTACCTCGTTGAAGGTCTGGGGCATTGTTCAATGTGTCATACCGCGATCAATGCGCTCGGGGGCTCGAGCGAATCGAAGGCGTTCGAAGGCGGCATGATCCCGAATCAAAACTGGTATGCGCCTTCGCTGACATCCAATCGCGAAGCCGGGCTTGGCGATTGGCCGCTGCAGGACATTGCCGACTTGTTGCAGGTCGGCACTTCAACTCGAGGTGCGGTCTACGGACCGATGGCGGAAGTCGTCTACAACAGCTTGCAGTATTTGAGCGATGAAGATGCACGCGCGATGGCCGTGTACTTGAAATCGCTGCCGCAACGCGAATCGACTCCGCCACCCACCAGCCAAGCGCGGCTCGTCGATCCATCCGTGATGGAACTGGGCCGAAAGATTTATACGCAGCAGTGCGCGGTTTGTCATGGCGATGAAGGCCAAGGTCATGCGCCCGCGTTCCCGCCGCTCGCCGGCAATCAATCCATCACGATGGCCTCGCCCGTGAATTCCATCCGTATGGTGCTCAATGGCGGCTACGCGCCTGGAACACGCAAGAATCCGCGTCCCTATGGTATGCCGCCGTTCTCACATGTTTTGAGCGATGACGAAGTGGCCGCGGTCGTGACATACATCCGTGTCGCGTGGAATAACACAGGCACACCCGTCGCGCCCGATCAAGCCAACGAGCTGCGCAAAATCCTTCCCGAATGAGAACACGCTCATGATGCCCAGTGAAAAACCCGCTCACGAGTCTCATGACGACAGCGCCGTAAACGAGATCGTCGCACGCGGACCGCGCGGCACCTTTGCCGTCGCAGGAATCGCTACGGGGATCGTGGTCCTGCTGTACTTCGCGTTCTACTTCTTCGTTTATCTGCCGCGAGGCGCCGTGCAGTGAGCGCGACGATGCAGGATCCGCAGGGGCACGACGTTGCCGCAGCATCGGAACGGCGCTGGGCAATCATCGTTGCGGTCATCATCGGATTGCTCATCGGCATGATGATTATCACCGGTATCCATTGGGCTGCGATGCCGCCATCGCGCGTCGAGACGGTGGATGTCAGAACACTGCATGTGAAAGGCGAATTCGTCGAGCGCAATTTGGGCACCACGCTCGAGCCGGATGGCCGCGTGCTCGTTCGCCTCATCGGCCAGCAATATTCGTTCGTGCCTCAATGCATCGTGGTACCTGCCAACATGCCGGTCACGTTCCGAGCGACGGCCACCGACGCCATTCACGGATTCGTCGTCGGCAAATCGAATGCGAACACCATGCTGATTCCCGGTTTCGTCTCGACATTCACCACGACATTTCCGAATGCCGGCGAACAACTCATGCCGTGTCACGAGTACTGCGGCACCGGCCATGAGGCGATGTGGGCGCACGTTCAAGTGATACCCCAGCAAGAGTTCCTGTCGCGCATCGGCAAAGAAAAGAGGTTGAGTTGTGTTCGTAGCTAAGCGGCTGGTGCTCGCGCATTTCTGGATTGCGTTCATTGCATTCCTCGGCGCGATCGTGCTCGGCGAATGGCAGATGTACGTTCGCAGTCCGCTGCACGCATGGATCAGCAATCCCGAGCATTACTACCGATCCGTCACCGCACACGGCACGGTTATGGCGTACGTCTTGCCGACGCTGGTTGCGATGGGGTTCGGATATGCCATTACCGAATTGGCGCTCAAGCGGCCTTTGATCGGGCTGCGCTGGGCCTGGGCAGGATTTTGGTTGGTCATCGTGGGCACTGCTTTGGCTGCAGTCACGATTGGCCTCGGCAAGGCCTCGGTGCTCTACACCTTTTATCCGCCGATGATCGCAAGCCCTACTTATTATCTGGGTGTCGTGCTCGTCGTCGTTGGCTCATGGATTTGGGTCGCACTGATGTCCATCAATCTGCGCGCGTGGAAGAAGGCGCATCCGAACGACACCGTGCCGCTTGCGATGTACGGCAATCTCGCGGGTGCCTATCTGTGGGCGTGGACGTCGGTTGGCGCGGCCACCGAAGTACTGGTGTTGATCTTGCCGGCGTCGTTCGGGCTGACGGACACGATCAACGCCGGTCTCGCACGTGTGTTCTTCTCCTGGACCTTGCACGCCATCGTTTACTTCTGGCTCATGCCCGCCTACATCGCGTTCTACACCATCGTCCCGCGGGCGATCGGCGGCCGACTCTACAGCGACACAATGGGTCGAGTGGCGTTCGCATTGTTTCTCGTGTTCTCCATGCCGATCGGCATTCATCACTTGTTTGCCGATCCGCAAGTCGGCTCGGGCTTCAAGTTCGTACACGCGGCGATGACTGCGATGGTCTCA
>DASTSB010000075.1:0-2909 GCA_035760885.1 Steroidobacteraceae bacterium | reverse complement strand
ACGGCGGGCTCGCCTCTTCGTTGCCATGTTGATCTCCGAGCTGAAGTTGATTGCGCTCATGCGTCGTGCGCATGAGAGTGACGAGCAGTCTGCGAGGCACTCATGCAGTTGCGTATAGTGAAATCCCACAACGCGCTACGTGGGTGACTTCGCAACGAAGTGTTAAAGGCGCATCAGCGTGCTCAAGACGAGCTGTTCAAACTGCTGCTCGAAGAGTTCCGTGAGTCGATGCGGCGCTGCAATGAGCTCGCGATCCGCCATCACTCCGAATTGAACATGACCGTTGTACGTGAGCAGGCTCAGTCCTAAGCCGATCGAACCCGCTTGCGGAACCCAGAAATAGAGCTCGTCGATACGCGCACCGCAAATGTGCAGCGCTTGGGGTGGTCCGGGCACATTCGATACGACGAGCGATGCCTTGCGCGTGAACAACTCGATCGCTTGCGTTTCGACCGATTCGAGCAGGCTTCCCATGGTCGCAAGTAGTGCGTAGGAGACGATGGGTTCTGCGGATGATTTGAGCGCTTCCATGTCGCGATGAGTCGCCTCGAGCCTTGCAATCGGGTCGCGTTCGCCGACGTGCAGATTCGCGAATACCAGGCCGAAACGATTGCCTAGTTCCGCGGCGTCATCGGATCGGCGCAGATTCACGGGGATCAACCCGCGAATGATGATGCCTTCGGTCCGGTGCTGATGCTCTCGGAGCCACGCCCCCAACGCGCCCGCGACGGTGGATAGTAAGACATCATTGATGGTGTAGGCATGAGCCTTGGCGATCGCGCGCACTTCCGAAAACGGTAGTGAAGCAGTCCAAGCGAGTTCCTTGCGCGCGCTTAGATTTTGTTTCAGAGCGGTGCTGCGGTCATCGCTGAGTGTCGCGAGTCTCGCAATTTCCAGTCCGGCCGCGGTTGCCTTTTGGACCGTGCTCAGCGGATGGCCGAGTGCTTGCAGCGATGTCGTAGCGAGATCGCCGAGACTTGAGACGATGTGCTTAGCCATGCCAACCGCCTCGTCGATGACGGGAACGAGCCTGTCGAGCGAAATGGATGAAACAGGCAGAGCGGCGGAGTCATCGTGAACCCGATGAGGCTGCACATCGATGGCGCGCTCGGTCGCACCACCGGGATCTGTCAGCGATAGCAGAACACGGAGCATTGCCACGCCGTCCGCGTAGCAGTGATGGAAGCGGGCGATGAGGGCGCTGCCGCGTCGATAGCGTTCGATGACATGCATCTCCCACATCGGCCGGCGTGGATCTAGCTGCGTGCTCGCAAGATCGCTCGCAGCCGCATGGAGGTCTTTCGCTGACGCGCGCTGCGGCAGGATGAGCGAGCGAACGTGCCGTTGCAAATCGAAGTGCGGATCGGTCAGCCAGAATCCGCTGATCGTGTCGCTGCTTGGGTACTGTTTGAAACGCGGGAAAATCAGCAGCCTTTGTGCGACCACGTCGCGAACTGCTTGCGTCTTCACGGGCTGCGAAAGGATGAGCACCGTGACGATGGTCATCGGGTTGGTGGGCCGATCCATGCGCAGCCACGCGAGATCGACGCTCGACATCGCCTCCGTAGGTGCTGGCATTGGATAGAGTCGCGCGCGTTGCCTGATGCGGATCGAAAAAGTTGTTCGAGCGTCCCCAACAACCGACCGGTTTGCATCAGATTAATGGCTTCGCGGGCGCGGCATCACCGCAGTTAACCCGCAGAGATTAAGGGCTAGTCACGAGTTTTCCGAAAGTGGAGCGAACATTAGGCTTGGGTCACGAGTGGCACCGCTACAAGAGACTCATGAGCTATTTCGTCACCGGGGCCACTGGGTTCATTGGGCGATATCTCGTCAAAGAGCTATTGGCCCGCTCGCCTTCGGATCTCATCTACATCCTGGTGCGCGATGCGAGCAGTGCGAAGTGTGCTGCTTTGCGAAACTGGTGGGGTCACGAACAGCAGCGTGTCATTCCTGTCGCAGGCGATTTGCGAGCGCCGCACCTTGGGGTGAGCGATAAGGACGAGCAACAGCTTATCGGTTCGGTTCAGCACTTCTTCCATCTCGCAGCCCTTTACGATCTGCAAGCGAGCACTGCTGATCTCGAAGCAGCGAACGTTCAAGGGACGCGCACCGCGCTGGAGTTCGCGGAACGCATTCGCTGCAAGTGTTTCCATCTGTGCAGCTCGATCGCCTCGGCTGGAACGTATCCGGGCCTGTTCACCGAAGACATGTTCGAGGAGGCGAGTGGGCTCGATCATCCGTACTTTCGCACCAAGCACGAATCCGAAGCCTTGGTGCGTGCTCAGCATGCAATCAACTGGCGGATCTATCGGCCCGGCATGGTCGTGGGCGATTCGCAAACGGGATACATGGCGAAGGTCGATGGGCCGTACTACTTCTTCAAAGCTTTGCAGTTGATGCGACGCTATGTGCCGACATGGCTGCCCACCATCGGATTCGAAGGCGGCTATGTGAATTTGGTGCCGGTGGATTACGTAGCGCGAGCGATCTGCTATCTCGCACATTGCGATGGACAAGATCAGCGCTGTTTCCATCTGACCGATCCGCGCACGCGGCACGCCGGCGAAGTGCTAAACCTATTTGCTAAATCCGGCCACGCGCCGACGATGACGGTGCGCTTGGAAAGCCGGCTGTTGGAGATGCTGGGTGCTCAATTGCGCGCAGTGATCGGTGCATCCGCGCCACTCGACAAAGCAATCGATCAGGTTCTCGAGGACTTGCAGATTCCGAGAGTCGCATTGCGGTTCGTCAACCTGCAAACCATGTTCGACAATCGGCGCGCTGCCGCGCTACTCGAGCCTGCAGGTATTCGTCTGCCGATTCTCGAAGATTACGCATGGAAGCTCTGGGATTATTGGGAACGCCAGCTCCAGCCGGATTCACCTGCGGGCCGCTCGCTTGCCGAA
>DASTSB010000074.1:0-3181 GCA_035760885.1 Steroidobacteraceae bacterium | reverse complement strand
ATGAATCGCTTGCCTGATGCACCCACTCATCAACCTGTCGCTCTACGCGGCGACTACAGCCAAGCAGCAGCCGACTACAGCGTCGCGCAACAGTGGGATCGCTACTCGAGCGAAGACCACGCCATATGGCAGACTCTGTATGCGCGTCAGATTCAGCTCATCGACCGCTATGCCGCACCCGAATTCGTTACTGGAACGCGCGCACTAAACGCTTCGCCGCAACGCATACCGCGAATCGAAGAAACCAATGAAGTGCTGGATCGCGCGACGGGCTGGCAGATCGTTCCCGTGCCGGGCTTGATTCCAGAAGAACACTTCTTTGCACATCTCGCGCAGAAGCGCTTTCCCGTGACCGTCTGGATTCGCAAACCTGAAGAGCTCGACTATTTGGTCGAGCCCGACATCTTTCACGACTTCTTTGGCCACGTGCCGCTCTTGACCAATCCGATCTTCGCTCAGTTCATGCAGGCGTACGGGCGCGCGGGACCGAAAGCGGTTGCGGCCGGCTCGCTAAAAATGTTGGCTCGTTTGTACTGGTACATGGTTGAGTTTGGGTTGATCCGAACGCCGCAGGGTCTGCGCGTTTACGGCGCGGGCATCCTCTCCTCCAAAGGGGAAACGGTGTACAGCGTTGAGAACTCAAAGCCACATCGCATACGGTTCGCGCTCGAACGAGTCATGCGCACCGATTATCTGATCGACGACTTCCAGCAGACCTATTTCGTGATCGACAGCTTCGAGCAACTGTTCCGCGCCGCCTACGACACGGATTTCGCGCCGATCTATGCTCGCTTCAGAGGACAGCCTGCCATCTCACCCGATCAGGTACTCCCGACGGACGAACTGGTCATCAATGATCGATCGGAATAATTTTTCGCTCGCATGAACCTGCCGGCCGACGCAGGGTACTCAGTGTCATAACCGCCCGGGTCAGCACGCTGGCCTATACTGCATCCGGGCGGACCCAACGAATGCAGCACTTCCGAATCATGCTCGCCTCGATGGTGTTGTGCTGCGGCGCAGCCGCGAGTGCGCGCGCGGCCGAAAACATCGGCGGTTCGCTCAGCCTCACGAACGACTATGTCTACCGCGGCGTCTCGCTGTCTCAGGGCGATGTCGCGGTGCAAGTGAGTGCTTATACCCAGCCGCTAACCGGCGTCACGATCGGAGCATGGGCTTCGACCCTCTCTGCCGAGCGCAGGCCTTGGGCTCACTACGAAGTCGACTTGTTTGCCTCCAAGATCTGGGCATTCGACGAAAACTGGTCGGCGCGCTTATCGCTGACGCATTTCGCCTACTTGCAGAGCCGCGTTGGAACGCGCTTCGATCACGACGAAATCGGTGCCACTTTAAGTTTTCGCGATCGTATCAATGCGACCGTGGCGTGGCTGCCGAACCTCGCCACGTACGAGCTCAACCGTATAGAGCGCCACGCCGCTCAGGCCTATGAGATCACCGCGACGCAGCCCTTGTTTGGATCGTGGTCGCTCTACGCGGGCGTGGGCTATTACGACCTGCACACCGTATACCCAAGAAGCTATTGGTACTGGAACACCGGTCTAGCGTTCAGTTGGCAGTCGCTGCAGCTCGACCTGCAGCACATCGACACCAACAACGATGCAGAGACACTCTTTGGGCCGCAAAGCACCGGCTCCCGCTGGGTTGCCTCCCTGAATTGGCGCTTCTGAACCGGGCACGAATTTCAGGGTACTCATACGCAGCATTCACCAGAGAATCCACGAACTTGAGCGGCGCGCAATCGCAAACGACCGGTTCCGGATCCAGCAACGAGCGGGAACTCGAATTGCTGCGCCTCATCGTGCTTCAAGATCGCGCAGCCTTTAAAGAGCTGTACCTCGTGTACCACCGCCGGCTGGCTCGCTTTCTAATGCGCATTACGCAGCAGCACGATCTGATCGAAGAGGTCATCAACGACACGATGTGGACCGTGTGGCAGAAGGCTGCGAGCTTCCGTGGCGCATCGCGAGTCTCGACGTGGATTGTCGGCATTGCGTATCGACGAGCGCTCAAAGCACTGCGCCGCGTCGGCAATGTGATGAACACGTCGGTCGATGAAGCCGAATCGATTGCGGCTCAGCCGGTGCTGGATGACGAACGTCAATGGCTGCAGCAGGGCTTGGACGAGCTGCCTTTGGAGCAGCGCATGGTGCTCGAGCTCGCCTACCTGCTCGGCCATTCATGCGAAGAAATCGCTGAAATCATGCAGTGCCCGACGAACACCGTGAAGACGAGAATGTTTCATGCACGCGAAAAAATGCGGCGCTCGTTGCCTCGTCTCGCGGGAATGCCGGAGAGTTTGAATCCATGATGCGTCGAGACGCCTTATCGAGCCGCGAGCACCGCGAGAGCTGGGACTTGCTTCCTTGGCTCGCTAATCAACGCCTGACGGAAGCACAGACTCAGCAGGTAGAGAAGCATCTGC
The DNA here is from genome assembly GCA_035760885.1 of Steroidobacteraceae bacterium. Classification (GTDB taxonomy): domain Bacteria; phylum Pseudomonadota; class Gammaproteobacteria; order Steroidobacterales; family Steroidobacteraceae; genus Steroidobacter. Next base: position 738 of record DASTSB010000074.1, on the reverse strand, counting down.
AGCAATGCGAGGCCTGCCGCACGGAACTGGAAGAACAGCGCCGCCTTCGCGATGCGATTCGCGCCGAGGAGGCAGTCGTGCTCGCGCCGCAGACATCGTTCAATAAACTCATGCAGCGTATCGATAGCGAAGCAGATACGGAGTTCGACTCGGAGGTTCCGACGCGCACAGCCGTAGTAGCACGCACTCAGCGGATGCCGAAGTGGCTGGCCATCGCAGCGAGCATTCAGGTCATGGCCGTGGCTGCGCTGCTAGGGTCGTTGTGGTGGCAGCAGCGCGAAGTCCAAGTTGCGCCGCGTTTCGCCACTTTGACCGCCCCGAACTCGACGGCGAAGGGACCTGTGCTGCGCGTGGTGTTTGACGACCAGACCAAGTTGGCCGACATCAGCACCCTACTGAAGAGTATCGACGCCCGCGTGGTTGCGGGCCCGACCGATGCCGGCGTGTTTACGCTGATGCTGAATAGCAAAGCTTCATCAGCAGATGCACTCAAGAGCGCGGTCGTGCAACTTCGGCAAGATACACACGTCGTGTTCTGCGAACCGGCCGTGTTGGAAAGCGAACGGCAATGACCCCCGCGTCGCATCGCGGATCGGCTTGGGCTGGATGGCTGCTCGCTGCAGGCCTTCTAGCCGGCTGCGGCTCGTTGCCAACGAGCCCGCAATCCGCAGCCTTTGCGTCGACCGAGCAGCAGATTGATCGTGCGCGCTTGCTCGTAGTGACGGTTCGCAATCCACC
>DASTSB010000073.1:0-8245 GCA_035760885.1 Steroidobacteraceae bacterium | reverse complement strand
GGCTTGGGGCCTCCGCATTGCCCACGCCGCTGCAGTTCGCACACGTAGTAGTAGAGTCGTTGTGCGCTGTCGTCGCTGCGAGAAAACACCACGGCATCGAATGAATCCAATTCGCCGTTGAGCCATTGCTCAGCGATAGAGCGGCTTGCCGGCGAGAAGGTGGGCTCAAGATACTGATCTGCAATTGGCGTCGGCTCGCCCACGCGACCATGAAGCCCTGCAGGTAACGCGTTGGCGGCGAGGATCAATTCAATAGGCACATCGTGACCGACGTAGCCGACTTTACGAGGACGGGAATTCGATGCTGGTGCTTTCGAGTTCATTGGCCAAGCCACTCCGGCAGTGCGAGGGCAAGCGCAGGCACCGCGATCAGCAGCGACAAATGCAAGAAGTCGGCTGCGAGAAAAGGAACGACGCCCTTGAAGATGCGAGTCAGCGGGGTGTCTTTAGCGATGCCTTGAATCACATACAAATTGATGCCAATCGGCGGATGCACGAATCCAATCTCCATCGTGCGGACCAAATACACGCCGAACCAGATTGGCGAGAGCCCCAACTTGATGATGATCGGCAACAAGATGGGAGTGGTAAGCAGCATTAACGCTAGGCCATCCAACACCGATCCCAGCAGCAGCAACAGCAGCGTCATCACTACGATCGCGAGAATCGGACCGCCGCCAATACTCTCCATGAGCGTTTCGACTTGCTCGGCAAGACCCGTGACGCTCATGAACACCGAGAAGATGAGGGCGCCGATGATGACGACGTAGATCATGCCGGTGGTTCGCAACGTCTGCGCCAACCCATCGAGCAGTGCTTTGCGATTGAGCGCGCGTCGCCAAGCGCACAACGCAAGCGAGCCGACTGCGCCCACGGATGCGGCCTCCGTTGGAGTGAACCAACCGAGCGCAATGCCGCCTAGCACCGCGATCACGAGTGCAGCGAGATCAGCTACGCGCAACAATGCAGCCCAGCGTTCCTTCCATGGAACTCGTTCTGCTGCCGGCGCAATCGACGGACGCCACAAGCACAGCAACACGACGGTGACCATGTAGAAGAGAGCTTGCGTGATTGCGGGAAGAATTGCCGCTGTAAAGAGCTTGCCGATGGATTGCTCGGCCAAGATGCCGAACACGATGAGCGCACCAGAGGGCGGGATGATCGATCCGAGTGTGCCGCCCGCAGCGATGGATCCCGTCGCAAGGGCATCGGAGTAACCGCGCTTGCGCATTTCGGGTAAGCCGATGAGTCCGATGGTCGCTGCCGTTGCGAGGCTCGACCCGCTCACAGCGCCGAATCCCGCGCATCCTGCGATGGAAGCCAGTGCAAGACCGCCGCGGCGATGGCCAAACATCTTTGCCGCCGCATCGAAGAAATCGCGGCTCGCACCGGCGGCAAAGCACATATGTGCCATCAGCAAGAACAACGGCAACACGCCCAACTCATAGCGTGAAATGGTTTCGAACATGACGACGCCGGACTTCACGATTGCGGGCTCAGGTCCGAGCAGAATCATCAGTCCGCCCATGCCGACGAGGCCCATCGAAACCCCGATCGGGACACCGAGGGTGAGCAGAATGAGCAGAGCGATCACGCCAATCGTGCCGCTCATGATCGATCGCTCCGCTTGAAGAGCTCGCGCAAGAAGAGCACCGCAATTGCGACCGCGGCAGCAACCGAGATCACGCGCAGCGGCCGAAATGGAATGTGCAGCAATTCGCTCTGCTCGTATTCATTCCATGCGTCCACTGTTAGCCATAACGCACCAGCGGCAAGCCCGCAGAAGAAAAGTGCCGACAAGAACGCGGAGATGCGATTCAACACGGAGCGAGCATTCGGACCGATTCGTTCGGTCAGCAAGGTGACGCGCGCATGCGTATTGCTGATCGTTGTCGTGACCATCGCTGCGGATGCGGTCATCAAAATCGCAGTCTGGATCAGTTCGAGTGCGCCGAAGAATGGCACGCCAATGTGGCGACCGAGCACGGCGACAGCCTCGACGCTCATTGCGAGCAGCAAGCCGATGGCGCCAACGTAGAACAGCGGGCCGCGTGCGACGGCGCGATCTCTTTCTTCAAGCTTTACATGAGCCATACATCGGCTCCCTGAGCTTGTAGCTTTAAGGCCGGCATACCGGCTTCGACAGTGATCGATTTCACGTAGCGGCAGATGCGTTCGAAAGCGTTGGAGCCCGCAACGACGGGTCTGCCAGGCGGTTCGACATCGACAGGCCGGAAGCCCGCACGTAATGCGCCGGTGTCGTCGATCGAAACCCGGCCCAAAAACGCGTTCACGGCTTCGGGATGGAAGGGCGCAAGCGGATACGCGGGATCGGGCTCGAAACCAAATAGTTCGCGCCGCCGTCTGGCCCATGCCGCTCGTGCGGGATGGGATTGATCTGGGCTCAACGCGCGTGTCACAACGCAGCCGTTGCCTAAGCCGTGAAAGATCGGTTTGCCCTTGTAAAGTTCGATGCCGCGAACGATGTGTGCATGATGGCCGAGCACAATGTCCGCTCCGGCATCGATGACAGCATGCGCGACCGCACGCTCGTACGGCGCAAGGCGAGCACGCGTGTGAACGATGCCTTTATGAAGCGCGACGATCACGAATTCAGCGCGCTCGCGGGCTTTCGCAACATCGCGTGCCATCTCGTTTAGCGAGTCTGCATCGAGGTGCTCGAGGGACGCCGCAGGCGCGATCGTCCCACCGTCGGCTGGGCGAACACATATATATGAGCAGCCGGCGCGATGCTCTCGTGCCCAGGAGCCTTCCGGTCCGACGCAGTTGTAACTGAGGAGCGCCAACGCGCGCGAGCCCACAGCTAAATACGCCGGCTGACGCGCCTGCGCCAACGTCAAGCCCGCACCCGTGTGGGCGATCTCGAGCGAGTCGAGTGTGCTGACGGTATCGGCGATCCCGAGCGGTCCTCGATCTGCGATGTGATTGCCTGCGAGCGACACCGCGTCGAAGCCGGCCCGCTTCAATGCGCTCAGGTGCTCGGGTGGAGCAGCAGGCGCAGGCACATCGCCGTGCAGTTCTTCGGTCGAGGTGGTATGCGGCACTTCGAGATGGCCGATCGCCACATCGGCTTCGTGCAACGACGACGCAATGCCCGACAACCAGTGATCTGGATTGGGTTCATCGAGAATCAAATCGCCGGCAAACGTCAACTGCATGATTCGTTACGAACGACGTGAGTCGTCCCCAGGCTGGGGCTGGAGGCTGGAGCCCGAGGCGCAATGCAGCTGTTGCTTCATAGAGGGGCTACTGTGTGGCCGATGCGAATTTCAGTTCGCCAATAATAGGCAACGACAACATCGAATCGGACTTTTCGCCGCTGTAGATTGCAATCGTCGGCGGTGGATCGAATTGTACCGATCGCGAGCGTTGGCGCGGGTCCGCCCCGGAAATCGAGAGCCGTAGTCGATGGCCCGCTTTGATGATCGTCGAAGTCGGCAGCATCTCGATCCGCATTCGGGTTCGCTCACCGGGTTGCAGCGGTTTCACGTCGGCGCGGTTGCCGCGGTGATAGGGCATACCCATGTAGTTCTCGAAAGGAGGTTGTTGCTCGCTACGCAACGATGCGCGCAGCCGTCCATGCGTCACGATCGCCGTGTCGCCCGAGGGTGCGACGTCTTCCAGATAGACGAACAAGTCCGCATCCGGTTGTGTGGATGACATCGAAACATCTACGAGCGAGTGCCCCGCAATCTGAGTGTCTTGCGAGAGCGGCGGTGTCGTATAGCTCGTTCCATACTTCTCTGGAACGCACGGCCAAATCATGAAGGCTTCCTTGCCACGATCCTTACACCGCGGCTGGTAGTCCACCTGAAAACGATCGGCTCCGTCGCTCGCCTGGTTCGCGAGCGCGAGCGAGCCATTTTCACCTTGGCTTTCTTCATCGCTAACGAAATGCAGCTTCTGCGCATGTGCTTGCGGCAGCGGCCACTGCTTCGCTGAAGTCCACGCATGCTCAGGTTCGGCATTGACCGTGCGGAAGTAGATCGGTGGTCCCCGATCCCAGCCGTTATCGATGTTCTTGAGATAGCGATCGAAGAAGCGCAACAACTCAGTGCCCATCGAGAAGTCGCCGACCTGGCAGTGTCCCCAGGTGCCCATCCACAACTTGCGAGGGTTGTTCAAATTATTGAAGGCCAGCACTGCTTCGAAGCTTCCTTCGTCGAGCCAGTTGCCCCAAATGAAGATCGCCACTTTGGAATGTTCAATCTGTTCCTTGTAGGTCGCTACGCTCGCTTCACGCCAGAACGGTACGTGCAGCAACGGCGAGACATCATCGCGATACGGCATGCCGCGCCACAGTTCCGCCATCGGTGTACCTGCTGCGTGACCGGCGATCGCTTCCGCGGCGAGTTTGCCATCCCGATCTTCATCGACCGGCAACACGCCTTGGCCGAAGTCTTGAGCAGGATCTTCCGGGCGCGTGTTGAACTGTGCAGTGATGCCGCCGCGGCTGACGAATCCATATTTGTCGAAGTCGGTGCATCCCGGCGCAATGGCACGCAGATGAGGCGCGTTGGTCGTTGCGCTGTACCACGTGGTGCCGCCGAGATATGAGCAGCCCGCAACCCCGATCGCGCCGGTGCTGAAAGGCTGTTTCGCGAACCATTCCGTCATGTCGTACGCGTCGTTCGCTTCCGTTCGATCCTGGAATCCGCGGCGAGCCCCGAATGAAGCGCCGCGACCGCGTGTATCGACAGCCGCGACGACGTAGCCGTACTTGACCAGCTCGCCGAGATAGTTGCCGTCGATCGCATTCGCGACCTTGCCCGTGCGATCGATGAACGCTCGTCGATAGGGCGTATGAACCCAGACAACAGGGAAGCGCTTGTCTACCGCCCGGCCGTCGATTGCCGGGCGATAGATATCCACCGCGAGGCGCGTTCCGTCGCGCACGGTCACGTATTGCGATGTCTTGATCGACTCGGTGTAGAGCGCCTGCGAGTAGCCGCGATACACGCCGGGCCGCGACTGCCTCGCCGGTTCGGCATTCGAAGAAAGAGCCGCAAACGCGCAGCACAGCCACGCGAGCACCACACCACGATTCAATCTCATCCTCGTGCTACCACCGCTTGGTCAAGGACAAAGAGATAAATCGGCCAAGCGGCGATACCACTTGGTTATCCCATGACACTACACCGTTGAGCACGACCGGCGGCTCTTCATCGGTGAGGTCTTGAGCGCTCAGTGCAACGCTGAAGCCATCCATGAAGCCTGATCCCTGCTGGAAGTCGTAAGCCAGCGTGAGATCGATGGTGTGATAGCTGTCGACCGAAACGTTCGGTGTGATGGCCGTGTTTTTGTAGCCGTCGATGTAGTTGTAGTAGAGGTTTGCCGACAACCCGCCCTGGCGCCAGTTGAGCGCAGCACGTCCGCGCAAGTCGATGGGATTGCCAAACGTGTCGAGCACGTCGACGAACGGCAAGCCAGGTGCGGTTGAACGCGTGAGATCCAGGATCTTCGCGATATCCAGAGCCACACGCCAATCGCCTACGGACGTATTGAATGCATAGGCAAGATTCGCATCGATGCCCGTCTGCTTCATGCTGCCGAGGTTCGCGCGACGACCGTCGATGATCGCGTTGATATTGGTGACGGGTTCGACGGGGCTCTGCAGATCGGGGTTCGCGAAGAACTCTGCCACGAGTGCGTTGAATGCTGCCGTTGCGGCTGCATCGCTCGCTGCCGGCCGGCGAATAATGTAGGGCGAGTAGACGACCGGTTGCGTCAACGCTGTGTTCGGTACGACATCGATGCGATCCGTGTAATCGACATCGTAGTAGGTCAGCGACGTCGTGAACCCGTCGAGAGCGCCTTCGGGCTTCCAATCCAAGCCGACAGACCAGGTCGTTGCCTCTTCGGCCTGCAACGAAGCGCGCCCGCCGTTGTGGAAAATGCCGCGCGTCGTTCCGCCAGCCGCCGTTGGATCAGTCAAGTTTTGAATAAAGATGTTGTGGATCTGCGCGCTGCTGTCCACCAGCGATGGCGCACGGAAGGAAGTGCCATACGTTGCACGGAATCTCAGCGAATCGATCACTCGCCAGGTCAAACCGATCTTTGGATTCGTGGTCTCGCCGAAGTCGGAGTAGTCCTCGTAGCGTCCGGCAAGCGAGAGATTGAGCTCGCGAATGCCGGTAATGCCTTGCGCGCTGCCGATAATGGGCACGTACACCTCAGCGAACGCTGCCAGGTTGTGACGTTGGTTGTGCACGTTCTTGACCGTCTCGGCCCCGCTTGCGAGCACGTTGGTTGCGACCAAGGTTTGCTGGAACTCGTTGTCGTGTCGTTCGACTCCCACTGCGAGCCGTACGTCGCCGGCCGGCAAGTCGAACAATGGTCCATCCGCTTTGACGGAATAGTCCTTCGTCTTGCTGGTGGCATCGGTATCGCGATTGGCAATGATGATGTCCACGAGTGCTGGATTGTTCGTGACGTTGAACGAACCATCGCCGAACGGATTGAAAGCGGTCGCGGGATTGCTGCTCGCAAGCGCAGCGTTGAGTGCCGCGCCATTGGTGATCGCACCGCGACGTTGAAAGCCGTGATTCCTGCTGAAGCTCACGTAGCCGTCGAGCCGCCAGTCACCACCTAGGTCCAAGCCTAGGCCGAACGCGTTCTGATACGCCTTTTCGTAACCGGTGAGTTGCGGATTGGCGTCTTCGTTCAGGAACCGATATTCCACGTTCACTGTAGTGGGCGTTCCGAGCGCAGCGGGTGCAACGAACCAAGGATTCGTGCTCGGCACGCGGAGTTGACCAGAAGCAGGTGCGACGTTTTCTTCGAAGTCGCGATCGGAGAACCAACCTTGATACCACGCATCCCAAGCACCGAATTCCTGCCGCGCATCGAGGAAGAACGTATTGCGCTTTTGTTGCGGCAACAGATCCGCTGCTGCAGGCTCATCGTAGCGATTGGGCGTGCCCGCGGTAATCTCGCCAGGAGTAAGGCCGACACCGTTTCCTTGGGGTAGAGGATAGCGAGTCGTACCCGAGATGATGTTTCCCGGAGAAGCTAGCGTCGAACGTGCATCTGATCCACCGCGGGCACGACGATCGCTAGTGGAGAAATCGCGGTCGGAACCGGCCAGTCGATCGCGTTCGAAGTGCTCGAACGCAGCAAACAGACTGCCGCCGTCCCAAGTGAGTCCCAAATTCTGACTGGCGACGATTTGATCGGTGCCGTCCGCGCTGCCATAGCGCAGGAAGGTTTCCGCGCCGCTGAAGTCCTTGCGAGTGATGATGTTCACGACGCCTGCGACTGCATCGGATCCGTAAATCGCAGATGCACCGTCAACCACGACCTCCATACGTTCCACTGCAGCCGCAGGGATTACGTTGGGGTCGTAAAGACTCTTGATGACTCCGGCCGGTGCGAGTCGGCGGCCGTTGATGAGGAGCAACGTTGCTTCGTTGCCGATGCCGCGAAGATTGATGCCCGACACGCGCGTGGTGTTTGCAGCGCCGTCTTGTGCACCGCCCAAACGACTTTCGTCAGCACCCAAACTCATTACTTGAGGAAGATTGCGTGCGAGATCGCTGCTCGTGGCAGCACCCGATTGCACGAATGCTTCGTGATCGAGCGCGATCCTCGGCGAGCCGGCACTGGCTACGCCGCGAATGCTGCTGCCGGTGACCACCACTTCCTCCACGTTGGCTGCGTCAGCCCCGTCTTCCGCATGAGCCGTCATCGAGACTGTCGAGATCAGCGCGCAGGCACCGATCATGGCCGGACATCGCATAGTTGCCCCCTATCTTTGTGACGCCTTGCAGCGGCGTTCGTGAAAGTCGAACTTCAGAGTCGATCGCGTCGCTCAGATCATCTGGCGAATAGTTCGTTGCACGAACCATACGCCGATCGAACCATATACGGAAGAAAATTCCAAGTGGTTTGACAAGTCATCGGCGGACGCCGGTTGAGAGTTGACAGTTGTGAGTTGTGAGGCGGACAAGGGATGGGAGCGCGCCGACCTCATACGATGTTCTTATGGTCTTAGCGTGCGCAGGTTATGGTATCGCCGTGGAACGTGTGAGGTGTGTGTCTGGTCCGTCAACACTCAACGGTCAACTGACAACTGCAGTCGGAGGCCACACAAATAACGCAAAGCTGTGCGCGTCAGAGAAGAGGAGGAGTTGTTTGCCGCAGAGAACGAAAAAAAAACAGTGTCACACCCGCGAAGGCGGGTGCCTATCCTGTGCTTGCTGCCAGCGGCCAACTGTAAACGGGC
>DASTSB010000072.1:0-8838 GCA_035760885.1 Steroidobacteraceae bacterium | reverse complement strand
GTTGTGAATGCGGCCGAACAAATCCAGTTCGAACGATGCGCCCACCGTGGCGCTGTACTGTTCGGTGACGCCTGCCTGGCCGGTGAACGATGCTCCTTCAGGCAATCGCTGCCGTCGCAATGCTCCGTTGACGCTCAGGTTCGGAACGCGATCGGCGCGCTGAATGCGATAGAGCGCGCGCGCTCTTTCGACGTTTAGCACCGCCACGCGTAGATCGCGATTGTTCTGCAGCGCCAGGTCAATGAGCCCCTCGAGCTTCGGTGAGCTCACGAACTCGCGCCATGGAAGCGCTGCGATGTTCGATTCGCTCTTCGCAGTGCCTGGCGCTGCAGCGCTCGCGGGCCATTCGTTCGGTACGGGCGATTCGGGCCGGTGATATCTCGGTGCGAGACTGACGCAGCCCGAGGTTAGTGCGCAGAGAGCCAAGAGTGAGAATTTCCACGGGGCACACGGGGAATATTGGGTCGGACTCAATCCCATTTTCTTGCCCTGTGCTCCCCGCGGTCCCAATGGAGTTCTTCTAGACTGGCGACTAAACATTTGCCGACGCCTCATCACGCGGAGCCGTACGCGCATCGCGCCACTTGCGAGCGCGTTGCACGGCGCGTCGCACTACGACGAAGAACAGCGGTATGAAGAAGATGCCGAGGAACGTGCCTGCAAGCATGCCGCCCACCACGCCAGTACCGATCGCGCGACGCGCACCGGAACCTGCACCGGTTGCGATCGCAAGCGGCAACACACCGAAACCGAACGCCAACGACGTCATCAAGATCGGACGCAAGCGATCTTTGATTGCGTTCATCACGCCTTGAACCATGTCCTGACCGTATTTCTCGATATTGGCGATCGCAAACTCCACGATCAGGACCGCATTTTTCGAGGACAAACCGATGGTCGTGAGCATGCCGACTTGGAAATACACGTCGCGAGACAGGCCCCGCAGCATGGTCGCAAGCACTGCGCCCAAAATGCCGAGCGGCACCACGAGCATGACGGATACGGGAATGGCCCAGCTCTCGTAGAGCGCAGCCAAGCAGAGAAATACCACTGCGACCGAAAGCGCATAGAGCATCGTGGTCTGCGCGCCTGCAGCTCGTTCTTGATACGAAGCGCCGCTCCACTCCAAGCCATAGCCGGCAGCCAGCTGCGAGACCAAATGTTCAACCTCGGCCATTGCATCGCCGGAGCTCACGCCGGGTGCGGGTTCGCCGTTCAATTCGACCGCGGGTAGACCATTGAAGCGCTCGAGGCGCGGCGAGCCGTATTCCCAGTGCGAAGTTGCAAATGCGGAGAACGGGACCATGTCGCCCGCCGAGTTGCGCACATACCAGCGCTGGAAATCTTCGGGAACCATACGAAACGGTGCATCCGCTTGGACGTAGACGCGTTTGACGCGGCCGCGGTCCAAGAAGTCATCGACGTACTGACCGCCCCAGGCAGCGATCAAGGTTTCGTTGATTGCCGCCATCGACAGACCCAACGCACCGGCCTTTTGGGCATCGATGTCGAGGCGGAATTGCGGTGTGTCTTCCTGACCGTTCGGGCGCACGTTGGCCAGCAGTTTGCTTTTCGCGGCAGCCCCGAGAAACTGATTGCGTGCGGCAATCAGCGCATCATGTCCGCGGCCTTGCGTGTCTTGCAGATAGAACGAGAAGCCGCGAGCACGGCCGAGCTCTGTGACCGGAGGCGGCGGAAATGCGAATACGAGCGCATCTTTGATTTGGCTGAAGGCGCCCATCGCCCGCGCAGCCACGGCAGTCACGGTGAGCTTGTCGTTTTCGCGTTCGTCCCACGGTTTGAGCTTCACGAAGCCGATGCCGGCATTCTGGCCGCTACCGCCGAAGCTGAAGCCCTGCACGGTGAAAATCGATTCGACCGCATCCTGCTCCTTCTCCATGAAATGTTTTTCGACTTGTTTGATCACTTCCATCGTGCGTGCCTGAGTGGATCCGACCGGACCTTGCACCTGCACGAACAGCACGCCTTGATCTTCATCGGGCAAGAACGAGGTCGGCAGCTTCATGAAGACGAAGAGCATCACCGCGCAGATCGCGCCATAGATGAGCAGCGCTCTGCCCGGACGTGCCAGCATGCGCGAGACGACGTTGCGATATTTGTCGTTGCTGCGATCGAACTTGCGATTGAACCAGCCGAAGAATCCGCGCTGAGTTGCGTGATCGATTTCGTGCGGTCGCAGTAGCGTGGCGCATAGCGCCGGCGTGAGCACAATCGCCACGAACACCGACAACGCCATCGCCGAGACGATCGTAATGGAGAACTGTCGATAGATGACGCCGGTCGATCCCGTCAAGAACGCCATTGGCATGAACACCGCAGCGAGCACCATCGCGATGCCGACTAGCGCGCCGGTGATTTGATCCATCGATTTGCGCGTCGCTTCCACCGGGGGAAGCTTCTCATCGCGCATCACGCGTTCGACGTTCTCCACGACCACGATGGCGTCGTCCACTAGCAAGCCGATCGCGAGCACCATCGCGAACATCGTGAGCATGTTGATCGAGAACCCCGTCGCCGCGAGCACGCCGAAGGTACCGAGCAACACAACTGGCACGGCTATCGTTGGGATCAAAGTAGCGCGCCAGTTCTGCAAGAACAGATACATGACCAAGAACACGAGCACGATCGCCTCAACCAGCGTCTTCACCACTTCGTGAATCGAGACACGCACGAACGGCGTCGTGTCGAACGGGGTGATCGCACGCAGTCCCGCCGGAAACGTCGGCTTCAAGTCGGTGATGAGTTTTTGAACCGCTTGAGCCGTGCTCAGCGCATTGGCATTCGTCGCCAGCGAAATGGCAACACCGGATGCAGGTTTACCGTTCCAACGGCTGATGGTGCCGTAGTCGGCGGAACCCAGTTCGACGCGCGCGACGTCGCTTAGCTTCAAGACGGCGCCGTTGGTTTCGCTGCGGATGATGATGTTGCGAAACTGTTCAGCGTTGGTGAGACGTCCTTGCGAAGTGACGGTGGCATTGATCTCTTGTCCCGGAACCGCGGGTTGCGCACCGAGTTGTCCGACCGACACCTGTGCGTTTTGCGCGCGGATCGCGGCCGTAATGTCGCCTGGCGTGACGCGATACGTATTCATCTTGTCCGGATCGAGCCAGATACGCATCGCGTACTTCGATCCGAACACGTTGACGCCACCCACACCCGGTACACGGCTCAACGGATCCACGATATTGGTGCTCACGTAGTCCGCGATATCGACGCGATCCATGCTGCCGTTTTCGGATACGAAGCCGACCACCATCAAGAATCCGGTGTTCGCCTTGGTCACGTTGATGCCTTGCTGTTGCACGATCTGCGGCAACAGCGGCGTCGCGAGCTGCAATTTATTCTGGACTTGAACCTGCGCAATATCTGGATTGGTGCCGCTTTCGAAGGTCAGCGTGAGGCCTGCGGCGCCGCTCGAGTCGGAGGTGGCGGACATGTACAGCAGGCCGTCCAACCCTTTCATGTTTTGTTCGATGATCTGCGTCACCGAGTCCTCGACCGTCTTGGCCGATGCGCCCGGATAGAACGCATTGATGTTCACCGATGGCGGTGCAATCGTCGGATAGCGCGAAATCGGCAGTCGCGTGATCGAGATGACGCCTGCAATCATGATGATGATTGCAATCACCCACGCAAAAATCGGACGGTCGATAAAGAATCTAGCCATGCCTAGCTCCGCTCAACGGCCAGCGGTCTGTGCCGCGGCGGGAGCCTGTGCAACGGCGGTTGCTTCAACCGGGTGCACTTGCATTCCCGGTTGCACTTTCTGCACGCCTTCGACGATCACGCGTTCGCCTGCCTGCAGACCGCTGTCGATCAGCCACTGATCGCCGATGGTCCTGGTGGTCGCAACCGTGCGTTGCTCCACCTTGTTATCGGCAGTGACAACCAGTGCGACGCCATTGCCTTTCGGATCGCGAGAGATCGCGCGCTGCGGTGCCAACACTGCATCACGCTCCCCGCGCTCCAACACTGCGCGGACATACATGCCCGGCAGCAAGAGTCGATGCGGATTCGGAACCACGGCGCGCAAGGCGAAGCTGCCGGTTTGCGGATCCACGCTCACGTCCGCGAACTTCAATTCGCCTTGCTGCGGATATTTGGAGCCATCTTCCAGGATCAACGTGACCGGTGCGCTTTGGTTGAGATCCTTGCCCCCGAAATCGCGTCGTAGCTGTAATAGCTCTCCGGCCGACTGCGTCAAATCGACATAGAGCGGATCGAGTTGCTGCACTGTCGTGAGCGGCTCGTCCTGGTTCGCAGTGACCAATGCACCTTGCGTGTAGTTGGATTTGCCGATGCGGCCCGAGATCGGCGATGAGATGCGTGCATAGGCAAGATTGACTTGCGCGCTGCGCAATGCCGCCTCGGCAGCTTCGAGATCGGCGCTTGCTTGGCTGGCTGCCGCAACCGCGCTTTCCTCTTCTTGCGCGCTCACTGCGTCGATGCGCGCGAGTTCAGTAGAGCGATTCGCTGCCAATTTGGCGGCCTGAAGAGTGGCGCGTGCCTTCGCAACCGCGGCTTCGCGGCTGCTCACTTCAGCGCGGTAGATGGCATCGTCGAGTTGATAGAGTGGCTGACCGGCTTTGACTTCGCTGCCTTCTTCGAACAGGCGCTTCTGAATAATGCCGGTGACCTGTGGTCGAACTTCGGCAATCACGTGTGCAGAGACGCGTCCCGGCAGATTGCGCACGTCGCTCACTCGTTGCATCTTGAGCGTCACGACGCCTACTTCGGGTGCAGGAGGTGCGCCGGCTTGCTGCTGTTTTCCGCAGGCAGTAAGCAATAACGCCGCTATGACTGGCGTACACCAGAAAAATCGCATCGATGGGACTCCGAGGCACGAGGCGGGAACCCGGCATTTTCCCGCCGCCACTTGGCCGGGTTCAACTCGCTGAACGGTTCTTTTCAATGACAAGCGCGGGCCGAGGTTCCGCGGTCAGGCTAGCTTCCGACCGGAAAACCGCTCACATAGTTCCTGCGGTCAGGCCAAAACGGCGGTGCGACGCTCGCTTTGTGATCGAAGGCGCAGATTCAAGCGCGATCTGGCGTTTTTGTTCGATCCTTGTACGTGCGTTCGGTATCGAGCAGCACTCGTTTGCGTTCCAATCCCCATCGATAGCCACCGAGTGCGCCGGTCCCGCGCAGTACTCGATGACACGGCACGAGCAGGGCCACGCGATTACTTGCGCATGCGCGCGCGACGGCGCGAGCCGCGCTTGGTTTGCCCAAGTCTCTGGCGACCTCCGCGTACGATTTCACCTCGCCGTACGGTAGATGTTGCAAATAGCGCCAAACGATCAATTGAAACGCCGTGCCGCGCAGATCCAACGGTAGATCGAGCGTCGGTTGCAGTCCCTGCAAATGGCGATTCAATGCGGCCATCCAGCGTTCGAATTCCTCGCGCGAGTCATCCGGCATGGGCTGGATTGCAGCAGCAGGAAATTGCCGCTGCAGTTCGCCGACGAGTTGCGCCTCGCTGTCCCCAAATTGCAGGAAACAGATGCCCCGATCCGTGGCGCCGATCAGCATGAGGCCAAGCGGCGTCTCGCCATGCGCGTGCGAGATCACGAGGCCTTTGCCGCCGCTGCGATATTCGCGCGGCGTCATGCCCAGTTGCGCTTCGCTTTGCTCGTAGATGCGGCTGCTTGACCCGAAGCCGGCCGTGTAGATGGCGTCCGTGACGGATGCGTCTTGGTGCAACGCTCGTTTCAACACGCGCACCCGCAACGCGTTCTGATATTGCTTGGGCGTGCTACCGATGATGCTCTTGAATGCGCGTTGCAGATGAAAAGGACTGTAACCCGCCTTTTTTGCCAAAGATTCGAGACGTACTGCTTGGTGAGGATTGGCGTCGATCGCTCGTGCGAGCTCATGCACGACGCTGGTGATCACCGGTTTGCTGTTCGCGTTGGGCCGACAGCGTTGGCAAGCGCGAAAGCCTTCGCGCACTGCGGCTTCGGCCGAATCGAAAAAGATCACGTTCTTGCGCAGCGCACGCCGCGATGCGCAGCTCGGCTTGCAGTAGATACCCGTCGTTCGCACTGCGAAGACAAACTCACCGTCGAATGCGGCGTCACGCTGCTCCACTGCCGCCCATCGCGCTGCGTCGTTCATGGTTGCCCTCCGTTTTTTCACGATGGGCATTCTCCGCGCTGTCTTTCCAGCGACACTCCGACTCTTGCCTTTGAATTTTCGCAGCATGGGAGCAGAGAGAATCCGGACGCAACACAAAGCTCACAAAGGAAGACAAGTAGGGATCTTAAAAGCATCGCGGGCCCATCGAGCTGTGGTGGGCGCAACGATGCCCTTTAGAGCTCCGGGCTGGATTGCCGTGCCTGTCAATCTATGCGTTCTTTGTGTTACGTCCAATCTTCCGGGATTTCATCACCTCGCGAGCCGCGCGAAGACCGCTCTGCAAAGCGCCGGCCACGGTGCCGGATTCGCCCGCTACATCGGACGCTTCGCCCGCGAAGAACAGCGTGTTCTCGATCGGCGCGGCCAAGGCTTTGCGAGCGCGTGAGCCGCCAGCAAGCACATAGCTATACGCGCCACATGAAAACGGATCGTTTTCCCAATCGTGAAACATCGCGCCCTCAAACTCGTGGCGAATGTTCGCTTTCTTTCCGAACAGCGATTGGAAGCTCTCGAGCGCTGCTTCGATGATTTCGCCATGGGTGCGTCCGACGAAGCTCTGTGCGTTTGGACCTGCGCTCCACGCGACGACGATCGGGGAGCGCATCGGTAGCGAGGTCCAAAAGGTGGGGAAGGGCGCATTCGGCGCGTGGAAAAACGCCTCTTCGCGATAACGGCCTTTTTCCAGCCGCTCCCAGAACGCGCTACGGAAATGCAGCAGGACCTTGTGAACCGGTCCATTGCCGAGTAGCTCGAGCGGCCCGCGCTTCGACTTCAATTCCGGCACGAAGCGCACGGCGTCGGGCGTCTGCGGCGGGCGCTGCAGGATGCCAATCGGCAGTGTAACGATCGCATTCCGGGCTGACAGGTCGAATGGCTGACCTCGTCGTGTTCCCGTGACCCGCACTGACCCTCGCTTCCAAGTGATCTCGCCGACGATCGTTTGCGTTTGGATCGAAATGAGTTCGGGGTGTGCCGCCGTAGCCAGGGCGTCGATGAGGATCTGGTAACCGTTTAGCGGCCGAAACGTGGGCGCATCGGCCGCACTCCCGCCGCTCCATTCTTCGATCGTCTCGGTCGTGCTCACGAGCGTTGAATCAGCTGCGTCGAAGCCTTCGACGAGCATGCACGCAAATTCCCGCACTTTCGGCCGTAAAAAGCGCTTTGCCCGCCCTGACAGAAACTCTGCAAATGGTAGATCCTTGCGCGGTCGAGGCGCTTTAGACAGACCTCGTTTCATCTCCTCGAACAGCTCCTGCGTGGGCCGCAACATTCCATCCTCGAGTTCCCAGCGGACTTCGGATGCATCGACGGCTACGCTGCGCGCTCGGTTCAGCCATTCGAACGTGACGGCAGACGCGCCGTGGATGAACTCGGCGCCCAATTCGAGCGGAATCGGCACGCCGGGCTCCATGCGCGTAAAAATCCGGCCGCCCAAGCGGTCGCGCGCCTCCAGCACCTGGGCCGAGTGACCGTTTTTTGCTAACTCCGCTGCCGCAGCCAGGCCCGCCGCGCCGGCACCGATGATCAACGTGCTCGAATCCAAAGTCGCATTCCGCCGTGATGAGTTCACAACTTAATCCAGGGCTCGCGCGAAAGGTTTCGCGCGCGTTCCGTTAGCGCTCACTCGAGTTTCGATGGGTTAATCCGCAGTGCGGATGAGCCTTCCACGCTGGATTCTGCGAGTCGTTGTCAGCACAATTGCACGCCCTCGAATTTTGTCAGCTCAGCACATTTCCAGCCCAGACACCTGATGCGCACACCCAAGCCAATCACCCAAAACGCGGATATTCGCTATCTCGGTAAATTGCTCGGCGATGTCATTCGTGCCTACGGTGGTGAGCGGCTGTTCCAGCGGATCGAGTACATTCGCGCCTCATCGGTGGATCGTTACCGTGGCGTGTCGACTTCGACGGATCGCGGCCTGGATGCATTGAGCTTGGATGACACGCTCGCGTTCGTGCGCGGCTTCATGCTGTTTTCGATGCTCGCGAACCTGGCGGAGGATCGCCAGGGCGGCGCGACGCCGACGCGCGAAGACGTTGAATCGGCGTTGGAGCGGCTTGCGGTCGCGGGCGTCGATGTCCAGCGCGTGATCGAGTTGCTGGATTCCGCTTTGATCGTGCCGGTGCTGACGGCGCATCCAACTGAAGTGATGCGCAAGAGCATGATCGATCATCGCAATCGAATTGCGGAGCTGATGCACTACCGCGATCTGGGTCGCACCGAGACACCGGACGGCGATCTGATCGAACAAGCGATCCTGCGGCAAATCGCATTGCTGTGGCAGACCCGTCCGCTGCGACGCGAACGACTCTACGTCGCCGATGAAGTGGAAATCGCACTGACCTACTTGCGCGATGTTTTTCTGCCCGTGCTGCCGATGTTGTATGCGCGCTGGGAACGTGTGCTGCAGCATCGCCCGAAGAGCTTCTTGCGCGTCGGCAGTTGGATCGGCGGGGACCGCGACGGCAATCCGAACGTGAATGCAGAGTCGCTGCGCATCGCCTTGGGCCGTGCCTCGCAGACGGTGCTCGAGTACTACCTCAATCAATTGCACGCACTGGGTGCTGAGCTCTCCATCTCCACCGAGTTGGCGACGGCGACGGACGAAGTGATGAAGCTCGCCGATGCCAGCGGCGATCAGAAAGCCGCACGTCGCGATGAGCCTTATCGCCGCGC
>DASTSB010000071.1:0-5086 GCA_035760885.1 Steroidobacteraceae bacterium | reverse complement strand
TTTTTGGACAGCAAACTGTGAGAGGCTATCTCGGTAATCAAGCCCGTAATCGTCCGGGCAAGGGCGGCGGTCGACCGAACCGCGGCAATAACGACGGCAATCGCGGCAATCATCGGCAGCCGCAACATGATGACTTGCCGCTAGACGATCCATTCGATGGGGACGACATAGGAATTATTTCCCCATCCGAGCTGGCGGCCTCCCGCCAGTCGATGAATCTGACTCAACTCAAACTGAAGCCAGTCCCTGAGTTGGTGGAAATCGCGCAGAAGATGGGCCTGGAAAATCTCGCCCGCTCGCGCAAACAAGACATCATCTTCTCAATCCTGAAGGCCCACGCACGTAGCGGTGAAGATATCTACGGCGATGGCGTTCTGGAAATCTTGCAAGACGGTTTCGGCTTTCTGCGATCGGCAGACAGCTCGTATCTCGCCGGCCCCGACGATATCTACGTCAGTCCGAGCCAGATCCGCCGTTTCAACCTGCGCACGGGCGACACGATCTCCGGGTTGATTCGTCCACCGAAAGACGGCGAGCGCTACTTTGCGCTGCTCAAGGTCGGGGAAATCAACTTCGATTCCCCGGAAGGTGCCAAGCACAAGGTTCTTTTCGAGAACTTGACGCCGCTCCATCCGACCAAGCGTTTGAAGCTCGAGCGCGGCAACGGTTCCAGCGAAGATTTGACGGCGCGCATCATCGATCTCGTCGCGCCCATCGGTAAAGGTCAGCGCGGCCTCATCATCTCCCCGCCGAAAGCCGGTAAGACGATGTTGCTGCAGAACATCGCGAGCTCGATCACCTCGAATCATCCCGAGGTGTATCTGATTGTGCTGCTGATCGACGAACGTCCGGAAGAAGTGACCGAAATGGCGCGCACCGTGCGCGGCGAGGTTGTTTCTTCAACGTTCGACGAACCTGCAACGCGTCACGTCCAGGTCGCCGAAATGGTGATCGAAAAGGCCAAGCGCCTGGTCGAACACAAACGCGACGTGGTCATTCTGCTCGACTCGATCACGCGCTTGGCTCGCGCGTACAACACAGTGGTACCGAGCTCCGGCAAGGTGCTCACCGGCGGTGTAGATGCCAACGCACTGCAACGCCCGAAGCGCTTCTTCGGTGCCGCACGCAACATCGAAGAGGGCGGTTCGCTCACGATTCTCGCGACCGCGCTGATCGACACCGGCTCGCGCATGGACGACGTGATTTACGAAGAGTTCAAAGGCACGGGCAACAGCGAAATTCACCTGGATCGCCGCGTTTCTGAAAAGCGCGTGTTCCCGGCAGTGAACATCAACCGTTCCGGCACGCGTCGCGAAGAGCTAATCACGTCTTCCGATGAGCTCCAGAAGATCTGGATTCTCCGCAAGCTCCTGCATCCGATGGACGAACTCGCTGCAATCGAGTTCCTCATCGACAAGATGAAGGATACGAAGACGAATCATGATTTCTTCGACGGAATGAAGAGATAAAGAAGATGGCAAGCCGCGTGCAGCCTAGCTGCGCGCGGCAGGCAAGCCTAACGGCAAGGTAAGCCATAGGCAGGCAAGCCTAACGGCAGGCCAGAAAAAGCCTCATCTCGGATCCCAACCTCCTTGCTCCTGCTGCGGGAGCGACTGTGTCGCGAGCAGCCATCGCTTCTATCTGGCTTGCCGCCAGGCTTCCCTGCGCGACGGCGCTCGCCTGCCGATGGCTACCCTGCCGCGAAGCGGCTTCCTCTTTATCCGACTCTGTCCTGCCGAAAGGCCTTCCTGACGACGAAGTGGTCCTACCTGCAATTGCCCTCCTGCTGCTGGAGCGACTGTGTCGCGAGCAGCCATCGCTTCTATCTGGCTTGCCGCTAGGCTTCCCTGCGCGAGAGCGCTTGCCTGCCGATGGCTACCCTGCCGCGAAGCGGCTTCCTCGTAATCCGACTCTGTCCTGCCGTTAGGCCTTCCTGACGACGAAGTCGTCCCTCCTGCAACTGCCTTCCTGCCGATCAGCGGCCATGGCGCGATCGGCCTTCGCAATCTTCTCAGGCCGTTGCAGCCGTCGTTTATCTGATGCCTTGCATCGGGCTCCGCCTCAAACAGTGAGAGCCAAGTCGCGGACTTAGATCACGTCGGCGTCTATGGTTCGACCACTGCTGGTCTGGCCACCACGTTATGTCTGATCCCCGTACGGATTCGCCCACGTTGCGATTGCGTCGCCTTGACGCCGCTACGCATGAGCTCATGGCGCTGGTGCGTGAGGGGCGTATCACGACGTTGTTCCAGCCGATCATCGATCCACGCTCGCGAGGTATCTGCGGTTTCGAGGCGCTTACCCGAGGGCCGTCCGATAGCTGGTTGCACTCGCCGCAAAATCTGTTTGACGCCGCACGCCGCGGCGGCTTCAAGCTCGAACTCGATCTGCTTTGTATTCAAAGCGCTTTCAAGCGCTTCGTCGCTGCACGCGTTGCTGGGCAATTGTTCGTGAATGTTTCGCCCGAGACGATCTACGACGAACCGAATTTCGCGCAGCGCTTTCTTGAACTCGCGGCCAATGCGGGTCTCGCGCCGGATCGATGTGTCATCGAACTCACTGAAGAAAGCTTGCTCGACGATTACGCGCGATTGCGATCGACGCTCCAGCGCCTACGCGAATCAGGGTGCGCGATTGCGATCGACGATCTCGGCGCGGGTTCCTCTGGCCTGCGAACCTGGTCAGAGCTGAAGCCGGACTACGTGAAGATCGATCGCTATTTCGTCAGCGGCATTGATGCGGACTCGACGAAGCTGGAGTTCGTGCGCTCGATTTTGGATATGGGCCGCGCGATGGGGTGTCGTGTCATTGCAGAAGGGGTGGAGACCGAGCGCGAGTGCCGCGAGTTGGTCGACTTAGGAGTCGATCGACTGCAAGGCCACTTGTTCGGGCGGCCTGGCGCTGCGCCGATGGCCGCACTGCAGCAGCTTGAATCTCTGGAGCGCTCGATTGTCACGCATACCGCGCTCACAGCCGAACATATCGCTGTGTACGTGCCGCCGGTGAATCCCGACTTGAAGGTGAGTGAGGTCGCCGAATTGTTTCGGCAGAACCCTGAGCACCTCACGCTCGCCGTGGTGAAAGACGGCCGACCCCTGGGTGTCGTGCGACGCGAGCAGCTCTTTGCCCTACTGGCGAAGCCGCTGCATCCGGAGATCTATAACAAGAAGTCGGTGACCGCCGTCATGGAGTCGCCGACTCTGCTCATCGATGGGCAACTGCGACTGGAACAGGTGAGCCGTTTGGTCACGCAGAAGGGGCGGCCGCGACTCACCGAAGAGTTCGTGATCACCAAAGATGGCCGGTATCACGGGCTCGGGCAATCTATCGATCTCCTGCGGTTGATCACAGAACAGCAACTGCAAGCAGCGAAACATTCCAATCCGCTGACGTTGTTGCCTGGCAATGGCGCGGTTCGTAGCTGCATCGACAAGCTGATCGAGGGTCGCAAGCGCTTCGTGGTCTGCTACTTCGATCTCGATCACTTCAAGCCCTACAACGATGTGTACGGATTCGCTCATGGCGATCAAGTGATCCTGCATTTGTCGGCACTGCTGAAGAACACGTGCTCGGCACGGCTCGATTTCGTCGGGCACGTGGGCGGCGATGACTTCGTCGTCGTGATGCGCTCGGCCGATTGGCGCCAACGCGTGCAGCGCGTACTGGAGAAGTTTTCGGCTACCGTTGCGAACTTCTATTCGCCGGATCACGCGGCATCGAGGCAGATCGTGGCGACGGATCGCGATGGCCATCAGCGCGAGTTTCCGTTGCTCACGTTGTCAGTGGCAGCGCTCGATTCCGACACTGTCGGTGCCACGAGCGCGGATGCGATCGCACAGATGATCACGCATGTGAAGCGTTTGGCGAAAGCGCAAGCAGGCAACAGCTTCGTACTGCGCAGCGATGAGCGTGTGGTGGATGTGTTGATGTCGAATTCGCTCGCGACGACACAGATGCTTAGCGTTGATCAACTGGCTAGCTGAAGGACCAAGAAGAGTAGTTCACACGGAGGACACGGAGAGCACGGAGGCTCAGAGAAAAAGAAAAGACTCCGTCGAACGAAGCGTCAACGTTTAAAAGCCATTCGATCGATCTGCCCCGTAGGGTGATTTCTTTCGATATCAAAATCCTGATCTTCTGCTCCGTGATCTCCGTGTACTCCGTGGAGATACTTCTTCAGCTCTTCTGCTTCGATAGCCGTAAAAGCAGTATCGCCAATCGCTGCGCTTGAATTTGAAACGTACGAAGATCGGCGAATTCATTTGGCGTGTGAGCTCCGCCGCCGAGCAGCCCTAAGCCATCCAGCGCCATCTTCACATCCTGTGCGACGAACGAAATATCCGCCGCACCCGCGCGTCGAGGATCCACGGACGTCACTTTTCCGAAGCCCAAATCGCGGCTGACTTCGTCATACATCGAGAGCAGTTTGCGATTGCCGTCCGTCGGTGACATCGGTGGATAGCCCGTGTCGAACGTGATATCGGCAGAGGTCTTCGGTAGATTCGTGGCGACGATCTGTCGCATGCGTGCCTGCGCTGCATCGCGCTGTTCCACGCTGATCGCGCGCATATCTCCGGATGCAATCGCGACCGGCGCGATGATGTTGTCTTTGCCGGACGCGCGAGCTTGCAACGGTTCCTTTTGATACGTGACCTGCGCGCTGCCGGCCACGAGCCCAGGATTGATCGTTAGATACTGTTCTCGGCTGAGGTCCTGGTAGAACTCAGTCAGGATTCGCGAGAGTTCGTATATCGCGCCGGCGCCGACATCCTCGCTAAAGATCAAGGAGGAATGTGCCGTCGTACCTTTCACGCGCAGTTCCCAATGGCTTGCGCTGCGGCGAGCGGTGACCACGGTCGAAGGATCGTCTGCGGCGTTCTCCAGTCCCAGCGCAATGTCCGCCGATTTCGCTGCGTCAATCAAAGCAGCGCGCGCAAGCGGCATCTCGCCGGAATCTTCTTCATCTCCATTCATCACGATGGTGATATTCAGCGAATCGAGCGTGCCTGCTTGGTGCAAAGCACTCAGCGCAGCAAGTGCAACCACGAGCCCACCCTTCATGTCCGACGTGCCAGGCCCTTTCAGC
>DASTSB010000070.1:0-3222 GCA_035760885.1 Steroidobacteraceae bacterium | reverse complement strand
ACATCAAGCGTGGTCGGCAAACATCTTCACTTCCGCGACAGATTTATTTCCGGCAAAAGTTTCCGGTTCGGTTGTCGGATTGGGTGCCACGACCGGCGGCATCGGCGGCATGTTCATGACTCTGCTCGCCGCGCCGGCAATTCAGTGGACCGGCAATCAAGAGTTGATCTTCTTGTTGGCGGGCATCATGCACCTGATCAGTCTGGCGATTTTCTGGGTGATCTTGCGCGGTCACTTCAATCGCGTCGATACCGATATGCCGCTCGATCTGACCCAAGCTCACAAGCCGCTCATCGTCACTGGCATCGTCGTGATGTGCGTGGGTGCAGCGGTGCTCGCTGGAATCTCGCTGAATTGGGATGTTTGGATTGCCGCCGTTCAATCCTCAGGCGCCATCCAAGCGTGCACCGCTGCGGCGGGGTTTTGCTTGATTGGAGTCGCACTTGCGTATGCGGGAGCGCCGAAGAATCGCTAACGCTCGGGAAGTCGGACGTAACACAAAGAACGCAAAGAGATCGGATGTGTTTGGATTCTTAGTGAGCGCATGTCCCTGCCCAGCGGGACGATTGGTGGATCGAACCAGAGCCAAGAGCGAGCGTGCATGAAGGCATGCTGCTCTGGCCTCGCTAGGCCCGCTATTCGCTCGTTGTCTTTGCGCGCTTTGTGTTGCGTCCGATTCCTGAGTCCATGACGTCCTTTGGGCGTTCAAACCGCTAACCGGCGCGCCAATTCTTTGCGCTTCGTATCCACTTCCGAGCGCGCTTTTTGGAGAGCGTCTGTTTCAGTTGCGGAGAGCAGCGCATTGATCACGCGGTCGAGATGCGCGCGCATGGCAGCGCGTGCTGCCTTCGGATCGCGAGCCTTCAATGCTTCGAGAATTTCGCGGTGATCGTCCGGTCGTGGCTTCGAACCCGCACGACGCGCACGATCGAACATCGTTTTACACAGCGGCGATCGATAGCGCATGTCCCACAACGTCTCGACTACCGTCGCGATTGCGGGATTCTGCGTTGCCTCGGCAATGGCGATGTGGAAATCGCGATCCGCACGTTCGCCCAAGTCGTTGTCGACATTGGCGCCGATCGCTTCCAGCAGCTTTTCGAGTTCGGCGAGTTCTTCGTCGGTGATGATCGCCGCCGCCAATGCAGCGGATTCCCCTTCGAACAAGCGGCGCGCTTCGCTCACTTCGAAGGGACCGATGTCCAAATCGTCTTCTGCACTGGTCGCTTCCGACGGTGCCGCTTGAATCACGTAGATGCCTGACCCGCGTCGTGCCTCGACGATGCCGCGAATTTCCAGCGCGATGAGCGCTTCGCGAATGGTCGGCCGGCTCACATCGAGTTTTTCCGCCAATTCGCGTTCGGGCGGCAACCGCTCACCCGGCGGGTACACGCCGCTCTTGATGGCGGCGACGATAGCGTTGGCGACTTTTTGATAAAGCTTGCGATCGGCGGAGTGCGGCATACGAATCACTGATTGTGCGTAGAGTCGGTACGCAAGGAACGGCGGAAAGGCACCCAATCGCCGACCTCGACCCATCTTCCAACCCGCGGCGAGTATAGCGTGGTCTGACCACCTGTGATTACTCCTTTGTTATCGGGCAATTCCTTTTTTCCCGCGCACCTGCGCGCGTTTTCAGCCGCCGGCTGACACTGTTGACAGGTCTTCCCTGACCACGCGAGACTAAAGTGGTCAGGCCAAATGTAAAAGTGGTCAGCATCGGTGACGCACACGGCCTGACTTGCGGCTTCAGGGAGCCGCAGGTCCCTAAATTCTGAATAAGTACCGGAGGGGATAGTCGTGAAGCACACCGTGCCCAGTTCGCTGGCAAAGATCAGTTTTTTGAGTTTGTGCGTGAGCGCAGGCATTGCGCAGGCGCAGCAGAGCACCACTCCCGGCTCAGACGAGAAGTTGGAAGAAGTCGTCGTCACGGGCTTTCGTGGCAGCCTCGAGCAATCGCTCGAGGTGAAACGCGAAAACGTCAACTTCACCGACTCGATCTCCGCCGAAGACGTGGGCAAGCTTCCCGACAACAATCTGGCAGAGGCGCTGCAGCGCGTTCCCGGCGTGCAGATCTCCAGAACCAACGGTGAGGGCCAACAGATTTCGCTGCGCGGTCTCGGCCCCAGCTTCGCGAGAGTATTGCTGGATGGCATGCCGGTCAGCGTCGCGTCCGAAGGCAGCGTCGACCAGCAGGCCCGCAGCCGCGAGTTCGACTTCGACGTGCTGCCCTCGGAAATCTTCAGCGCACTCGAGGTATCCAAGACACCTCGTGCGAGCGTCGTCGAAGGCGGGCTTTCGGGCACGATCAACTTGAAGCCGCCACGTCCGTTCGATTACGACGGCTTCAAAGCCAGCTACCAAGTTCAAGGCGCCTATCAGGAGACATCGCAGCAGCTAGATCCGCGCGCCAGTTTTCTCATCAGCAACACGTGGAACGACACCTTCGGCGTGTTGCTGAGTGCGACCTACTCCGAACGCAAGTTCCGCACCGACGGCTGGAGTTCGCAAGGCTGGGCAGTGGGTCACGTCGGCCCAGTGGCATCAGGAACCAACCGCGCAGCCGTTCCCCCTTCGGATTGGCCAACGCGTGTCGCCAACTTCAACTGGAATCTGCCGAGCGTCACGGCCGCGAATCCGGCATCGCTCGCGCCGGGATTCGTCAACGAATCCGGTCTCACCAATGCACAGCTGGCCGACGTCAACATCCCGCGATTGGGCAGGCCCGAGGTGCAAGACGGCAAGCGCGATCGTATCGGCGGCACCGCAGCGGTCCAGTGGAAACCGACCGATGGCCTGATGTTTACGCTCGACTTCTTGTACTCGAAGCTCACATCCGATTTCGATCGCTACACCGACAACGAATTGGTCCGCGGGACGAGTTCGGGTCAGGCGGGTTCAACCGGCTTCGGCTACATCACTCCGCAGAACTTTCAGCTCGATGCGGACGGCAACCTGGTGAGCGGAACGTTGCACAACGTGCGGTATTGGTCGGAAAACCGATACTTCGAACAAGATTCCGATTTCAAGCATCTCGGGTTCACGACCGATTGGCAGATCAGCGATAAGTTCAACGCGCAGCTGAAAGCATCGCGTGCCGACTCCGACTTTCGCTGGCGCATGACGACGTTCCTGCTGCTCTCGCAAGATCTAGACGCGAACATCACCACGAAAGCGGGGGCTCATATCCCATCGATCACTCCCACAGTGGACATCTCGAAC
>DASTSB010000069.1:0-25459 GCA_035760885.1 Steroidobacteraceae bacterium | reverse complement strand
GCGGATCGCAGCGCTGATCGAATCTGCGGCAGACATCAGATCACTCCTTTCAACAGCGTGCGCTGAAGCGTCGGCATGTCTTTATCGCCGCGACCCGAAAGCCCGATCAAAATGCTCTTGCCAGGGTTGCCCTTCGCGTAGCGCTTCGCTCCAGCAAAGGCGTGCGAGGATTCGATCGCGGGGAGAATGCCTTCCGCGGCGCAGACCTCGCCCAGTGCAGCGAGCGCGTCATCATCGTTCACAGCCTCGTAGCGCACGCGTCCGATGCTCATGTAGAGCGCATGCTCCGGACCGACGCCCGGATAGTCCAAGCCCGCCGAGACGGAATGTGTTTCTTGGATCTGCCCGTGCTCATCTTGCAGCAACAGCGAGTAGCAACCTTGCAGCACGCCCGGTGTGCCATAAGCGAGTGACGCAGCGTTTTCGCCCAAGCCCGTGCCTTTGCCGCCGGCTTCCAGGCCTAGCATGTCGACGCTGCGATCTTTCACGAACGGATAGAACAAGCCGATCGCATTGGATCCGCCGCCCACACACGCGGTGACGAGATCGGGCAATTTGCCGCGCGCGTTCAAGAATTGCTCGCGCGCTTCGCGTCCGATGACCGATTGCAGTTCGCGCACGATGTACGGATACGGGTGCGGGCCGATGGCCGAACCTAAGCAGTAATACGTTCCGTTCGGATCCGAAACCCAATCGCGCAATGCTTCGTCAACGGCGGCACGCAAGGTTTGATCGCCGCTCGTCACCGGAACCACTGTGGCACCGAGGAGCTTCATGCGGCCGACGTTGGGTGCCTGACGTTCCATATCGACAGCACCCATATACACGGTGCACGGCATACCCAGCCGTGCACATGCGGCTGCCGAGGCGACGCCGTGCTGACCCGCTCCCGTTTCGGCAATGACGCGCTTCGCTCCGAGCTTCTTTGCGAGCAGCACTTGTCCGATCGAGTTGTTGATCTTGTGTGCGCCGGTATGCGCGAGATCTTCGCGCTTCAACCAGATGTCGGCACCCCAGCGACGTGATAATTCTCGTGCATGCGTCAGCGGCGTGGGTCGGCCCACCCAATCTTTGAGTTCGGCATGAAAGTCGCGCAGGAAATCCGCATCGCGCAAATATTTATCGACGCCAGCCTGCAATCGATCGAGCGCAGGGACCAACGTTTCCGGAACGTATCGTCCGCCGAAAGGACCGAAGCGCCCGTGCACATCAGGAAACACATCATTCATCACGCCGGCGAGGAGCCGCTCGGATTCACTCGCGCTAAGCGAAAAAGCCATTTATCGATCCTCGGAAGTAATGCACTGCAAATCACGCGCACGTTGCACGAATTCGCGAATTTTGTCGGGGTCTTTGCGTCCGGGAGCACGCTCCACTCCGCTGCTCACATCGACTCCGAAGGGATGGACGGCGGCGATAGCCTGTTCGACATTGCCTGGATTCAAACCGCCGGCGAGCACGAGCTGGGTGTGCCGCGCCAATGAGGCCGCCGCCGTCCAATCGGCGATCTTGCCCTGGCCGCTCACCGCACCTTCGAACAAGACGCGCGGTGCGGCGAGTTTCACAGCTCCACGCACGACGGGGAGTTTTTCAATTTCGCTTGGAACGATCAGCGCTGCGAAATCGGCTGCATCGGTCTGCAACACGTCGGGACGAAACCCAGCCAAGACTGCGTCGAGCTCTTGCTGAGATGGATGAAGCATCACCGCAACTTTGGCGATTCGCGACGGCACGATGCGGGCGAGTTGCGCTGCTCGAAGCGGGTCGACCTGGCGCTTCGAAGGTGCAAAAACGAACCCAACTGCATCGACGTTGCATTCAATGGCTGCTTCGACGGCATCGCCCGAGGTCAATCCGCAGATCTTGATCCACACGCTCACAAATTATTCCGTCGCGCGATTGTGCATGGCTCGCTCGCGGCCTGCCGCGAGCATGTCGCCCAGCAATCGACAAGGATCGTCCGAGTTCATGAGCGTGGTGCCGACAAGCGCAAGCTGATAGCCCACGTCGACGACGTGACGGACATCCTCAACGCTCCTCACGCCGCTTTCCGCCACCCGCGGAAGACCTGTTGGCAGATCGTCGACGAGTTCTTCCAAGCGCGGCATTTCAACCGTGAGCTTTTGCAAGTCGCGGCAGTTCACGCCGACGAGCACTTGCTCATCGTGTTGTTTGCGAGCGCCGAGCACTTCGCGAGCGACTGCAAGATCTTCCGTATCGAAGCCTTCGAGCAGCACGAACATTTTCAAGATCGCAGCACAGTCGAGTAGTTCGGTCATGCGGCTGCGATCCAACATTCGGACGATCACCAACACGCCGCCCGCGCCAGCCGCACGCGCTTCCATTACTTGGTAGGGATCGACCAGAAAGTCCTTGCGCATCACCGGAACGTTGAACGGCTTCAACACTTGCACGGCCTGGGCGAGATGCTCGAGCTGACCGCCAAATCGCAGCGGCTCCGTCAGCACGGAAACCGCGCAGGCGCCGCCTTTCGCATAGGCCTGCACGCGCGCTTCGACATTCGCCGTATGTCCGGACAAATCGCCCGCAGATGGCGAATGCAGTTTGCATTCGGCAATCACATCGAACCCTTCCGGTGACAGCTTGAGCGGCGGCGCTGCGGGCGTAGCCAGTGCGCGATTCCACAATGCCTGTTCGGACTCGCGAGCCTGCGCCTGTTTTAGACGCTCCAAGCTCGCCTGGCACATTTCAGTCAGTAATCCGCTCACGTGGAATTCCCTCTCTCGGCAGTACGGCGCCCAAAGTGCACGAGCTTTTCAAGCAGCAATCGACCGGCGCCCGACTCGATTGCATCTTCAGCCATGTGAGCGGCACGGGCGGGAGAATCGACCTTGCCGAGCAACTCCAATACGAGCGCCGCCTGCAACACGATGGCATTGCGATGCGCGCCGCGCTCGCGGCCCTCGAGCACAGCACGCAGGTGCTCTGCGTTGTAAGCCGCATCGCCGCCCTTGAGTTCATCCACCGTGCAACGAGGCAGCGAAAACTCTTCGCAACTGCGTCTCGTGCGCTTCACTTCTCCAGCACGCACGTCGAACAGCGTAAACGGACCGACCGGCGTGGCCTCGTCCCAGCCTGGATCGCCATGAACGACGAAAGCGCGCTCGATCGGCATTCCCGCCAAGGTTTCGGCCATCAAGGCAGCCACATCGATGTGATACGCGCCGATCAAATGAAACGGCGGTTCGGCCGGATTGGAGAGCGGGCCTAGGATATTGAACACCGTGCGCACACCCATTGCTTGCCGAATCGGCATGATGGATTTCATCGCTGGGTGATAGTGAGGCGCGAACAAGAACGTGAATCCCGTGGCATCGAGACATTCGCCGGCGAGCGTCTCATCGAGCGGCAACGGCAATCCCAACGCACGAATCACATCAGCACTACCGCTGCGACTCGAGACCGAGCTCGTACCATGCTTCGCGACGCGGATGCCCATCGCCGCCACAAGCAGAGCCGCACCCGTCGAGAGATTGAAACTACCCGAGCCATCGCCGCCGGTTCCGACCATATCCACGAGCGGTGTACCCGGCGACAAGATCGGACGGCGCGCCATGCGGCGCATGGTCTTTGCGAATCCGCGCATCTCTTCCGCCGTCACGCCTTTGACTCGCAATGCAGCGAGTAGCGCGCCCCCCATTGCAGGGGCTAGCGTGGTGTCCGTCAACGAGAGCAGCAGGTCCGCTGCCTCAGCTTCGCTCAGATTGCGGCGCTCCAAGAGATCTTCGAGCGTGTCACGAAGTGCCGTCATTGCTGGCGCACTCCCGACTTCAACTTCAAAAACTCGCCCATGAGGTGCGGGCCTTGCGGCGTCAGCACGCTTTCGGGATGGAACTGCACGCCTTCGATCGCGTATTCGCGATGACGCACGCCCATGATCTCCCCTTCTGTCGTGCGTGCCGACACCTCCAACACGCTCGGCATCGACTGCGGTTGTGCAATCAACGAGTGATAGCGGCCCGCTTCGAACGGTTGTGGCATGCCGGCCATGATCGTGCGGCCGTCGTGTTCGACGAGCGAAGTCTTGCCATGCATCAACCGCGGAGCCCGCACCACCTTGCCGCCGAACACTTCGACCAGCGATTGATGCCCGAGACACACACCAAAAATCGGCACCTTACCCGCGAAGGCTTCGATCATCTTCATCGATACACCGGCGTCGTGCGGCGTGCCGGGCCCCGGCGAAATACATAAATGCGTAGGCTCCAGCGCTCGGGCCTCATCGAGAGTGATCTGATCGTTGCGATACACGATCACCTCTGCGCCGAGCACCATGAAGGCCTGCACGAGGTTGTACGTGAAGGAATCGTAGTTATCGACGAGCAGTAGACGAGGTGCTGAGTGTGTGGGAGTGCTCATAGCCCCTCCTCGGCAAGCGCAAGCGCGCGACGAATGATCGCGCTCTTGGCCAAAACTTCTTGGTATTCGGCTTCCGGAACGCTATCTGCAACCAGGCCCGCGCCCGCTTGATAGCTGTAAGTGTCGCCGCGGAAGACTATCGTTCGAATCGTGATCGCTTGATCCATCTGAATCGTTTTGCGGTTGTCGCCGCCGTATCCGAAATAGCCCACGGTGCCGCCGTAGAATCCGCGTCGCACCGGCTCGAGTTCATCGATGATTTCCATCGCACGGACTTTCGGTGCGCCTACGAGCGTGCCAGCGGGGAATGCGGCTGCAAACAAGTCGAATGCGTCTTTGTCCGGCGCCAGTTCGCCTTTCACGCCGCTCACGATGTGCATCACGTGGCTGTAGCGCTCGATGCGGCGATAAGGATCGACGTACACGGACCCTGCCTTCGCAACGCGGCCTAGATCATTGCGCGCGAGATCCACGAGCATCACGTGTTCGGCGTTTTCTTTCGGATCCGCCAGCAACTCAGCTTCGAGCCTCCGATCATCCGCATCGTCGTTGCCGCGTGGACGAGTGCCCGCAATTGGGCGCATCTCGCCTTTGCCGTCATGCAGTTTCACCAACGCTTCAGGCGACGAGCCGACGACCACGCAATCGCCGAGATCGCAGTAGTACATATAAGGCGAAGGATTGAGCAGTCGCAGCGCGCGATACGTTTCGAAGGGATCCAGATCGCACTGTCCGCCGAACCGCACCGACAACACGAGTTGATACACATCGCCTGCAGCGATGTATTCCTTGGTGCGGTTCACACCGGCGATGAATTCACTTTCGCTCAGGCTGCCGATCGCTGGCGAATATTTCACGCGACGCTCGCTCACCGGAACTGGGCCACGCAGCGCCTGGATCACTTCTTTGCGCAGAGCCTGGCGTTCCGCCTCGGTGCCTGCATGGAGCAACGCCACACCGCGAGTGAGGTGATCGAAGACGAGCAACGAGCGTGGCGCGAGATAATGCGCTTCGGGTGTGGGTTCGATGAGTCGCGCCCGCGCGGGTAAGCGTTCGAAGCGCCGCACCAGATCGTAGCCGGCTACGCCGACCAGTCCTCCCAACAAAGGCACGCCTGGAATGCTGGGGCTCGGTTGCGGCGCGCGCTTTAGGGCGTCTCTCAGTGCGTCTAACAATTCCTTTTGTGTCGCCGGTGCAGGCCGGGTTTGCCCGTCGACGGTCAGTCCGCGCTCATCGAGCCGGACTTCGAGACAGTCGCCAAAGCCGATGAAGGAGTACCGCGCCAAACGCTCGCCACCCTCGACGCTTTCCAGCAGGAAGCGCGGCTTGAAAGGCTTGAGCTTTAAGTAGGCCGAGACGGGCGTGTCGAGATCGGCGGCTATGTCAAACGGTGGTTTCAAACTTCAATTCCTCGTCGGGGGACTTCGCTCAAGTCCGGGCGAGAGGCGATAAAAAACCCATCCCCGGATGCGCGGAGATGGGTTTTCTGGATTCGTCAGCGGTGGTGTTTTAAGCGCCCAGCAGTTCCAGTGGCCCTCTCCTTATGAGAGGCGCCACCACCAGCGGTGTGTTGCAGAAGCGGGCGTGTTCATAGCGCCGGAGTATTACTGGCGGGCTCCCGGGTCGTCAAGGCGATCCGAACATTTCGGAATAACCACGGAGATCACGGAGGGCACGGAGTAAACAGAAGGACTTAGGTCCGGGCTCTCCGTGTTCTCTGTGTTCTCCGTGTGAAATTTCTTTTTGAGGCTTTAGGCCGCCGCAGCGCGTGCGGTCTCCCCGCCAAGCGCTTCGACCAAATCGCTCAGCAGCTTCGACAGCTCCCCGCACATCAGTGCGAAGTCGATATCGAACTGTTCCTCCGGCGGCAGCGCCGACTGCTCGTCGGACTTGCTGTTGGAGATGCCGACGAACTCAACGCGTTTGACTTGTAGCTTTTCGGTGAGCACGAATGAGATGCGATCGTTCCACGTGAGTCCCAATCGCGAGACGTACATGCCAGCGCTCAAATACGCTTTGATCTCTTTGCCATCGAGTGTGTGACGCGCATAGCGAATCGATGCTTTGCTTTGATCGACCGCCTGCAATTCGAGATCCTGATCGATGACGAATCGCAGCGGCGCATCGCCCAACATCATCCATGAGGCCATCGAAGTCTGCGGGGAGCGTTCGACGTCGAGTAGCTGCACCGGCAAGCTGCCGAGCGTGTCGCGAAGCGTTTCAGTCACTGCATCGGCACGAGCACCTCCTGCAGCATCGACGATGAACCAGAAATTCTTCGGATCGATCCACGCGCGTGTCGTGGTGCGACGCGTAAGCGCACGAGCGCGCAATTCTTCCGTGACGCGTTCCTTCAACTCCCGCATCTGTCGCCGACCGACCGGATAGCCTTGCTGTTGCTCGAGTTCCTTCGCGCGCTCCGTCGCCACCTGTCGAATGATCGAAGCCGGCAGCAGTTTTTGTTCGATGCCGAGCGCAATCAAATGCTGACCATGACTCGTGTGGACATAGCGCTGCGCAGGACTGGAATGCACCCAGCCGCGGCTTTGCATATCGAAACTGCCGCACGGCTGCAGACTGCGCGCCGCCAACTTCTCTTCGAGCTCGGCAGCCGATACCGAAAAGTTCGGATCCAGGCGATAGATCAAAAGATTCTTAAACCACATCTATTTTCATCGCTCTGTGGGAAATGTCTGATTGAGAAATGCAATGAGCTGCGTGCCGCCTAAAGCACGCGCGTTCGATCGCATTGGGAAGGCGCGGAGTATAAGGCGCTGCCCCGAGGGTGCCAGTAGTTGAAAGGATGAAAGTGACGCCGGAACGCACAGCCCAAGAGGAACGTTCTCACATAACCCGATAAGCCCCTGCGGAGACCCCTGTGGCTACGAAGTTATCGAAATACCGCTCGATGCGCGACTTCAGCAAAACTGCCGAGCCGAGCGGCAAGCTCCCGGTCAAGAAATCGCAGCAACTGCGCTACGTCATTCAGAAGCATGCGGCCACCCGATTGCACTTCGATTTGCGTCTCGAACTCGATGGCGTCTTCAAGTCGTGGGCAGTCACGAAAGGGCCGTCTCTCGATCCCAAAGACAAGCGGCTCGCCGTTGAGGTTGAAGATCATCCGCTCGATTACGGCGACTTCGAGGGCACGATCCCGAAAGGTCAGTATGGCGGCGGGACGGTGCAACTTTGGGATCGAGGTTTCTGGGAACCGATCGGGGATAAGTCACCGCAGGAACAACTTCGCAAAGGTGAACTCAAGTTCACACTCGACGGCGATCGACTACAGGGCAGTTACGTCATCGTGCGAATGCGCAGCGATCGGTACGGCGGCAAGCGCACCAATTGGTTGCTGATCAAGCATCACGACGAATTCGCAACTGGCGCGGAAGGGACTGAACAGATGATGGCCGAAGATCGCTCCGTCGCATCGGGTCGGAGCATGGCGCAGATCGCGGCAGGCAAAGGACGCGGACCCAAACCATTCATGCTCGAGACGAAGAAACTTGCGCGACCGGATGCGATCTGGAATTCGAAGGAAGCTTCGAACAACGATCCTGTTGCAGCGAAGGCCGCAGCCAAGCGAACAGGAGCAACGAAGCGAGACACCGCGTCAGCGGCAACGCGCAAGAAAGCTGCGCGCAAGAAGAACGGCAAGGCGCCGCCGGATTTCGTGGACCCGGAGCTGTGCAAATCGGTCGAGCGGCCGCCGAATGGAGGCCAATGGGCTCACGAGGTGAAGTTCGACGGCTATCGAATGCAACTGCGTGTTGCGAATGGCGCGGCTACGATGAAGACGCGCAAGGGATTGGATTGGTCAGCCAAATTCCCCGAGATCGTGGCCGCCGCACGCGATCTACCTGATTGCTTGATCGACGGCGAGATCGCCGCGCTCGATCACAACGGCGCTCCTGACTTTGCCGCACTTCAGGCCGCACTGTCCGACGGCAATACCAAGAATCTGGTTTGCTTCGTTTTCGATTTGCTGTTCGTCGAGGGCGAAGATTTGCGCCGCCTGCCGCTCTCAGAGCGCAAGGCGCGATTACAAGCGTTCATCACACAGCACGCCTCCAATGAACCCTTCATCAAGTATGTCGACCACTTCATCACCGCAGGCGACGCGGTGCTGGAATCGGCGTGTCGAATGAATTTGGAAGGCATCATCTCCAAGCGATTGGATGCGCCCTATCGATCAGGGCGTGGCGGCGATTGGGTCAAAGCCAAATGCCGGGCGGGGCACGAAGTCGTGATCGGCGGATGGACGCATGCATCAGGACAGCTGCGATCATTACTGGTCGGCGTGCATCGCGGCGAGCACTTGGTCTATGTCGGTCGCGTGGGCACCGGCTTCGGACGCGATAAGGTCAAGCTCCTCACACCGAAGCTCAAAGCATTGACGACCGATATCAGCCCGTTTGGCGGCAAGAATGCACCGCGCAAGCAAGCCGACGTTCGCTGGGTCAAACCTGAGCTGGTGGCGGAAATCGAGTTCGCCGGGTGGACAGGCGATGGCAACGTACGCCAAGCCGCATACAAGGGATTGCGCGAGGATAAGCCTGCGCAAGAAGTGGAAGCAGAAACTCCAGCTCAAGCGCAGCAAACGCTCGCAAAGCCGGCGCCGAAGAGCGCGAAGCGACAGCCCTCAACCAAGCGCAACACGCGCAGGAAGTCCGATGCAAAGGACTCCGTGGTCATGGGTGTGCCGATCTCGAATCCTGGCAAAGAGCTTTGGGCAGCCACGGCGGATCGCAAACCCATCACGAAACTAGACCTGGCGCGGTACTTCGAAACGGTAGGCGAATGGTTGATGCCGCACATCGCAGGCCGGCCGTGTTCGATCATTCGCGCACCCGATGGAATCACTGGCGAACGCTTCTTTCAACGGCACGCGATGCCTGGCACCTCGAATCTGATTACGCTGACGCGAGTCTCGGGAGATCGCAAACCCTATCTGCAGATCGATCGTATCGAGGGACTTGCGGCAGTGGCTCAGGTCGCGGCGATCGAACTGCATCCATGGAATTGCCAACCGTACGAGCCTGCGGTACCGGGCCGGTTGGTATTCGATCTCGACCCGGCGCCGGACGTCGATTTCGACACTGTTATCGCAGCGGCGAAAGAAATGAAGGAGCGGCTCGAAGCCTTGGGCCTCGTGACGTTCTGCAAAACCACGGGCGGCAAAGGACTGCACGTCGTCACCCCACTCGCGAAATCGAATCGCAAACTGAACTGGCCTGAAGCGAAGGCTTTCGCACAAGGCGTGTGCGCGCGCATGGCAGAAGACAGCCCGGAGCGCTACTTGATCAACATGTCCAAGAAGCTGCGCGACGGGAAGATCTTCCTCGACTACTTGCGCAACGATCGTATGTCCACAGCAGTCGCACCGCTGTCGCCACGCATGCGCGAGGGCGCACCGGTTTCGATGCCGCTGACGTGGTCGCAGGTAAAAGCAGGCCTTGATCCGCAGAAATACACGATACGTACCGTGCCCGCGTTGCTCGCCAAGACCAAAGCGTGGGAAGAATATTGCGACAGCGAGCGGCCGCTCGAAGACGCGATTCGAAAGTTCGTCAACGGCGGCAGTAGCAAACGCGCTTCACGGCGCTCCGAGTCTGCAGCACACGCGTCGACGTGAGGTGCGGTCATGGCGACGAAGAAGCGCGCCTTGAAGAAGGTCATCGATTCGATTCCACTTTCGACCGCGCCGATGGAGGCCAAGCTGGTCGAGGCACTCCCCACGGATGCAGGCTGGCAGTTCGAACCGAAGTGGGATGGATTTCGCTGTCTAGCCTTTCGCGAGGGCGACAAAGTGGAACTGCGCGCAAAATCCGGCAAGTCATTGTCGCGCTACTTTCCGGAAGTGCTGGCGGCCTTGCGAAAGTTACCGATCGAGCGATTCGTCCTCGACGGCGAACTTGCAATCCCCATCGGCAATTCGCTCTCGTTCGACGCCCTGCAAATGCGACTGCACCCCGCGGCAAGTCGCGTTCGCAGACTTTCCCAAGAAACACCGGCGATCCTCGTGCTATTCGATTGCTTACTCGATGCCCACGGCCGTTCGATGCTTGATGAGCCGCTCACGGTTCGTCGTGCAGCGCTCGAAGAGTTCTTCAACGAGCTGTCGAATCCAGGCATGTTGCGTCT
This sequence comes from Steroidobacteraceae bacterium, assembly GCA_035760885.1. Lineage (GTDB taxonomy): Bacteria > Pseudomonadota > Gammaproteobacteria > Steroidobacterales > Steroidobacteraceae > Steroidobacter. The sequence goes on along the minus strand of DASTSB010000069.1, from coordinate 14,935 downwards.
GAGTCCGTACACCCGTTCGTATCGGGATGCGCGGAAATGGCTAGAACACACCGGCGGTGCACTGGATGGGGTCATCGCCAAACGCTTGGATGGCGCGTATATCTGCGGCGAGCGCGCCATGTTGAAAGTCAAACGCTTGCGAACGGCCGATTGCGTCGTCGGAGGGTTTCGTTACGCCAGCGGCTCGCGTGAAGTCGGTTCGCTATTGCTCGGGCTATACAACGCTGAAGGCAAACTAGATCACGTGGGATTCACGTCTTCGCTTGCGCGCGAGGATCGTAAAGAACTCACGCGCAAGTTGGAGAAGCTGATCCAGGCACCGGGATTTTCGGGCAATGCACCCGGCGCACCGAGTCGGTGGAGCACGGAACGCTCGAGCGAGTGGGAACCCCTCTCACCCAAACTAGTCGTCGAAGTTCGTTACGATCACGTCTCCGGCGATCGCTTTCGCCACGGCACGAAATTGGTCCGATGGCGACCCGACAAGGCACCGCGTCAATGCACGTTCGAACAGCTCCAGCTTCCAGTCCGCCCTGCGCAACTAGTCCGTCGCATCGTTCGCGCGGAACATGCCGCGCACGCTTGAGGATTTGGCAGCTATCGCTGATCGCATTTGCGCTCGCTGCAGTCGCGCCAGCGAAGGCCGATTTGGTGGATGAGGTAAACGCCCTGCGCCGCACGGGATGCGATGGCCGTGCAGGTATCGCGCCCCTCAAAGAAACCAAAGGAATGGATGCGATCGCGAAGGAATGGTCCAAGGGCGGACGCCTGCGCGATGCAGTCGAACGCGCCCAGTACCGCGTGATGAACTCCGCCTCAATGCGCATCTCTGGCGTCAGGAGCGATGCGGCCGCTCGCGACATCCTCGCCAAGAACTACTGCGAGAACGTTTTGAACAAGGACTTCAGCGAGATCGGCGCCATTCGCAAAGACGGCGAGGTGTGGATCGTGATTGCCAAGCCGTTTTCCGAGGAGCCGATGCAGAGCGTCGATGCGATTCGACGGCGTGCACTTGAACTCGTGAACCAGGCGCGGGCCAAGCCACGCAAGTGCGGTGCGACTGCGTTCGGTCCAGCTCCCGCGCTGCAGAGTTCAGCACTGCTCGATCAAGCCGCACAAATCCACGCGAACGATATGGCCGCGCACAATTTTTTCGCTCATGAGGGCTCGGACGGGAGCCGTCCTTCCGATCGCATCACGCGCGTTGGCTACAAATGGCGGGCAGTGGCGGAGAACATCGCCGCGGGATTTCGCGAGATCGATCCGGTGGTCGCCGGCTGGATCCAAAGCCCCGGGCACTGCGCCAATCTCATGAACCCGGTTTATACCCAGATGGGCATCGCGTTCGCTCTGAATCCGAAGAGCGAGTCCGGCGTGTATTGGTCGCAAACGTTCGGCCGCCCGCGCTAGGGTGTTTTTACAAAAGCTCGCGGTTTGATCGGTCAACGATCGCTGCGCGGCGCTGGCAGTAGCGCACGTCGCGATGGATCTCTAGTGCATTCCCCTGAGGTGCGTTGTTATGCTGCACGCGGCACCTGGCCGGAGGGAGACCCGTCCAGAAGGATTTCCCACCGCGACGAGCACTTACATCGATGCCGACATTTGAGATCGCTGAGCCGCCGAACCTCGGCGCCGCACGGGCTTTTGGGACATTCAGGCGGACATTTTCGCTGCGCGACACCGGTGTGTTTGTCGTCATCAGCGCGCTTCATGTGGTGGCCATCTACTATCTAGCATCGCTGATGCCGATCGGACACGAATCGCTGTGGAGCAGCCTCGATGTGTCCTTCATTCCGCGCCAGAAACCCGTAGATCCGCCGCCACCACCGCCGATGCCGGAATTGCTGGATGACGCGTTCAATGAGACGCCGCTCATGGAGATTCCCGCACCAGAGGTCCAGGTTGATGTGCCGCAGGAGGCAAGCCGTGCAATTCACATTCAGGCGCCCGCACCTCCCGAGGAGGTAGACCCAGAGCCTGCCCCAGCCGAGGGTGATCAAGGCTTCGGGCCGATCACCAAGCCACGCGTCGTCTCGCGGCCCCGCATACGCGATCGCTATCCGCCGGCATCCGTTTACTACCGAGAGTCGGGGCGACCTGTGGTCAAGATCTGTATTTCCGAAGAGGGTCACGTCACCAACGTGGAACTCGCGCAAAGCTCCGGATACCACCGGCTCGATGAGGCCGCAGTCGACCTAGGTTGGGATTACGTATTCGCACCGGCCACACGAGAGGGTAAGCCTGTAGCGGTGTGTTTGCCCTATGGGGTCACCTTTCGCATCAACATCGGCGGAATCAGGCATCGCCGTTGATGGACGGCACGAACTTGCTGCATATTCGCAAGACTTATTCGAGGAGAACCTTATGTCGCGCTCACATTTAGCAATTGCAACAGGCTTACTGCTCGCATCGACTACGGTGCTCGCTGGAAATGAAAACTATGGCGGCATGGATCCGACCGGTAGTCTCGCGAATGCGGGTGTAGCAGATGCGACGATGATCGACATGAGCCAATCCAAAGAGAGCGATCCGGCGGTTGTCGACATGCTGTTCAAAGAAGGCAATACGATCGCCTCGATTCTCGATGGCTTGAAGGAAAAGGGCTTCCCCATCGCCTACAAGAAGAAAAACCTTCCTCCCACAGTGACGCTCGTGGCCCTTCCTAAGGGGACACGCATCGACGAAGTTCTCAAGGAGATTCTCGAGCCGTGGAATATGGATGTTTACCACTCGCCGACGGGCAAGTGGATCGTGCGCCCGAACAAGACTAAGGCTGCCGAGTTGGCGGCTACGCCGTAACTGAACGTCGCAGAAGTGGCCCATTTGCAAGGGCTCAAGAGGGAGGGAAATCGATGAAACGCTTCAGAATCGGTTTGTTCGTTGCGTTTATGCTTGCCTCGACAAGCGCCTTCGCGCAGATGACAAGCATGTCCTCAGCAGGCGTAAAAGGCGGACTGGTGGACCAGACCCAGTCCGGCACGAACGACCCAGCTGCCATCGATATGCTCTTCAAGGAAGGCAATACGATCATCTCTATACTGGATGGGCTCAAGGAAAAAGGATTTCACATCGAGTACAAGAAGAAACAGGTACCCCCCACCATGACGCTCGTTGCGCTACCGAAAGCGTCTCGAATCGATGAAGTGCTAACGGAAATATTGGCCCCTTGGAATCTCAGGCCGTACCACTCGCCCGACGGGAGATGGATTATTCGCCAGGTCAAGGACAAGAGCAGCGCTGTTGCAGGCGCCAAGTCAGATTGACGGAAAACTTCTTTTGAGACTGCGGCGGCTCACCGAAGAATCAAGCCGCCAGCTCGCGTTCCGATGATGCGGGTTGCATTTGCGAGGCGAGTGCACATACATCCCGCCGCTGCCGCTTGAAAGTGGTGCGTCTAAAGAACCTTGATACATGGCTGAATTCGAGCCCATGCCGCGACGGCGCCTCCGCAAGCGCGTCTTTGTTTGGCTGCTGCTTGCGATCTGGCTTTCCGTCGCCGTATGGAACCTCGTCAAACCGATGCCTGCGGGAACCGCGGCGCACTCATCGGAACACGTCCTTTCGCAATCCCAAGTGCAGTTCCTCCACGACCTGACGCACGCAGATCCCAAAGGTCAGCCTATCTACGAGCAGCAGATCTTCGATGAAGCACTGCGGATGATCGATGCGGCGGAAACGGTCATCGTTGCCGACTTCTTCCTCATCAACGATCAGATGGGCAGCACATCCAATGTGCATCGCGCACTCAGCCGCGAATTCATCCAGCACTTGATTGCTCGCAAGCAAGCGAAGCCGCAACTTGCAATCCTCTTGATCACCGACCCCATCAACGAGATCTATGGCGGCACGCACTCTACGCTGTTCGCGCAATTGCGAAGCGCTGGAATCGATGTGGTCACTACCGATCTGGCTCGCTTGCGCGACTCCAATCCGCTCTATTCATCGCTGTGGCGCATCGCGTTCAGTTGGTGGGGAAACTCGGCCGAGGGCGGCTCGGCTGCTAATCCGTTCGACGATCAGGGTCCCGGCATCACAGTGCGGAGCTGGCTCGCATTGTTGAATTTCAAGGCCAACCATCGAAAGGTCCTCGTGACGGACTCCGCCGAAGGGAATCTCAGAGCGTTAGTGACCTCCGCGAACCCGCACGACGCGAGCAGCGCGCATTCGAATGTCGCGATCGCCTTTGATGGCGCACTCGCGGAAGAGATCATCGCGAGCGAACTGGCTGTTGCTCGGTTCTCAGGATGGCGCGGACATATCTACGCCGTGTCTGCCGCGAAGACCCCGGCAGCATCCGGTGCAGATGCAGTGCATCTTTCGTTCGTGACCGAGCAAGCGATCAAGACACATCTGCTCGCATCGCTGCGTCTGACACGAAACGGTGATCGCATCCGGCTCGCGGTCTTTTATCTTTCGGATCGGGACGTGATCGATGCGCTTATCAAGGCCGCGGATCGCGGCGTGCAGGTCCAGGTCATTCTCGATCCAAACCGCGATGCATTCGGCCGCCAGAAGGACGGCGTCCCCAATCGCCCCGTCGCCAATGAGCTGTTTGTCAGCAGCGGCGAACGCATCCAAATACGGTGGTACCGCACCCACGGCGAGCAGTTTCATACGAAGGTCGCGATGATCACTCATGGCGATCGCTTCATTGCGACGTTAGGTTCTGCGAATTACACGCGACGCAATTTGGAGAACTACAATCTCGAAGCGAACGTCGCCATCGAGACTGGCACGAATGCCCCACTCGCGCTGCAAATGAGCGCTTACTTCGATCGCATCTGGAATAACGATGGCCCTGCTGGGACGGAATTCACCGCGCCGCTGGGTGCATTTCGCGATGAGGACGCGGGCGACTATTGGCGCTATCGATTGATGGAAGCGACGGGCCTGAGTACGTTCTAGAGGAGAAATTTAGCCGCAGAGAACGCAAAAAAGAGAGCAAAGAAATCAGTGGCTCGCCAGTGTTGCTGGTTTATCTTTTCTGCGTTCTTTGTGGCCACTCCCCTGCTCTTCCTGCCTCTTCAAATACCTAAACGTCCACGGCGGCATCAGATCCGATTTCGGCAGTGACCACAGGCCGAGATGCTGCTGGCGAGCTGCATCTTCCAGAGGAATCAGCGACGCATCGCGAAGCGTGCGGCGATAGAGCCAGACATTGCCATCATGAACCATCGCGCGAGCAACATCGAGTCGATCGGGCTCGCGATACACGCGGGCGAGCTTGCGTTGGTACTTGTCGGTGTCGATCACATCGACGAATACGCGTCGCGACGCGATGAGCTCGATGAGTGCCGCGCGCGCTCGGTCACCGTACGGTTGATCTTTCTCCGGTGCGTCGATGTCGATCAAGCGTACGTCGACATCTTTTCCGGACGCATTGCGAACCAGAAAGCTGTCTCCATCGAAGATTCGCGACACGGTGCCGCTGAAATCTTGTGGGTCCGCGACCGCTTCGAAAGTCGCCCCCAGCAGCAGGAGCACCGCGCATGCGCGCACGAAGACACGATTCATTGGCGGTTATTTCTTGCCGCGAGCAGCGGCCAGCGACGGTGCATCAGCGGCAATCGCCGGAGCGACTTGGTTCAGAAGATCCAGCGCAACTGCATTGCCGGCCTTCTCGAAGGCCATCGCCACCGCAGACATGCGATCTTCGGATGCCTTGATCTGGGATTCCGCGGAGATCGTCGTCACCAGCCTACGATCGGGAATCCGCACCACACGCACGACGGCCGAGACGTGAACCGTGGGTACCGACGAGGATTCAGTGTACTCAGACTGGAAGTCGCGCAGCTGCACATCCAAGATGTAATCGGAACTCACGCGTGACTGTTCGCGCGTCACGCTACGAAATACGTGTTGGTCTTCCATCGAATCGACCAGCAGCGCCTGCATGACTTCCGGTGCAGGACTGCCCCATCGCACGCCCCGGTAGAAATCCAGTTGATGTCCTCGCAATACGCCGATGCGGTCGGAATCCAAGCCCGGCAAGGCTTCGGGCCTGCCGATGGCGATGTCTGCATCGGTGTGTGCCAGCGAGACGGAAGCAGCAGGTGCCGAGCGCAGCACGTAGCTCATGGGCACGGGCGATTCACTGTCGAAGATGGATGTCGTGCAGCCGGCCACCAGCAAAGCACACAGCGCGGCGACGGATAAGATGCTCGCTCGCATTACGGCTTGATCTCCACTCCGCTCGGCGGCGGTTCGTACAACAGTTGCGATGGGTTCTCTTTCAGCGAGCGGGACAGATCGCGAAATTCCAGCGCCGCCGATCGCGTCTCGCGCACGAGCCGTTCGATTTCGAACAGGCCTTGTTCGGTGAAATCGCCCAGCTGAGTCTCGCTCTTGTGCGTGAAGCTATCGATTCGGTCCGCGGCACGCGCCAAATCGTCCGCGACGGTGGTCATGCGCGCCAGCGCATTGGTGACTTGCGGCCGAGCCTCTTCGGTCATTCCGCGCAGCGACTCGGCGGCCCCATGGATTTCAGTGACGGTCGAGCGCATCTCCTGCACGAGCGCGGCGACATTCTTCGAGGTCTGCGGCAGTGTGGCGCTCGCTTGCCGTACGCTGCGAAGGGTATCCGACAGGCCGGCAAGATTTTCGTCCGAGAAGACGCGTCCGACCCGCTCCAAGATCGAATTCGCTTTGCTCATCAATTCGGGAACGCTTGCGAGAAACACATCGAAGTCGGAAGCGACGGATTCGATGACGGGATACTTCTCGCCGTGCTGCATCGGTAAGTTGCGGTCGACTTCGGGCGCTTCTTTGAGATTTACATATAGAAGGCCGGTGACGCCTTGCAGCCCTAAGCTCGCTCGAGTCGCCGAACTGATCGGCGCCTCTTCATCGATTTCAACGACGACCATCACTCGGCTGGGGTCTTTCGTATCGATCGACATGCGGCGCACGCGCCCGACATCGACGCCCAAATATCGAACCGGACCGCCGCGCTCTAAGCCGCTCACGCTGCCCGCGAAATAGATCTCGTAGAGCTTGTATTCGATACCGTCGCTCGCATCGCTGTACCAGACGACGAAGCCCACGGCCATCGCCAGCACCAGCAGGATGAATGCACCGACCGCAACGTAGTTAGCTTCTCGTTCCATAGCTCAAGATTTCACCGAAGCCTGCGCTGCGCGTGCGCGCGGCCCGTGGAAATATTCCTGAATCCAGGGGTGCGGATGATTCATGATCCCTGCAAGCGTGTCGACCACGATCTTCTTGTCGATGAGCACGGCGACTCGGTTGCAAGTCGCGAGCAGCGTATCCAAGTCGTGCGTGATCATGACGACCGTGAGCTTAAGGCCGCGGTGTAGATAACGCACCAGTTCATCGAATCCGGCCGCCGAGATCGGATCGAGTCCGGCGGTGGGCTCATCGAGGAACAGCAACGCTGGATCGAGTGCCAATGCTCTCGCCAACGCGGCGCGCTTGATCATGCCGCCCGAAAGTTGCGATGGCAGCTTGGCGCCGGCATCCAGCGGCAGACCCACCATGCGCAATCTCAGTTCGGTTAGCGCGTTCAATGTTTCCACGGATGCATCGAAGTACTCGCGAATCGGCAATTGGATGTTTTCGGCGACCGTCAGCGAACTAAACAGCGCGCCGTGCTGAAACGTCACTCCAAAACGGCGCTTGACGCTCAAGAGTTCAGCCGCACTCATGCGCGTAATGTCTTGCCCTTCGATGAGCACCTGCCCGGCCGCGGGACGCTGCAGGCCCAGCATCGTGCGCAGCAGGACCGACTTGCCGCTGCCTGATCCGCCGACGACGCCAAGCACCTCGCCGGGGAATACGTCTAGATCGACGCGGTCGTGGACCACCTGCGCACCAAAGCGATTCACGACCCCGCGGACAGAAATGATCGGTTCAGCCATGCGCTTGGAGATTAGAAATCCAGTTCCACGTACACGACCGCGAAGATCGCATCGGCAAAGATCACCAAGAAGATCGATTGCACGACGGCAATCGTCGTGAGCCTGCCCAACTCGCGGGAGGAATCGCGCACCTGCATGCCGCGCAGCGTGCCCACCATCGCAATCAAAATCGCGAAGACTGGCGCCTTGATCAGGCCCGCCCAAAACGTCGTGGGTGCAATGGCTTCCTGCACCCGCGGGATGTATTGCGAGAGCGAGATGTCGAGCAACCAAGAAGACAATACGGCACCGCCTGCCAGGCCCATGGCATCTGCGATGACCGTCAGCAGCGGCAATGCAATCACCAGCCCGATGACCCGAGGCAGGACCAGGACTTCGAAGAAATCCACCCCCATGGATTCAAGCGCGTCGATCTCATCGTTCAAACGCATGACGCCGATCTCGGCCGCAAACGCGCTGCCGGAGCGGCCGGCGACGATGATTGAAGTCAGCAGCACGCCCAGCTCGCGCAGCACGGAAATCGCGACGAGGTCGACAGTGAAGATATCAGCCCCAAACTGACGCAACTGCTGCGCACCGAGATAAGCCACGATCACGCTAATGAGAAATGCGATCAGTCCGACGATCGGAATCGCTTGGATGCCGGTCTCGTACACGTGCCGTGCAACGGAAGGCACGCGTAGGTTGTGCGCGCTGCGTAAAGAACGCAGAGCGCTAACGACGAAACGACCGAGATACCCTAGCGCATCGATCGCACCTTCAGCACGCTCATGCGAAAAACGTCCCACCCATGCGAGCATCGAAGCCAACGAGATCCGCTCTCGAGCGACGCTCGGCGCAGAGCCATCGGGACGCTCGAGCAGTTCGTCGATGAAAGCAAAGTGAGCAGGAAGCTCGCCCGCGACATGCAACTCGGCCCCATTGGCTTTGAGCCTGTCCAGCCACCCACGCAGCATCCAGGCGCCAGACAAGTCGAGCGTTTGGATGTCGCTCGGGTTTAAAGTGATTTGCCGAGCGCCGGACGCGACAGTGCGAAGGCTGCGCTCGATCTCTGCGACGTTGTCGATCACCCAGTCGCCGCGCAAGGCGATCTCGGCACGTGCACCTGATTCGTTCACCTCAAGCAGCACGCCTACACCTCATAGACGTGTTCCCTGAAACGAACGGACGCTGCGGCGAGAAAGCATCGCCGCAGATTAACAGTGCGTCGCTATATCAGGAAGGCATCTTGCCTTCTCAGTGCGTGGTGTGTGCGAGGTGTGGCGCTACGCGCTTGCTTGGCGATGCGCTTCCAAGAACCACAAGTTCTGGTCGAGATCGTTTCTGGTGTTATGCATGATGAAACTTCCACTGACCTATGATGCTGATCATTCTGCAACAGCATCCTCTGGGCCACGATGCAAGATTGCGATGGGCGCAATCGATGCTGACGATGGCGCGTCGCGGCCATCTGGGAACAAGATGATCTGGCCACAGAGAACGCAAAAAAGAAGTGATGAGGTGATGAAGCGAAAGCGCGACATCGCGCGCGTGAAGCGCGCAGATCCTGCCATCAGACGTCCTGTTCATCTTGATAGTCCTGTCTAGAGGTTCTTCTCTCTGCAGCCTCGGGCAAGCACCGAATTTGGACAGGATGAGCAGGATTGAGAGGGATCGAGCTGAGAGGTCTGTTCCTGGCCTCAGGCACTCGAACTTCTTTTTTGCGTTCTCTGCGGCCAATTCTTCTTAAGGCTTCATCCCACCGCACGGCGAGGCTCATGGATTGCGACGGACTCCAGCGCTCCGACAAAGCGTTCGGTCCACGTCGCAATGTCATTGCGCTTCAGGACCGCGATCATGGAGTTGTAACGTTCGCGTCGTTCGGAAAGCTGCATCGACAGCGCGACTTGCATCGCGTGGCTCACGGCGTTGATGTCGTACGGATTCACCAACATCGCGGCATCGAGTTCGCGTGCCGCGCCGGCGAGATTGGACAACACCAGCACACCCGGATCCTCGGGATCTTGGGCTGCGACGAATTCTTTCGCGACCAAGTTCATGCCATCGCGCAGCGGCGTGACCAATCCCACATCCGCGACCCGAAAAAAACCGGTGAGCGTCGCGTGGGGAAAATTGCGATTCAGATAACGGATCGGCGTCCAGTCGGTATCTGCAAAACGTCCGTTCGTGCGGCCTGCCGCTTGTTCTAGCGCCTGGCGAATCTCTTCGTACGCACTCACTTCGGTGCGCGATAACGGTGCAATCTGCAGATAGGTGATGCGGCCCAGATTCTCCGGATAGAACTCGAACAGGCGCTCATACGCCGCAAACCGTTCGACCAGGCCCTTGCTGTAATCGAGGCGATCGACACCAATCAACAGCGCGCGGCCGAGCATGCTCGCGTGCATGCGCTTGACCGCCTCGCTGTGGACGGCTTTCTCCGCGCTTTCTTGAATTGCGTTCACATCGACGCCGATCGGAAAAACCTCGGCACGAACTACGCGGCCTTCGATGTGTATCGTTCCGTCGTCCTGCACGGCATCGGCGCCGAACACATAGGCAATGCCCGCCTTGAACGCGCGCAGATCGTTGTCGGTCTGCAAGCCGATCACATCGTATGCAATCAAGTCGCGCAGCAAGTCCGCGTGATTCGGCAGAACACGCAGCATGTCGATGCTCGGAAACGGAATGTGCAGAAAGAATCCGAGCGGCCGTCTCACTGCTCGTTCGCGCAGCAATCGACCCAGCGGAATCAAGTGATAGTCGTGAACCCAGATGAGATCGTTCGGCTTCAGCAGGGGAATCAGCTTCTGCGCGAAGGTTTGATTCGCTCGCAAGTACGCGTCCCACCGCTCCGTCGAGTAGCGCATGTCCTTGAGGAAGTAATGAAACAGCGGCCACAGCACTTCGTTCGAATAGCCGTTGTAGTACAGATCGAAGTCGCGCTGGCGCAGATCGATGGTCGCGTAGGTCACGCCTTCGCGGACGTGCAATTTGGGCTCCCCGGGTTCGGCTTCCACCGTCTCGCCACTCCAGCCGAACCACAGGCCGCCCGAGCGCTTCAACGCGCCGAGCACGCCAACCGCCAATCCGCCCGCGGACGCGGCTTTACGCGGCACCGAGATCCGATTTGAGATACACACCAATCGATTCATCGAGTAGTCCCCGCTTTCGCAAAGTGCGTCGTTTGTAAGCAATGCGCCCATGTCATTGTTCCCGCTGGGGCGGCGGGCCCAGCCTCGGCCGCAGATCGCGCGCGTGAGCCTGGAGCGGCAAAGGCTTGCTAGAATCCGCGCCCCCGATCAGATACCGAAGTTCAGGAGCAGCACGTCCATGAAGAGTCCCATCAACGTCGCCATTACGGGTGGAGCCGGCCAAATTGGTTACGCCTTGGCGTTCCGTGTCGCGTCGGGACAGATGCTCGGGGCCGATCAGCCCATCAACCTGCACCTGCTCGAAGTGACGCCTGCATTAGGCGCCCTGCAGGGCGTTGTCATGGAACTGAACGATTGTGCCTTCCCCACCCTGAACAAAATCGTCGCGACGGACGATGCGCGGGTCGCGTTCAAGGATTGCGAGATCGCGTTGCTCGTGGGTGCGCGCCCCCGCGGTCCGGGCATGGAGCGCAAAGATCTATTGATGGCAAATGCGCAGATCTTCTCGGCGCAGGGCAAAGCACTCGATGCGGTCGCCAATCGCAACGTCCGCGTGTTGGTGGTCGGCAATCCGGCCAATACGAATTCACTGATTGCACAACGCAATGCGCCAGGACTCAACCCGCGCAACTTCACGGCAATGGTCCGCTTGGATCACAACCGCGCGGTGGCACAGATCGCAGAGAAGACCGGCAAGCATGTGACCCAGGTTCGCAAGGTCACGATCTGGGGCAACCATTCGTCTACGCAATATCCCGATCTGCATCAAGCCACGGTGGACGGCAAGCCAGCGCTCTCGCTCGTCGACCAGTCGTGGTATGCGGATACGTTCATTCCCGTCGTGCAACAGCGCGGCGCAGCGATCATCAAAGCGCGCGGCGCATCATCGGCAGCGTCGGCTGCATCCGCTGCGATCGATCATATTCGCGATTGGGTCAAAGGCACACCGGAAGGCGATTGGGTCAGCATGGGCGTGCCGTCGGACGGCAGCTACGGAATTCCGCAGGGCGTCATCTATGGTTATCCGGTGACCTGCAAGAACGGCGAGTACCAGATCGTCCAAGGCCTTTCGATCAACGACTTCAGCCGCCAACGCATGGACGCGACGCACAAGGAGTTGCTCGAAGAGCGCGATGGCGTGAAAGAGCTGATCTAATCGGACTCAAGCAATTCCCACTGGGAACACGGGGAGCACCGGGGCGAGAACAAACAGGAATTCCTGCTCCCCATGTCCCCCCGCGTGCCCCGCGGAACTCTTCTTCTCAGCACTTCCGGAGTTTTGATCCGGGAAAACCGTAAAGCAGCGCAGACTGCGCTTGCTGCCTTGAACGCCTCGCGGTAGAACCCAATAGAGCTGCGATCCCTCCCATTTCAGGGCTCGCCAGCTCGAGATCAAAAGTTCGGCCCGCAACGCCGAGCGCTCGGTGGATTCCTTCAGCGAGGTTCATGTGAGCAGTTTCCTTTGGTTCGCGGTGTTCTTAGTCGGCGCTCTCGTCCTCGCGTATCAGCGCGCCTCGCTGCTGACAGCGACGGCCTCTTACGGCGGCGCACTCCTTCTATATAGCTGGTTCGGCAACGGCAGCCTCGCGTGGCTGATCGTGCTATGGGTGGTGCTTGCCGGGATGGTGCTGCTGAACATCGATGCGTTCCGGATGCGGTTCATCAGCCGACCGTTCCTGCGGCAATACCGCCGCATGTTGCCTTCGATGTCGCAGACGGAAAAAGACGCGCTCGAAGCGGGCACTGTCTGGTGGGATGGCGAGTTGTTCACCGGCGGGCCGGATTGGGACAAGTTGCTCTCGGCGGCGCCGCCGCGTTTGTCTGCGGAAGAGCAGGCATTCCTTGACGGGCCGTGCGAAGAGCTGTGCCGAATGATCGACGAATGGGACATCACTCATCGTCGTGCCGACTTGTCGCCGCAGATGTGGGACTACATCAAGAGCAAAGGTTTCTTCGCGATGATCATCCCGAAGAAATACGGCGGGCTGGAATTTTCTGCGTACGCGCACTCCTGCGTGCTCGTGAAGCTGTCTAGCCGTTCTGCGCTCGTTGCATCGACGGTGGCAGTGCCGAATTCGTTGGGACCAGCTGAGCTGCTGCTTCACTACGGAACCGAAGAGCAGCGCAACCACTACCTGCCGCGTTTGGCGCGCGGCGAAGACGTGCCGTGCTTTGCATTGACCGGACCTCGTGCCGGATCGGACGCAGCATCGATCCCGGACACGGGCATCGTGTGCCGTGGCATGTATGAAGGCCGCGAAGTCATCGGTGTGCGGCTGAATTTCTCGAAGCGCTACATCACGCTGGCGCCGATTGCGACGGTCATCGGTCTGGCCTTCAAGTTGTTCGATCCGGAGAAATTGCTCGGTGGTGATCGCACCGACTACGGCATTACCTGCGCGCTCATCCCGCGCAACACCGCAGGTATCACGATCGGGCGCCGACACTTCCCATTGAACGTGCCGTTCCAGAACGGCCCGATCCAAGGCAAGGATGTATTCGTGCCGCTCGATGCAATCATCGGTGGCGCGAAAATGGCCGGCCAAGGCTGGCGGATGTTGGTCGAGCAATTGTCGGTGGGCCGCTGCATCTCCCTGCCATCCAGCGCGACCGGCGGTGCGAAAGCGGCGGTGTTCGCATCAGGCGCCTACGCGCGCATTCGGCGGCAGTTCAACGTGTCGGTCGGTCAGTTTGAAGGCGTGGCCGAAGTGCTCGCGCGCATGGCAGGCAACACCTACATCATGGATGCGGCGCGGAGCGTCACAGCAGGCGCCATCGACGGCGGCGAAAAACCATCCGTGCCTTCAGCCATGTTGAAGTACCACCTCACGGAGCTGGGCCGCGCCGTCGGCAACGATGCGATGGACATCCATGGCGGCAAGGGCATTTGCATTGGGCCTAAGAACTATCTAGCGCGCAGTTATCAAATCGCGCCAGTTGCGATCACGGTCGAAGGCGCGAATCTGTTGACGCGCAACCTCATCATCTTTGGCCAGGGCGCCATCCGCTGTCATCCGTTCGTGCTCCGCGAAATGGAAGCGGCACGGGACAAAGATAAGAACCGCGCATCGGTTGAATTCGATCGCGCGTTGTTCGGACACATCGGATTTACGATCAGCAACGCCGTGCGCTCGATGGTGATGGCGTTGACGCTCGCTCGATACTCACGCGTGCCGGATACGGGCTCGACGCAACGCTTCTATCAACACATCAATCGGTTCAGCGCGTCGTTCGCATTCGCAACCGATGTGGCAATGCTCACGCTCGGCGGTTACTTGAAGAAGAAGGAAAGCCTCTCCGCACGGTTGGGCGATGTGCTCTCGTGTATGTACTTGGCGTCCATGGTCCTCAAGCACTACGAGAATCAAGGCCGTCCGCAAGAAGATCTGCCCGTCATCGAGTGGGCATGCCGCAGCTTGCTGTACAAGGCCCAAGAACAGCTGCACAGCTTCTTACGGAATTTCCCAAACCGCTGGCTCGCAGCGTTCATGCGGCTCTTCATCTTCCCGCGCGGACAGACATATCACGCACCGAGCGATCGGCTCGGCGCGCAGATCGTCGATCAAATTCTGCGCTCGACCGTGACGCGTGATCGGCTCACCAATGGCGTCTATCGCACCGTCGAACCGAACAACGCGCTCGGCATGCTGCACGAAGCCATGGTCCTCGCCGAGACTGCAGAGCCGCTCGAGAAGCGCTTGCGCGTGGAAGGCGTGAAGACGGGACGCATCACCGCGCTCGATCTGCCCGGCCAGATTCAACAAGGGTTGGCCATTGGGCTTCTAACGCAGACCGAAGCCGCAACCCTGCGCGACTACGATCGGCGCGTCATGGACATCATTCACGTCGATGACTTCACGACCGAGGAGATGGCAGCAGAGCACGAACCGGCAGAGGAGACGTTGCGAGCGGTGAGGGTGGGAA
>DASTSB010000068.1:0-4991 GCA_035760885.1 Steroidobacteraceae bacterium | reverse complement strand
AAGCCGCTGACCCTCGAATTTCAGCGCCGAGTGCATTGGCGGCACTTGAAGCTGCTCACCGCGGAAACTGGCCAGTACGGCATCCACGGCGGCTTCCGTTAAGGCCGGAATCTCGGCTCGTTCGATAACTGTTGTCTCAAGATCCCCCGATTCGGTTCGCGCGCCCAATCGGACTCCAACTCGATACGTCTTCGCCGAATCCAGCAGGCGGCCGCACACCTTCGTGGCTTGCCCAAAGCACACCGGCAGCGCACCTGAGGCCAGCGGATCGAGGCTTCCCGCGTGTCCCGCCTTGAGCGCACCGTAGAGCGCACGAACCTGCTGAAGGGCCGCGTTGGAAGACACGCCCAGGGGTTTGTCGAGCAACAGAATGCCACTGACATCCCGATGAAAACGCCGCGGCCGTGTAGGTAGCAAATCAGAGTGGTCGCGCCGCACAGTCATCGGATACTTACATCCATTGCAAACAGCTGCAGTTCGATGCGCGCGAACCGATCAACCGCCGGACTCAGGCGACTCAGAATTTCCGCCCTCATCCTCGTGACGGCCGTCATCGACGTGACGGGATTCATCTTCGCGAACGGCCTTGGAGATCAGCGCCGACAGCTTCGCCCCGCCTTCAATTAATTCATCCGGCACGAAACGCAGTTCCGGACTATGGCGCAGACCTAACGCCCGCCCCGCCGGCCCTCGCAGCTGATCGGCCGCCTCATCCAAGATTTCTTGCGCGCGCTCTCGGTCGCCGCCCAGAACGGAGTAGTACACCTTTGCGTAGCTCAAATCGTTGGACATGCGCACTTCGGTGAGCGTGAGCATGCCGAGCCGCGGATCGCGAATCTCCCGACGCACGAGTTCGCTCAGCGCACGCTGCAATTGCTGTGCAACGCGCCGACTGCGGGGAAAAGACTTGGTGGACATGGGATGACTCGGGAAAAGCAAGCGGATCAGAACTCAATGAGCTCTGATCCGCAAATAGGCCGAAACCGGCTTAGAGCGTTCGAGCGACTTCGACGCGCGAGTAGCACTCGATCTGATCGCCGACGCGTACGTCATTGTAGTTGCGCACGGCGATACCGCACTCGGTACCAGCGCGAACTTCATTGACGTCGTCCTTGAAGCGGCGCAGCGATTCAAGCTCGCCTTCGAAGATCACAACGTTATTACGCAGCACACGGATCGGATTGTTCCGACGGACGTAGCCGTCCGCGACGATGCAGCCCGCGACCGTGCCGAACTTGCTCGAACGGAATACGTCGCGCACTTCGGCGAGGCCCACGATCTGCTCCTTGACCTCCGGCGCCAACAGACCGGTGACCATTTGCTTCACGTCATCGATCGCTTCGTAAATGATGCTGTAGTAGCGAACGTCGATGCCGGACTCCTTGATCATGTTGCGCGCCGAGCTGTCGGCGCGAACATTGAATCCGATGATGCGCGCGTTCGATGCTTGAGCCAGAGTGACGTCGGACTCGGTAATGCCACCGACTCCGCTCGACACCACTTTGACCGCAACGTCGGTCGTTGCGATCTGCGATAGCGCATCTCGCAGAGCTTCCGCGCTGCCCTGCACGTCCGCTTTGACGACGATCGGCACGGTTGTGGTTTTGCCATCGCCCATTTGCGAGAGCATGTCTTCGAGCTTTTGCGGCCCTTGCTTTGCCAGCTTCGTATCGCGGAACTTGCCCTGACGATACAGCGCAACTTCACGCGCCTTACGTTCGCTTTCAACGACCAACAGCTCATCGCCCGCGTTGGGCGCGCCGGAAAGCCCAAGCACCACGACGGGTAATGATGGACCCGCTTCTGTGACGCTTTGTCCGTTCTCGTCGAACATCGCGCGCACCCGACCGAACTCCTGACCGGCAATGATCGGATCACCGGGCTTCAAGGTGCCACGCTTTACGAGCACCGTAGCGACAGCACCGCGACCTTTTTCCATGCTGGATTCGATCACGACGCCGGCGGCCGGACCGTCCTTGGTTGCCTTGAGCTCAAGCACATCGGCCTGCAGCAGGATGGAATCCAGTAGCTGATCGACGCCTGCACCCGTGCGAGCCGAGACGTGCACGAACAGCGTGTCACCGCCCCAGTCTTCGGGAATTACGTTGTACTTCGCGAGATCGTTACGCACGCGATCGGGATCGGCATCAGCTTTGTCGATCTTGTTCACGGCCACAACGATCGGCACTTCAGCTGCCTTCGCATGCTGAATCGCTTCGACCGTTTGCGGCATGACGCCGTCATCAGCAGCCACCACAAGAATCACGATGTCGGTGACTTGAGCTCCGCGAGCACGCATTGCAGTGAAGGCAGCGTGGCCCGGAGTGTCGAGGAACGTGATGACGCCCTTGGGAGTCTCGACGTGGTACGCACCGACGTGCTGCGTAATACCGCCAGCCTCGCCCGCGGCGACTTTCGTGGTGCGGATATAGTCGAGCAACGAAGTCTTACCGTGGTCGACGTGACCCATGACCGTGACGACGGGCGGCCGCGCAGCAACCTCGTGGGTTTGATCCGAAACCTGCAACTCATCCTCGATCGCACTTTCCTTGACGATGACCGGCGTGTGACCGAGCTCTTCGACCACGAGCACCGCGGTGTCTTGATCGATGGGCTGGTTGATGGTCGCCATCACACCCATGTTCATCATGACCTTGATGACTTCGTTAGCCTTCACAGCCATGCGCTGCGCCAACTCGCCGACGGTGATGGTTTCGCCGATTTGCACGTCGCGCTTGACCGGTGCAGCAGGACGCTCGAATCCATGTTGCGTCGACACGTTGACTTGCAGCGGACGCTTGGAGCGGGATGCTTGGGTCTGCTGTTTCTTCTTTTTGAATCGGGCACTCGCATCGCTCGATACGTGCAGTTCCGCACGCTGAAAGCGCGGTGCAGCTTCACGTTCGGCACGCGCGGTTCGTTCCGCCGCTTCGCGAGTTGCCTTCGCAGCTTCTTGCTGGGCACGCTGCTCCGCTTCGAGTCGTGCCTCGAGCAGACGGCGAGATTCCTCTTCCGCATGTTGCCGAATTTCTTCGTCAGCAAGACGCCGCGCCGTTGCTTCGGCTTCGTCACGCTGCCGTTGGCGTAATTCTTCGGTACGACGTTCCGCCTCTAGACGCTCGCGTTCGCGCGTCGCTTCATCGATGACCGGCGGCGGTGGAGGCGGCGGCTCTGGAGCTTGCGGCTGCGGCTGCGGCTGAGCCTGAGGCTGAGGCTGCTGTGCGGCAGCTGCTCGTTGCGGGCGCTCTTCCTCTTGAGGTCGTGCCTTTTCTTCGAGCACGCTTCGATTCAGATACGTCTTCTTCGTGCGCACTTCGACGTTAACTGTTCGCGCACGTCCTTGCGCAGATGCGACTTTGATTTCGCCCTGCGATTTGCGCTTCAGCGTGATCTTGCGAGGCGCGGCTGCATCTTCGGTGCGGCCATGCGTACGACGCAGGAACGTCAGCAGTTCCATCTTGGCGTCATCGCTGATGGTGTCGTCGGCGCCGGACACGGTGATGCCTGCCTCATCGAGCTGCGTCAACAAACGCTCGACCGGCACCTTCAACACTTCGGCAAATTGGCTAACCGTCACATCCGCCATACCACCCTCCGCGCTTCAGAACTCCTCTCGATAGATCGCATCGATAAAGAGCCCTTACGCCTGCTGTCCAGCTTCAAACCAATGCTTGCGTGCCGCCATGATCAAGGCGCCCGCACGTTCGGGATCGATACCTTCGATCTCCGTCAAATCGTCTATTGCCTGCTCGGCCAAATCTTCGCGCGTCACGATGCCGCGACTTGCGAGTGTGTGTGCCAACTCGTCGTCCATTCCATCGACCTGCAATAAGTCTTCCGCAGGTTCGGCACTCTCGATCGTCTCTTCGCTGGCGATCGCCTGCGTGAGCAGCACATCGCGCGCACGATTGCGAAGTTCACGGACGATTTCCTCATCGAACTCTTCGACGGCGTTGAGTTCCGACGCGGGCACGTATGCGATTTCCTCAATAGTCGAGAACCCTTCCTGAGCGAGAATCTGTGCGACGTCTTCATCGACGTCGAGCTGGGTCTTGAACATCTCGACCAGCTTCTGCGATTCGCCTTCGCTCTTCGCTTCCGCAGCTTGCTGCGTCATCACGTTGAGTTCCCAACCGGTGAGCTCGCTCGCCAAACGAATGTTTTGACCGCCGCGGCCGATCGCTTGTGAAAGTTTCTCCTCGGTGACAGCGATGTCCATCGAGTGCGCATCCTCGTCGACGACGATGGATACGACTTCAGCCGGCGCCATCGCGTTGATCACGAACTGCGCTGGATTTTCGTCGAACGGAATGATGTCCACGCGTTCGCCCGCAATTTCGTTCGACACTGCTTGCACGCGCGAGCCGCGCATACCGACGCAAGCGCCCACCGGATCGATGCGGCTGTCGTTGCTCTTAACGGAGATCTTCGCGCGCACGCCCGCATCGCGAGCGGCGCCCAGAATTTGAATCAGTCCCTGACCGACTTCAGGCACTTCGAGCTTGAACAACTCGATTAAGAATTCGGGGGCCGTTCGGCTCAAAAACAATTGCGGGCCACGCTGCTCGGATCGGACGTCCTGTAGAAATGCCTTGACGCGATCCTGTGAACGGATGGGCTCGCGCGGGATCATCTGATCGCGGGGAATGAAGCCTTCAGCATTGCCGCCTAGGTCAACATACACGCCATTGCGATCGACGCGTTTGACCAGCCCCGACACCAAGGTACCCACGCGACCTTTGTATTCGTCGACTACTTGCGCGCGCTCGGCTTCACGAACCTTTTGCACGATAACTTGCTTCGCCGTTTGTGCAGCGATGCGCCCGAATGCGACGGACTCCATGGGCACCTCGACGTAACCGCCGACTTCAGCGTCTTTGGAGATGTCGAGCGCGTCTTCTAAACGTAGCTCCTTGTCCGGAAATTCAAGTTCCGTAGAGTCGTCCGCGAACACTTTCCAACGACGCCACGTGTCGTAGTCACCGGTCTTT
>DASTSB010000067.1:0-4220 GCA_035760885.1 Steroidobacteraceae bacterium | reverse complement strand
CCAGCGCCGGTGAGACGCGCGCCGAAGACGTCGGGTTGCTTCTGCAGCAATTCGACCAAACGATCCAAGCCTTCGATCGAGACTTCATAATCATCGCGCAGGCTGGTGTGCGATGCATTCATGAGTTCGCCGAATTCTTGCGCGGAAACGCCTTGAGCCGCGCGCAACACTCGAGCGTTTTCAGTGATGACGTGACGAGCGCGGCGGTCGAGCGGCGGCGGCAATGAATTCGCGCGCATGGGATCGGTTTCATCTCGAAGTGCTTTCACACCCAGCAGACGCGCGGCCTCCTCGCACTGAGCGCGGCGTTCGTTGTAACCACTGGTAGCAAGCGTACGTGCGATCCCGCTATCGATCACCACGAGTTCTGCTCCCGACGGAAGCGGCAACAACTTTCGCTCGAGCGTGCGAGTGTCGAGAAACAGCATGTGTTTCGCATCGCCCAAGCTCGTCGCCATTTGATCGAGAATGCCGCAGCGCACTCCCGCATATTCGATCTCAGCTTGCTGCGCGAGCTTCGCCAACTCCACATCGTCGATTTGAATTCTGAAGGCTTCGCGCAACGCCCGTAGCACTGCAACCTCGAGCGCTGCACTACTGGAGAGCCCACCGCCCATCGGCACGTCGCTACGAATGTGCAGTTCCACAGGCGCAATACGTTCGCCGCGTCTCTTCAGCACTTCGATGCAGCCGAAAACATACCGCGCGTAGCCGTCGGGTACGGTCTGCCCGTCCTTATACTCAACGGACTCGTCGAGATTCGCAGAATAAAAGCGAAACTGGCCGTCGCGGCTCTTCGCAAGCTCAACTCGCGTGAGTTGCGGAATGGTCGTCGGCAACACGAAGCCATCGTTGTAGTCGGTGTGTTCGCCGAGCAGATTTACGCGGCCCGGGGCTTGCGCGCGGACTTCGGGCGCGTGCCCAAATACATCGGAGAATGATCGCATCAGAAGCTCACGTTGACGGCTTGCAGTTCGCGCACTTTATCCTCTGGCAATGCATCGCTGGCGAACATACCCGCCGCGATTTCTGTCCCTGCCAGGTATTTCAGCTTTTCGCGCGTGCGATAGGGCGGATAGAACTCCGCATGCAAGTGCGCTTCGGGATGAGGCGCGCCGTCCGTCGGCGCTTGGAACCAGGCCATGATGTACGGGAAAGGACGTTGCCAAAGACCCTCGTACTTGAGCAGTACGGTTTTCAAGGCAATGGCCACATCCGTGCGTTGCGTCTCGGTCAACTCGTGAAAGTAGGCAACCGCTTTTTTCGGTGCAACCCACACTTCATACGGATAACGAGCCCACGCCGGCAGAAACGCGATCGCCTCCGGTCCGTCATAAATGACGCGCGTTTTTTGCCGTAATTCTTCTTCGATCAAATGCTGGAGCAGCGGGCGTTGATTCGCACCAAAGTACTCGCGCTCCATCTGATTCATGCGCAACGGCACCGGCGGCACGAAGGAGTAGGAATAGAGTTGGCCGTGCGGATGATGCAGCGTCACGCCCACCTCGACGCCTCGGTTCTCGAAAGGCAACACGTATTGGATCTTTCCGGTGCCAGCTAGCGTGCGCGTTCGGTCCGCCCACACCTCAATCAGCAATGCGATGTGATCGACCGGCAAACTGCCGAGCGATGCTTGGCTGTCCTGCGTGAACACGACCACATCGCACTGGCCCGTGCCCGGCTTGGTTTCAATCGCCAAGTGCGGTGGATCGTGCGCACCGAGCGCCAAGGAAGGAAACAGGTTATCGAAGACTGCGATGTCGTACTTGCCGCTCGGCAATTCAGTGGGATTCGCAGGATCGGTGGTGGGCCGCAGCGGGTTGTACTCCGGCGGCGGCAAAAAAGTGCGATCTTGACGATGCGATGCGTACGTCACCCATTCGCCGCGCAACGGATGCCATCGCAAATGCGGGTTCGGGTGCACCGGCTCTTTTCGCGGACTTGGCGCGGAATCGACACCGACGATCGGCATGCGGCTATAGAGCGTGAGCTGCCGTCCATCGGGTTTCTTCAATTCGAGACGATACATGCGGCCTTCATTTTTCTATGAGCGGTAGCGTTTGCGGGTGGTCGCCGCGAACCGCGTTCGCAATTCGATGCAGCGGAATTTTCGGGGTGCGATCTTCGTAGAGCAAGCCGTTCGCTTCTTGGAAGGTGTCGGCGAATTGGGTGTAACAGAAGCCGCTGAACATCGCAGTGGTACGCGCTACCTCCAGCAATGAGGTGACGAGGGTAGCGTACTCCTCCAAATCGCGCACCGATTGATACCCCCATTCATCGCCTTCGCGGTGCCGCTCGGGATCCAAGTAGGCGATCCCGCCAAACTCGGTCAAGCAGATCGGCTGACCGCGATGCGGATATCCATCCAACGTGAGAATGCGGCCGCCGGTCCAACGTCGATCGACAACTTCCTGCGGCTTGACCTCAGGTCCATACCGCACACGCAGGTGCTTTGGGTCGCCGTCGTAATCGTGCATACCGATCACGTCGGTTGCGGAGCTCTCCCAACCATCGTTGCCGATCACCAGACGAGTGGGATCGAGCGTCTTCGTTAGATGATAAAGAGCCGCCACCGCGTCGCGGGCAGCAGGCACCGTCGCGAGATCAGGAACGCCCCACGACTCATTGAACGGCACCCACATCACGATGCACGGATGACTCGCGTCACGCTCGATCGCTTCCGTCCATTCCTTGACCATGCGGCGGATCGCACGGCTCGTGAACCTATAGGCACTCGGCATCTCTTCCCACACCAACAAACCGAGCTTATCAGCCCAGTACAGATAACGCGGGTCTTCGATCTTCTGATGCTTGCGAACTCCGTTAAATCCCATCGCTTTGGCAAGCTCGACATCGAGCCGCAGGGCGTCGTCCGTCGGGGCAGTCATCAATGAGTCCGCCCAATAGCCCTGATCGAGCACCAGACGCATGTTGAAGGGACGTCCGTTGAGCATGAGGCGCTCGCGCTGCGTGCTGATCGAACGAATCGCGGTATACGACTTGATCTGATCGATGACTTCCTCGCCGCGCAGCAGTTGAACCTCAGCATCGATCAGCGTCGGCCGATCGGGCGACCACAACAACTCATTGCGATAGTCGTCAATGCCTGGATCCGACAGCGCGATGCGGCGGTGAACTTCGTGACTCACGACCTGATACGTGTCATGCGCGAGGATTTGATCACCCACGGTGAGCTTCACCGACATGCGTAAATCCTTGATGTCCGTGCCGCCCACAAACGCATGAATCGAGATTTCCCAACGCTCCAAGTTCGGCGTCCAGTGAATGCGCGTCACATAAGCATCCGGCACGCGCTCCAACCACACTGTCTGCCAAATGCCGGTCGTGCGCGGATACCAAATCGAATGCGGATCCAGTCGCCAATCTTGTTTGCCGCGCGGCTTCTCTAAATCGTGCGGATCATCTTCCACGCGCACGGTCACCTTCTGTTTGCCGTTGGAATTCAAGACATGCGTAATGTCCGCACAGAACGGCGTGTGACCGCCTTCATGCTCCACCACCGGCTGATCGTTGACCCACACCTGCGCGTGATAATCCACAGCCCCGAAATGCAGGATAACTCGCTGCTTCGCACCCACTTGTCCGGCCGCAACGGCGGCATATTCGAACTCGCGCTCATACCAAACGCAGCGATGAAAACCGGTGTCTTCGATGCCGCTGAGTTTCGTCTCCGGCGCAAATGGGACGCGAATGGTCAACGGCCATTCATCGATGTGGCGCGGCAAGCGAAAGCGCATCTCGTTGTCGAAGCGAAAGCGCCACGGCCCATTCAGACTCAGCCACTCGGTGCGTCGCAATTGCGGGCGTGGATAACGGTCAGGCATTTAACTCTCGCTCACGTCGGGGAAGCGCACGATTAGTAGTGCAAGACGCGGCACCTTGTCACGTCCGTAACTTCCCACGGTAATTGTTACAGGAGGAAAGTGATGGGTGATGGGAAAGTGATGGAGTGATGGAGTGATGAAGTGAAGTGCGCAGGGCAAAGGATGATCGTCCTTCTGCCTTTTCATTCCGCACGACGTATACAGCCACGGCAGAAGACAAACGCGGTTCGCCTTTCACTTCATCACTTCATCACCTCATCACCCCGCCCCTCTCTCCCACGTGTGACAGACGAATTCCTCCGCACCTGCTCGTCATCACTTCCATCACGTTCATCACTCCATCACCGCGCCGTGCGCACCCATGCAACTCACAAC
>DASTSB010000066.1:0-5418 GCA_035760885.1 Steroidobacteraceae bacterium | reverse complement strand
TCGATCTGTGCACCTGCAGGAGTGACGATCGGGAGCGAACGCAGCGCCGGAAGCGAATCGCGAATCTCGCGCGGATATCGCACGCTGATCGGAAATCTTTCTCTGCCCTCGACGGTTTCGCCGATGGTCATGCCGCCAATTGCGGTTGAGACGACGCTCTGTACATCGGAGATGTTCAAGCCATAACGAGCTGCGGCATTACGATCGATCGAGACATCGATGTAGCGCCCACCCGTCACGCGTTCTGCGAACGCAGATGTCACCCCGCGCACACCTTTGACGAGTCGCTCCGCTTGCTGGGTGAGCCGATCGATTTCCTTAAGATCGGGCCCAGCGATCTTGATGCCAACCGGGCTCTTGATCCCGGTCGCCAACATGTCGATGCGATTGCGAATGGGCGGCACCCAAACGTTCGCAAGGCCCGGAACGCTAACGACCTGATCCAACTCCTGCACCAACTTGTCGGGCGTCATGCCAGCTCGCCACTGATCGCGCGGCTTGAATCGGATCGTCGTCTCGAACATCTCGAGCGGTGCCGGATCCGTCGCCGTTTCAGCACGGCCGGCTTTCCCAAACACCGTGTCGACCTCAGGCACGCTTTTGATCATGCGATCGGTCTGCTGCAACAACTCGCTTACCTTTCCTACTGCGATACCGGGCAGTGCGGAAGGCATGTACAACAAATCGCCTTCATCGAGCGGCGGCATGAATTCGCTTCCAAGCTGCATCATGGGGACGATCGTTACCGCGACCAGCAATCCGGCGACCATCAACGCCGTCTTCGGATACGCCAGCACGCGCTCGAGAGCTGGACGATAGATTGCCATCAACCCCCTGCTCAATGGATTGGCGTGCTCATTCGGGATGCGGCCACGAATGAAATAGCCCATCAGCACGGGAATCAACGTCACCGACAAGCCGGCCGCCGCGGCCATCGCATAGGTCTTCGTGAACGCGAGCGGCGAGAACAGGCGACCTTCCTGCGCTTCGAGCGTGAATATCGGCACGAAGGAAAGTGTGATGATCAACAAAGAAAAGAAGAGCGCCGGACCCACCTCGGCTGCTGCATCGGCAATCAGTGCCCAGCGCTCTCCCGCTTCGATGGTTCGATCGGGATGAGCGTCTTGCCATCGCTCGAGATGCTTGTGGGCATTTTCGATCATGACCACCGCAGCATCGACCATCGCACCGATCGCAATTGCGATCCCTCCCAAGGACATGATGTTCGCGTTGATGCCCTGGTAGTGCATCACGATGAATGCCGCAAGAATGCCGAGCGGCAAAGCCACGATGGCGACGAAAGCCGAACGCAGGTGGAAAAGGAACAGGCCGCACACCAACGCTACGACAATGAATTCCTCGATGAGCTTGTGTTTCAAATTGCTGACTGAGCGCTCGATCAGTCCCGAGCGATCGTAAGTCGTCACCAACTCGACACCCTGCGGCAGCGTCGCCCGAAGCTGCGCCAGCTTCTCTTTGACGGCTTCAATGGTCTGCAACGCATTCTTACCGGTGCGCACGATGACCACACCGCCAGCCACCTCGCCCTCGCCGTTCAGTTCGGCAATGCCGCGACGCATTTCAGGACCGATTTGCACGTGAGCCACGTCGCGCAGCTGCACCGGCGTTCCTGCGCTGACTGCCAGAGGAACGCTGTAGAAATCTTCGATGGAACGCAGGTAACCGAAGGCGCGCACCATGTATTCGGCCTCCCCCATTTCCAGCACGGAGCCGCCCGTTTCTCGATTCGCGTTCTGGATGGCCGTCACCACTTGATCTTGAGTGATGCCATACGCGCGCAAGCGATCCGGGTCGAGCACGACTTGATACTGCCGGACCATGCCGCCGATGGACGCGGCTTCCGCAACGTTCGGCAGCGTCTTCAATTCATAGCGTAGAAACCAATCCTGAATCGCACGCAGTTGGGAAAGATCATGGCTGCCCGTGCGATCGATGAGTGCGTACTCATACACCCATCCCACGCCTGTCGCGTCTGGGCCGAGGGATGGGTCGGCTTCGGGCGGCAAGCGCGATTTTATTTGGCTCAGGTATTCCAAAACTCGCGAACGCGCCCAGTACGGATCCGTGCCGTCTTCGAACAGGATGTAGACGAACGAGTCGCCGAAAAATGAAAACCCGCGGACTGTCTTCGCGCCTGGTACGGAGAGCATCGTCGTCGTCAGCGGATACGTCACTTGGTCTTCGACGATTTGCGGCGCTTGCCCGGGATAGCTAGTGCGCAGGATCACTTGCACATCCGAGAGATCGGGCAGCGCGTCCACAGACGTTTTGGAAATCGCCCAGATTCCCCAACCGCACAGCGCGATCGTGGCCAGGAGCACCAGGATCCGATTGCGAATCGACCATTGAATGAGCGCTGCGATCATGGAGTGTGCGCTCCTTCGCCATGGGTGTGCGCTGAGCCGGGCGGCGCGGATGATGTGCTCAGCCGATCCAGCGCGGATCGCAAGCTCGCTTCCGAATCGATCAAGAACTGGCCGGACAGTACGATCGACTGATCTGCCTCGAGCCCTGCATTGATTGCGGTGAAGCCATTTCGTTCTGCGCCTGTTTCAACGTTCACGGGATCGAAGCCGCCTCCTTCTCCCGCCACGATCACGACATCGCGGCGTCCCGTGCGGATGACCGCTTCGCTCGGGACCCACAATTGTTCATCGTCTGTGTCGCTTTGGAACTCGAGCGACGCAAACATCCCCGGCGCAAGTTTTTCGTCAGGGTTGTCGAGCGCGACACGCACGGTGAGTGTGCGCGTCTGTTCACTTACATCAGGAAGAATGCCGAGCACCTTGCCGTCGAATCGTTCTCCTGGCCACGCGGTCAAAGTCGCGACCACGTGCGCTCCTTTCGTCAGTGCTGCCACTTCAGCTTCGGGAACCTGTGCGTTCACCCACACCGTTGCGAGTCCGTTGATTCTCGCAATCGGCGCACCCGCAGCGACTGCCGCACCTTCGCGAACGTTGAGCTCTGCCACGACACCATCTTGCGGAGCGGCCAACGTCGTAGTTGATTTCACTTTGCGTTCGCGCTCGATCTGGCGAATCGTCGCATCGGGTACGCCGAGCACTTTCAATCGCTCTCGCGCGGCATCTCGGATCTGCTCCAACTCAGATGACTTGACGTCGAGCAACGCAAGATATTCCTGTTCCGCTGCAAGCCAGCCAGGTGCCACGACCTCTGCAATGGGTTGACCTTGGCGCACATGTTCCAAAGGCGCCTTCACGTACAGACGTTCGATGTAACCCTCGACGCGCGACTGCACGAGTGCCGTGTGCGTTTCGTCGAATGCGATCGTACCCACCGCGTTCAGGTTGTTCGGTAGCGAGCGTTGTTCCACTCGACCGAGTCGGATGCCAAGATTTTGCTTAACTGCGGAATCGATGCGGACCGCTGACGAGTCGTCTTCGTCTGCATAGACAGGCACCAATTGCATGTCCATGTAAGGTGACTTGCCCGGCTTCTCGAACCTCACGTCCGGATGCATCGGGTCGTGCCAGTACAGCACCTTGCGCGCGTCGACAGAGGAACCATCCGCAGTCCTGGTGCTCGTCCGCTGTATCGCGAAGAAGTAGCTGCCCGTTGCGGCAATCATTGCAGTGGCGATGAGCGCCACGATCCAAGCGCGAGAGCTCATCGCACGTCCTCCTCGTCGGAATCGAGATATTTCAAGTACGCCCACGCTCGGGCGAGACGCGCTTCGATCTGCGCTCGCTCCGCGAGCAAATCTGCTTCGCGAATGCGTGCTTCGATCAATTCGCGAAGCGAGCCCGCTCCTGCTCGGTAGGCAGCCTGAGCGGCTTGAGTCGCCTGCTGCGCCAAAGGCACGCGTTCCTGCTCCAGCAAAACAAGCCGCTCGCGCGCGGCATCCCATGATGCAAGCTGTGAACGCGTTTCGGCCGTGTGCATTCTCAGTTCCGATTCGCGCATTGCTTCCAGCCCGCTGACCTCAGCGTTCGCGGCTCGAATTTCCGGATCCTGACGATGAGCAGCAAACACCGGCAGCCCCACTCGGAACTGCAAGGAAACCATGTCCGCGAATGCAGCCCCGCGCTTGGAGTACGCGAGTTCGACGCTGACATCGGGGCGCTTCGCGGCTTTAGCCACATCGGCTTGGCTGCGCGCCGCCAGGATTTGTTGATCCAACGCTCGCACCAACGCGTGACGATGCAGAGAACTCAACAACGTCTCACGCGCAATGGGCAACTGCTCCATCGACGGCGACTCGCCTGGAGACACATCGTCCTCGCCAGTCCACTGTTCAAGTCGTGCCCGCGCTGACTGCTCGCTCTCGTGCGCTTCGAACAGCCGATCCTTGAGTTGTACGACGACGCTCTGCGCGTTCAATGCATCGACGGTGGAGCTCTGCCCGGCCGCAAGCGATTTCCGCTGTGCTCCGGCTTGAAGTTCCGCTTCCTCGATCAGCGTTTGCAGCGCACTCACTAACTTGCTTGCACTCGACAACTCGGACCACGCAATCGAGGTCGCGCGAGCCACATCCAAGTTCGCCTGCGTCAGAGCCGCATCCGCTCGGCCAGCTTGAGCCTGTGCAAGGCCACGTTCAGCCGCACGCTTGGACGCATTCGGAAACGCTTGCATTAGACCGATGCGTCGCATGGTCATCGGCTCAACACCCACTGAGTAGGCGTCAGCGCCCTCGATGGGTAGGTTATCGACAGCGACGATCACCTCGGGATCCGGCAGGCGACCTGCTGAGTCGATGCGCGACTGTGCCGCCTCGAGTTCCGATCGCTGGCTCTCCAGCATGGGCGCACGCTGAATCGCGAGCCGTACCGCATCGTCATGAGAAAGAGAGTGCGCATAGGCGTTGCCAATGAAGATGGCACTCGCACACAGCAGCAATCGGCACGCAAATCTGCCTTGACCTTGTGTCATGGCAACACCTTGAGCATATGAATGCACGCAAGCAGTGGCGCTTGAGAGCACTCGCGAAGATTGGAGGTGGAAACGCGACTGGCGCAGCCAGTCCAGCTCAAGTCACGGCGTTAGAGCCGCAGTCGCCCGGTTTCTAGATAAAGGCGGGAAGAGTCGTGAAGTTGCCCAACGGGAACGGGCGGGGAAGGTACAGAGGGAACCGCCGCAAGGAAGTTCGGGAGCTCGGAAGCGGCAACCCCGCTGCTCGAATCATCAGCGTTGAACGTCGGCTTGGCGTAGTCAGATGCAACGAAGGCAGCTTGATCCTGCCCAGACTGCGCTAAGCAACATGTAGCGGATTGGAGCGACTGATCTCGAATCGGTGAACAAGGTGTGGATCCGCCGCCCGGACAGCAATCACTCTGCTCGGCCTGTCCCGCGCAAGCCCAGCTCGGTGCGACACCGATCAGTGCCACGCACATAAGCCAGAACAAAAGACTGCGACGGATCATGCAGCGAGTCTAGGGT
>DASTSB010000065.1:0-3109 GCA_035760885.1 Steroidobacteraceae bacterium | reverse complement strand
CTTGAGTGTCACGCGCTTGAAGCCACGCAGTTGTTGCACGGGCCGTTCGATCGACGCGACCACATCGTGAACGTATAGCTGCACCACTTCATCGCCCAGCATGTGACCGGTGTTCTTCACCGTCACGCTGATCGCGACTTGGCCGTTCGCTTCGATGCGAGCGCGATCCAAATAGAGATCCGAGTACTCGAACGAGGTGTAACTCAGCCCGTGACCGAATGGGAATGCGGGCGTGATCGGCTGATCCATGTAGCGCGAGGTGTCTTTGGACAAGTCCGGATCGGCAGGACGCCCCGTCGGATTCTTTGCGTAATACAACGGCAGTTCGCCCGATGCATGCGGGAACGTGGCGGTGAGACGTCCGCCCGGCGAGTAGTGGCCGAAGAGAACGTCGGCAACTGCAGGCCCCGCCTCGACGCCGAGCATCCACGCTTCCAGCAACGCGGGCGCATTGGCGACAAATGGAGGCAACGCAAGCGGCCGTCCATTCGACAGCACAATCACTGTCGGCGTGCCGGTCGCGAGAATACGCACGGCCAATTCGACCTGGCTCGCCGGCAAACCGATGTCGGCGCGGCTACGTGCCTCGCCGCTCAAATCGAACCCTTCGCCGATCACCAGCACCACTGCATCTGCATTCTTGGCGAGTTGCGCCGCGGCATCGATGCCGAATCGATCGTCGCTCGCCGGATGCGCTCCCGGCGAGTACACGACTTTGAGCGACTTGGGCGCAGCATCTTCAATGCCCTTCAAGATATTCACGACATCGTCGTCGCGACCCTGTGCCCGCCACGATCCCAACTCAGAACGGCTGTCCGCTGCGAGTCCGCCGATCACAGCAAGGGTCTTCAGTTTCGCCGGATTCAGCGGTAACAAATTGCCGTCGTTCCTGAGTAGCACGATCGACTGACGCGCAATGTCGCGGGCAGCAGCGCGATTTCGAGCCGAGAGCATCGTACGTTGCTCACGCTTGAGATCGTGGTACTGCATGGGCTTGTCGAACAGGCCGAGCGCCTCTTTGGTGCGAAGAATGCGCAGCACCGCTTCGTCGAGCTGCTGCATGCGCTCGGGATGCGCTTCGATCACCGCTTTCACATCCTGTTCGTACACGGCGCCCACCATATCCATATCGACGCTGGCATCGAGTGCAAGACTTGCGGCTTGCGACCGATCGGCAGCAACGCCATGCGCCAGCAATTCCGCGATCGCCTGCCAATCGCTGACGATCAATCCTTGATAACCCCACTGCTCTCTCAAGAGGCCGCGCACCAACTCTCGATTCGCTGTCGTCGGCACGCCGGCGATATCGTTGAACGCGGTCATGAAGGTTCCCGAACCTGCGTGCGCAGCCGCATAGAAAGGGGGCAAATACACTTCCTGCAGCGTGCGCTCGGAGATATCGGCGGTGTTGTAGTCGCGCCCGCCGATCACTGCGCTATAAGCCCCGAAGTGCTTGGTGCTGGCCAATAGCGTATCAGGGCGTCGTAGGTCATCTAATTGGTACCCATGCACCTGGGCCACCGCCATCTGTGAACCGAGATACGGATCCTCGCCCGCGCCCTCGACGATGCGCCCCCAACGGGCATCTCGTGCCACGTCCACCATCGGGGCAAACGTCCAATGCAGACCTGCGGCCGTCGCCTCCTCTGCCGAGACGCGCGCCATGAGTTCCGCGCTCTCAGGGCTCCACGTGCTGGATACGGCTAGCGGTACCGGAAAGATGGTTCGATACCCGTGCACGACATCCATCGCGAACAGCAACGGGATACCCAGACGCGATTCCTTCACGGCCACTTGCTGCAACCGAGCCAGCGGTTCGGCACCAGCGACGTGCAGATAGGAGCCGACTCGGCCGGCGCGCACATTTTCCAGTTCGGCATCGTCCAACTTGGAATTAAGGGACTTGCTGCGACCGCCGGCCCGTTGCACCAGCTGCCCGATTTTCTCATCGAGCGTCATCTTCTGGAGTAGCGCTTCGGCTCGAGAGGCGGATGGCGCAGGCGCTGCGTGCGCGACGCCAAATAGAACGAACGAACACGAGCAAGCCACAGCGAGGTGGCGCAATGAAAACGACAAGACAACCCCCCGGGCCTATTGCAATGTTCTTGGCGCGTGGCCAGCGCGGAATGTAAACGGGATCTTCCGGGCTGTCACTCGGAACTCTTGTCCTTCCGAGACGTGAGATATGTATGGTCCGCAATGCGGTTCGGCCGCTGGCGAAATCTTTGCACTTCGTACAGGCGCAAAAAGACCGGCGAAAACGCTTAGCGGCGCGCCGTAACCAGACTGATATGATGGAGCCGACCGGAGCTCTCCAGCACTTACGATGGAAAACCCTCGCTTCAGATCGCGACGCCCGAAATTACGCGAACGCCGGCTGCAACCCGGTTCGCTCGCGAAGGCAATCTCGATTGGCGCGCTCATCGACCTGGGCGGATCGCTGGCCGTGGTCTTTGGTTTCAGCATCGTCTATTCCAGCATCCTGCTCGCTCAAGGCTTCAGCGAGGATGCGATTCGGAAAACTTTCGAGGCGATCACGCCATGGGCAGGCGTGGGATTGATCGTCTCGGCTCTCACTCTTCCGGTGTCGATGTTTGCCGGCTACAAAGCCGCCGTGATCGCGAATCGTCCGAACTACCTCGCACCGGGCATCGTCGCCGTCATTTCCTGCGGCCTGAGTGCGATGGTCGATACGACCCAACCGCCGCGCCTCACGCTAGCGCTCATGAGTGTGGTGAACGTGATTGCCTTCTTGGGCGGTGCGTACATTCACGTTCGCAAGTTGCCGACGACGCTGGGCTAACTCGTGACTTGTGACTTGTGACTCGTGACTAGAAGAGTTTCACACGGAGGACACGGAGAGCACGGAGGCTGAAGACAACTAAAGTGCGAGCCGTGCGTGTGAAGTGTGACGCGGCAGCTCCCCCTGTTCCCTATTCCCCGTTCCCCGAGAATTGCAACTGGAAGAGTCTCACACGGAGGACACGGAGATCACGGAGGCTGAAGACAACTAAAGTGTGACCCGTGCGTGTGAAGTGGGAGGTTAAATACCCGTTGACGGTTTTCAGTTGACGGCAAAGCGAGACTCCTCCGTCTGTTCCCCGTTCCC
>DASTSB010000064.1:0-16955 GCA_035760885.1 Steroidobacteraceae bacterium | reverse complement strand
TTGTGGGTTCCGACTCAAGTGCAATCGGAAATGCGTGCAGCCATTGCGAAAGCCCTCGACATTCCGATCACCGCCGTCACCATCAACACCACCGAATTGGGCGGCGGCTTCGGCAGACGATTGAAAGTTGACTACGGAGTGGAAGCGGCGCTTATCGCCCGTCATTTCGATGTGCCCGTGAAATTGATCTGGTCGCGCGAGGAAGATACGCAGCACGGCTTCTATCGACCGGCGTCGGTCGCACATCTACGCGCAGGGTTGAATAAGGATGGCGAGATCTGCGGCGTGCGAACGCGAATTGCGTGCCTGGATGGCGATGAGCCGGTGGGCGGACTCATCGGGCAGGCATATGCAATTTCCGGGATGATGACGACGTATGTGGGGTGGAATCCTGGCGTGCCGCTCGGCGCGTGGCGATCGGTCGATGCTTCGCAGAATCTATTCTTCTTCGAGAGCTTCATCGATGAGCTTGCGCATGCTCGCAATCGCGATCCGCTGCAGATGCGCCGCGAGTTGTTGTTGAGCGATCCACGTGCGCTTCGTGTGCTCGATGCGGCAGCAGAACTCGCCAAGTGGAACGATCCGTTGCCAAAGGGGCGAGGACGTGGGATTGCCTTGCTAAAAGGATTTGGCTCGTTGACGGCCCAAGTCGCTGAAGTTTCAGTGGATGCCGATCGAACGCTACGAGTTCACCAGATTTCGTGTGCTGTCGATTGCGGAACTGCAGTGAATCCCGATTCGGTTCGCTCTCAATTCGAAGGCGGCGCCGTCTTCGGCTTGAGCGCTGCCCTGTGTGGCGAGATCACCATTCGCGACGGCAAAGTTGAGCAGAGCAACTTCGATTCCGCGCCCATCTTGCGCGTCAGTGAAGCGCCGGATGTCAAAGTGACTATTATTGATAGCCCCGCTGAAAAAATCGGCGGCATCGGCGAACCGCCTGTTCCACCTGTTGCCCCTGCAGTGGCGAATGCAATCTATGCAGCGTGTGGAGTTCGAGTGCGGCAGCTTCCGATCATCAAAGCCGGGTTCAAAATTGGGCGAAGGCTGTACGCGTAACGGGGTACTTCGCTCGCTTGGGTCAAAGCGGTGTGCGCTGCGCGTGTGAAGCGGCTGGTGTCATGTGTGAGGTGTGATGTGTAACGCGCGGCATCTTGTCTGACCGCCAACCCCCAACCCACAACCGACAACTCCCAAAACAGAAGATCTCCACGGGGTACACGGGGAACATTGGGGCAAGAGCGTGTGAAGTGTCACGTGTGAAGTAGGGCACCGCTTCTCTGACCGCCAACTCCAACCCACAACCGACAACTGCAAACCCTAAGATGTTGATTTGTCGCACTCGTGAGCGGGTACGCTGACGTATCGGGCTCACGTATTGCGTCGCGCCGCCACCTTAAACATGCGCGCTTAGCCCGAGTGGATCGCTACTCTTCGCGACATCGAGCAACGTTCCACGCAGCCGCAAAGACTGTCACGGAGATAACCCACGTTAGGGGTGAGGCCAACGCCGCGCCAGCATGCCCGAAAACCTGAGCGATGTAGTTTGTGAACGCGACGAACCAACCGCGCCAGAACCACATCGACGCGCTTGCGACGAATGCCAAGACCATCGCGATCCGCTGCATTCTTTTCTGGGAAGCTTCGATTCGACTCATGACGCCCTCTACGAAGGCATCGGACGGATCTGGCGTCGGCGACCTCTCGAACCACTCGCGAATTCCAGGATCTTCGCTCATCGTGCGCTCCGGTATGACTCGAGAATCTCGCGAAGCGTTTTCGCGCCGCGATTGATGTGAGACTTCACTGTCCCAAGTGGCAGTCCAGTGACATCGGCAATTTCGCTGTGACTCATCTCGACCTGGTATGAGAGGACAACACACAATCTAACCGGTGGTTCCAGTTCAGCGAGTGCCGCATCCAGATCAAGACAATCCTCATCACACGAACTCACTTCGGCAATTGCATCCGAGCCCACCGCAGAGTGAGCAATGGCGCGCTGTTGCTCATCGCGAAGCGCATGCATCCAGGTTCTAACCGCGATCTGCCGCAGCCAGCTCCAGAACGC
The DNA here is from genome assembly GCA_035760885.1 of Steroidobacteraceae bacterium. Lineage (GTDB taxonomy): Bacteria > Pseudomonadota > Gammaproteobacteria > Steroidobacterales > Steroidobacteraceae > Steroidobacter. The sequence continues at coordinate 14,890 of DASTSB010000064.1, read as the reverse complement.
GGCATTCGTCTGCAGCCGCTTGATACCACGCCATGCCTGAATGAAGACCTCCTGGCTGAGTTCATCCGCTTGCGCGGCATTGCGGCTCAAGCGCCGTAGCAAGCCTCGAATACTTTGTTCCCGACGACGCACCAATTCGCGGAACGCGGTTAGATCACCCGCTCGAGCGAGTTCGACCACTACAGTCTCCGGTGCGGAAGCCAAGCGGCTTCCGTGAGATAGCTTCATTTCTCGCTGACGACGGGAGCATCGATCACGCGCGATGCAGCGAACAACCCGATCCCAACAAAGACCAACAAGACTCCCAGGCCGGTCATGATGCGATTCGTGGTCCCGAACGCCACCAGAGAAAACATCGCGAGGCCAATCCCTAGCGCTACCCAAATGGTCCCATGCAGCTTGAGATCCTTGCGCTGATCTCGGGGTGCAGCTCGACCGAGCAGCAAGCGCACTGTTTTCTCGTCCAGCTGCTGTCCTCGCTCGATTGCCTGTTTGATCAAATCCAAATTCGCTCGTCGCTTGGCGACTGATGCATCGATGGCTTTCCAAATCACAAACAGAATGGAAATCGATAGACCCAACGAGATTAAAGCGTTCGGATCGAGGGGACGCATGATGCTCTTCTCCAAAATTGTGATTGCATCAGTAAGGTGGGCGGCAGAGGGCGTTTTGGATGCAGTAGCAGGGAAATGGAGCGTGTGCGCTTCGTGTGTGCGACATCAGACGTAACGTAGGCATCTCTTGTCTGACCGCCAACCCTCAACCGACAACCGCAAACCCTAAGATTTCACACGGAGGACACGGAGATCTGAACCGGACGCAACACAAAGAACACATAAGAAGCACGCATAAGAAAACTGCCCGAAGTCACGAAGCCAGAGATCGGTTCTACCAGTCACCAGTCACTAGTCACTAGTCACTCAAGAATTGGATCGCCGCACCCGCGCAAGCTGGTTCTGACTGTCACCTGCCAACCGACAACTCACAACTTCCAACCGCCGCTCCTCCGGCTGCATCGTGATCGCTCTCGCAATTCCCTCCCTCGCGTTTCGCGGGGGAGGGGCAGGGAGGGGGCGCTACGAAATCCACAAAGTCTCCTTGGTAACAACCTTCCAGTCGTGGCCGTCCTTCTTCACTGTGCCGAGAAGGCCGCCGCGCAGAGCATGCCGCACCAGCTGGAGCGAAAGCTAAAGATTGGACAGGATGAACAGGATTGACGGGGATGGCCGGAGCTAAGAGATCCGTTGTTGCTTTCATACTTCCCGCTCATGCTGTTGATCCTAAAATCGCTTGCCTGCACATGCTCGCTCGCCGATGAAGTCGGCTTGCCTCCTGGAGTCTTCGGTTCCACTTCTGTCCCGACGCCAGTCCTTCGCGCATGCCACCTTGCCGATGAAATCGGCTCGCCTTTCCGCACCTTCTGTCCTGACGCCAGTCCTTCCTGACGGCGAAGCCGTCCTACCTGCAACTGCCATCCTGACGGCAGAGCCGTCCATCGTCACACTCGCAGCGCCGGTGCGTTGACACTCGTCCTCGCTCCGCATAGCGTCACGTCCGCTCCACGACAATAAAAAGGGTGCGACGTGAAGTATCTACCGCTCATCTGGGCAGGTCTTTGGCGGAGTCCGGCGCGCACCACGTTGACGTTCCTTTCGATCGCATGCGCCTTCCTGTTGATTGGTTCGCTCTATGGCGTCAATGCCGGATTTGACGAGGCGATCCACCGCGTCAATCCGAAGCGACTTCGTGTCGGGAGCGCGGACGGATCGAGGGCAATGCCTCTCGTCTATCGGCAAAGGATCCAGCAGATTCCGCACGTCGCTTCGACAATGATCGTGACCCAAATTGGTGGGTACTATCAGCAACCGGGGAATTGGCTGTACGTGAATGCAGTTGGCGGCGACGTCGATCTCACCGTGTTCGGTCCGATCTCCGATCCAGACAAACTGAAGGCAGCACTTATTGGCACTCGGACTGGTCTTGTCGTCGGTCGAAAACTCGCCGAGCAGTATGGCTGGCGTGTCGGTGATCGAGTGCCGCTCATCTCGGGCACTCTGCAGCGCAACGGCAATGGTGTTTGGGCGCTCGATCTGGTCGGCATTTACGATGTGCCAAGTGCGCCTGATACCGCCGAGGCCTTCATTTTCAACTACGACTACCTCGAAGAGGCGCGCGCAGCAGGTCAGGGCGTCACCAATCAGCTCTTCGTCGATACCGATAGCCCGGACAACAACCTGGAAGTTGCACGCGCAATCGATCAGCAGTTCGCGATGTCTGATCTGCCGACGGCGACCTACAACGAACGTGATGCTCAACTCGCCGCAGCGACTTCGACCTTCGATTTCAGAATCGTGATCGCGACGGTTGGAATCGCATCGTTGATCGCTCTGCTCATTGTGTCCGCGACGACGATGGCTCAATCGGTCAAGCAACGACTCCACGAATTGGCGCTGATGAAGGCGCTCGGGTTTTTGCACGTGCGCATTGCCAGCGTGATTGTTGGGGAAGCTTTGTGCCTTTCGATCGCCGCGGCAATCGTAGGCTTATCTACCTCCGTGTTGGTTTATCCCAGAGTGGCTGCGATCGTCCAAGGGCCGCAGATTCAAATGCCGATGTACGCGCCCATCGTCTGCCTCGGTATCGCCACGATAGTTGCTTTGCTCAGCGCGGTAATGCCGATTGTGAGTCTCAAAAAATTGGCCGTCTCGCAGGCGCTCGCACCACGCGCATGAATACAGCCAAGCAACTCGCTGCGGTCGCGGGTCTTGGGATCAAGAGTTTCTCCGAGCGCATCGCGTCTAACTTGGTGGCCGCAAGTTGCGTGGCGCTGGCGGTCGCGGTGCTGCTCGGAACGTTGTCCCTTTCGCATAGCATTCAGCACGTCATCGAATCATCAAGCCGTGCCGATCGCGTCGTTCTGTTGTCCGAGGGAGTGCAGCTCGAAGAGATGAGTGCGATCGCTCGACCTGCTCTGACTGCAATTGAGCAGTTGCCGGGTATTCGCCGTACCGAGCAGGGCCAACCGATACTCTCCGCAGACGTGTTGATGCTGCCGCCTTTTCAAGAGCGCGAGTCTCCAAAGAGATCACCGGTCGTGGTCCGTGGAGTGGGGGCCGAGAATGCCGCACTCAGACCGGAGATCGCCATCGTCGATGGCAGGATGTTTCGCGCTGGCCTCAACGAAGTCATCGTCGGTCGGCAAGCGCAAACAAAGTTCACCGGGCTCTCTTTAGGCGACACGATTAAGTTGCGCAACACGCCGTTCACTGTGGTTGGCACATTCAACGCCAACGGCACGGTACGCGAATCGGAAGTGCTAACCGATGTCCAAGCATTGATCGCAATCAGACCCACGGCGCGATATCAATCGATCACCGTCATGCTGGACTCCGCTGCAGACGTGCCGAATTTCGTGAAAGCTGCGAATGCAAACCCGCAGATAGAAGCCGACGCGGTCAGCGAAACGGAATACGTAGCGCGCCGCGCGAAGGAAGCAACGCAGCTGATAGAGCTCATGGCGTACTTAGTCGGAGCGATCATGGCTGCGGCGGCAACGTTTAGCGCGGCGAATGCAATGCTCAATGTTGTGCACGCAAGACGAACCGAATTCGCGACCTTGCGCGCCATTGGATTCGGCTCCGCCGCTGTCATCGTCGCGATTTGCTTGGAAGCGTTAGTGATTGCGGTGGCTGGGGCTGTGGTGGGAACAGCGATCTCGTCTTTAATCCTCGATGGCCTTCCGTTTTCAAGCCGCATGGTCACAACGCCGTTGCAGATCGACGGAGAACTCATCGCGATTGGAGCATTGTGGGCGTGCGCCATTGGTTTGCTCGGCGCGCTGGTCCCTGCGATTCATGCTGCTCGATTGCCGATTGTGACGGCGTTGAGGGAGTCGTAACAAGCAGCGGAACACCGGCGTCATAATCGGGGCCGCTGCACCGAGCATTTTTCCGTTCGCAGTGAGCCTGTCGAACTGGTCTTTCCAAAGAGGCCAGCCTAACGGCAAGGAAGCCACTGGCAAGGAAGCCGAGGGCAGGCGAGCTGACGTAGTCAGCAGGCCAGAAAGCCGACGGAGTCGGCTCGCCTCTTTGTTCATTCTGATCTTGCTTGCCGTTAGCCTACCCTGCGCATGCTTCCTTGCCGACGAAGTCGGCTTGCCTCTTTTCCGCACCTTCTGTCCTGACGTTAGTCCTTCCTGACGGCGAAGCCGTCCCACCTGCAACTGCCATCCTGACGGTGCAGCCGTCCGTCGTTGGTGGATCGCTATGTCACATCTGGGTTGACACCCCAACCTCATCCGCATAGTTTCGCCTGTAACAAAAAACATCCGGTCTCAGTCCGGAGCAACAGCGGGTTGATATGGAGATCGGTAGGGAGACAGGGCTCATAAGTGGCCACCCTGGTAAGAACGTTCGATTCTCTTGCGCCGGCGGGCCATCCGGTCACGTGCGTCTACGAACGCGTGTATCCCTTGAGAAGAGAAGGTGGCCTTAGGGCATGCCCTAGAGCCGCGAGAAATGGGCGGAGCTGGTTTAGAGAAATTTCCTGGGAGTAACAATGAAGAAGATATTTGGACTCGTGGCGATCGGACTGCTGGCTAGCGGATGTGCGACCGTGAATCCGATGGCGTTCGACAAGAGCGCAAAGACGATCGATACCCGTTCGAAGTCCGTGATTTTGATGACCGTCGATATATCTCGGTCAGACGATAGTCGCTACGTTCCTGAACCATTTGCAGTCAAGCTTGAGGAACCCAATGCACACGAGAAAAGCCAACGGCAGAATTTCAAGCTGAATCAGAAGGTAGATACGATCCAAGAGGCCGGACATCACGTCTATCTTGTGCGTATGGCTGTGAAGCCGGGGAACTATAAGCTCACGACTGTTTCGGGCCTTGCACGGGCGTTTCCGTTTAACGGCTTCTTCGATGTTCCGGTCTTGGCGGACTTGCACGTGCAGCCCAATACGATCACGTACATCGGACGAGTGAGCGCAAGCCTTCGCCATCGCGAGGAAGGCGAGTTCCGTGCTGGACCTTTGTTACCCCTGGTAGATCAAGCCGCAACGAGCATGTCCACGAGCACCTGGGATGTCGTCATCAAGGACAATGCGGAGAATGATCTTGCTCAATTCCGCAGGAGATATCCGGTGCTCTTGTCTTCGACCATCGAGCAGAAGCCATTACCGCCATTCGACAAGAATGCTGCACAAAAATGGTGGGACGGGAACGCAAGTAGCAAGGACAGCAAGACCGCAGCAGCAGGTAAGTGAACGTATTGCCGTCCTTCTACTGCGCTAAGTTAGTACCAGGGATGGTCCTTCGTCCCCACCCTGTTTGTCATCGGACGCCACTGATTCTGGCGAACAGCTAGGATCCGTCCAAACGAGGTGATTGATCGATGCGTCTCATGCAGCACGTTGGAGCAATTGTTGCGAGTATTCTTCTCGTCGCTTGCGCGACGAATCAACTCCACTTTGCGCCTTACACTTCGTCCGCCGAGGTCGAACGTTTAGAGACTGCAAACATCTCGGCGTACATCAAGTCGGTTCGTGGGATTCAGCTCTGTTCGAGGTGTACGGAGATGAGCAAGATCGTTTGGCACGCATCCGCTCACGCGGGCGAAGGATTCGCGGCCATTCCGATCTCCAACTGGGAGGGGTTCATTCGTGGCTCGCTCGAGTCGCCCGACGGTCTGCCCGACGCCCCACCTGTTTCCATCACGATCGATCGGATATTTCTAAAGACATTCGCTGACCCCGACTACTATGCGTGCCAGGTCAAGCTAACTGTGCAATCGGCAGGGAAATCAAGTAGCGGAACAGGGGTCGTGAAATTCGAAGGTCGCGCTCAGGAGCTGATATTTAGACGCGAAGCAGTCCTCAAACCGGTGTCGGCCAATGCGATTCGCCTAGCGTTACGCGCTGCGTATCTAGATGCAACCGCTAGATTACGACCCACTGCGAGCTGACACATCATGCGACGAATAGCAGCCATGGAGTAGGGCGAGCTAGCATGTGGCCGCTTTCTGGATTCCGGTCTGCCGCTGGCTGTTTCTGACTCGTAGAGTCCCTCCTGGCAATTTTCTCACTGGCGACTTGTTGCTTGCCGATGACGGGCAATTGGAAGTGACGTGCGGAACCGCGAGACGGTGTCGTTTGATGGGGGCTACGTCACATCTAGATTGACAGCCAAACATGCCGGGCATAGTTTCAACCGCAACAATAACCATCCGGCTTCAGTCCGGAACAACAGCGGGTTGATATGGAGATCGGTAGGGAGACGGTCTGCTCGTGAGCAGCGCGACGTATAAACACATCCTCTTCGTCGACTACGAGAACCGGGACCTAGAGTTGAATGCGGTTCCGCCCGATGTTCTTGTGCGGTTCTTCTTCGGCGCGTCTCAAAAGAAGGTGTCCACGGAATTCTTTAGAGCAGCGCGGCAGCTAGGTGAGCACTTCGTCGATATAGATATCGAAGGGCAGACCAAGAACGCCCTCGATTTTCATATCGCGTTCTATCTCGGTGAGTGCCTCGCGAGCAATCCGAACGCAAGCTGCTTCATTCTGTCTGGCGATACAGGCTTCGATCCACTCGTGAAGCATCTCGGCAAGCGAGGCTTTGCCGTACGCCGCGTGTCGTCCATCACCGAAGCGTTCGGTTCTGCTAAGCAGAAGATCTCGAAACCAAAGGCGTCCGAATCCCACAAGCCAAACGGTCACGGATCGCTGTCGTACGAAGAGGTAGTCGCGTGGCTCAAGAAGTTGGACAAGAAGGGGCGACCCGGGAAGCGCAAGACTTTGATCGCGCATATCAAGGCGACGTTCAAGGGTAGTTCGGAAGGTGAGTTGAATGGTGTTGTGGATGGACTGATCGAGGAGAAAAGGATCAGCGAAGTGGGGGGGCGGTGGAGTACTCCTTATGATCGGAACCGCTGAATGGGCAGTTCTCCGACTTGGATACGGCGTGCTGTGCAACCTGTTGGCGTGCAGGAGGTCGGAGGTTTGAATCCTCTCGTCCCGAGCAATGAAATCAATGACTTATATCGCGTCGACGTCTGTGATTCGGCTCGCTCAATGAGTTACTTCACCCACTCTCTGTGGAACAGAACTGTGACATCGATCGTTGCTAGAGTTAACTTTTAGGTTAATATGAAGCTGCTTTTGCTCGGAAAGGGGCAGTGGACGGTTTATGCGGTCTGCTCGGGCGAGGAGACTTGCCCCATCTTGGACTTCATTACCGAGCTGGATCCTAAGCGTGGCAGCAAAGTGCTCTCCGATTTGCAGCAGTTCGTGCCATTTTCAGAGCCGCAGGATTGGGTCCGCATTGATATGTCTTGGAAACTTCGCGGCACCGAGGACATCTTGGAATTTCGATGGCCCACAAAGAAGGGCGGTACGCCCAGGGTTTATTGGTTCTACGATGAAGGTCGCGTTGTTGTCTGCGCCTGTGGTGACAACAAAAAAGGCGATACCAAGCAGGAAGACATCGATGCTGCGACATCCGTTCGATTGAATTACTTCGCGGCAAAACAAAAGAACGACCTTACGGTTGTCACGTTCGAACATTTCACTGCCTCAGACGACGAGGAAGCAAGTAATGAGTAAGTACAAGCGGATGCTACGGACAATTGTCGGTAGCGTCGATTATTGGTCGCAGGCGGCAATGCGACATTTCGTGATGGAGATCGATACTCGCATGAAAGCTGCGGATATCTCGCGAGCCGCACTTGCCGAGAAGATGGGCACTACACCTGCGTACGTGACAAAGGTGATGCGCGGTGATGTCAATTTCACGCTTGAAACGATGACGAAAATCGCAATGGCCGTGGGTGGTAAGTTGCAAATCCGAGTTATCGATCAGGCTAAGCCTATGTCGATCAGTAAACCGATTGGGCTCGACCAGTGCACGACGATGCATCTAGTGGGGCACTTGCGAATGCATCTGTCTCAAGTGGAAGTGCCTGTAAAAACCGAGGCGACCAAGACGCTAACTCTACGCCGCGCTGCAGCCGTCAAGCCCGCTCAATATGTTTATGAGAAAGCTGCATGAGTGCCGGAGCGCGAGCTGTTTCTAGTTTTGAAATAGAGGACGTTTTCGTCATCCAATCCAATTGCTCGATTCCGCGAGACTTCAATCAAATCGAGCCAAGGAACGACGGTCTATTTGCGCACACCGTTAGCGCAGATCCTGAGTGCCTGTGGCAGGTGCGGACTACTCCTGATGGCGCGTCCCTTTACGTTCTTCGATACTTCGTGAATGCTGTTGCTCGTTTAATGAAGCCCGGTTTCGAGCCTACAGAGGAACCTCCAACCGATGAAGACTCGTTGGCTGTATTGCAGTTCAAGCTCGCAGTCGACTATCGGTGTCCGGCCGACGCCGTGGAAGATCAAGAGGCCATTGGTGCCTTCTCAAAAAATGTCTGCTTCCACGCATGGCCATTCATAAGAGAAGAAATACATTCGGCCTGCGCTCGCCTGAGACTCCCGCGGCTCACGCTTCCTATGCTTAAGCCCGATACAAAGTCACTTCCCGAGCAATCAAGCGATGCTGCTCAGGATGGCGGACAGGGACCAACTGAAACCGTTTGAGCGATGTGCGATCGCTACGTCTCACCTGAGACTGCATCTATTCAGCGCGAATATCGCGCGGAACTCAATTCGCAGCTCTCGCTTACAGACGCAAGGAGTCGCGTATGAGCAGAGCGCCAATGTCGCTCGTACTACTGCGTCCGCGTCGCTCGCGCGATTTGAGAGCATGCCGGCAACCGTGAAGCCGTGATGATGCGTTGGAGCCTTTGCCTTACCGTGCGAAGGGAATTCCGCCTAAGTTTTCGACGCATAAAAGCAGCCCGTACTCACCGATATGTATCGGAGATTGTGAACGACGCCGTTCGGCTGGCATTGAGCGAAGACCACGAGGATCTCGCCGCGTTCGACGTTCGTATTTCCGAACCGGTGATCTCTTACGCCGCGCTACAGAAGAATTTGAAGTCGCATGGCAAGCTATGAGTTGTTCTTCAAGGCTCAGACACCGACAGCCCTAGTCTCTTAACTGGCATCACGCATGAGCTGGAAGCGTCTCATCGGTGCTGCATAAATTACGGTCAGCTCTGCGCCGGTCGAGGGTCTTACTGAATGCCTGAACCGCCCATTCTCTATTCTTTTCGCCGTTGTCCCTACGCGATGCGTGCTCGCCTTGCGATCGACGCTAGTGCGATCGCTTGCGAGCTGCGGGAGATCACGTTGCGCGACAAACCTGTCGAAATGGTGCGTGCGTCACCGAAAGCAACTGTTCCTGTTTTGATCGATGAAGAAGGGCGCGTCATCGACGAAAGCCTTGAGATCATGACGTGGGCATTGCGGCGTCACGATCCGGAACACTGGTTGAAACCCGAGCGGGGAGATGTGAACGAGATGTTGTCGTTGATTGAACGTTTCGATACTGACTTCAAAGGACATCTCGATCGATACAAGTATCCACGTCGGTTCGCGGATGCGGATCCTGCTTTCAGCAGAAGCGAAGCGAGTCGCATGCTGACTGAATTGGAAGATCGGTTGCGAGGCGCTCCATTTCTGTTCGGGGCCCGCGCGGCGCTGGCGGATTTGGCCATCGCGCCCTTCGTAAGGCAGTTTGCAAATGTCGATAGTGCTTGGTTCAACCAGCAGTCTTGGACGCAGTTAGCCGGTTGGCTCGGCGCCATCGTCAGCTCGCCGCGGTTCATTCGCATCATGCGACCGCTCAAGCCCTGGGTTCCTGGGACACTCGGAGTGCGATTTCCATTTGAGAGGGAATGAGCGCGGCGACGCGGCCACAGGAATGGGGAAGGGTGAAACATGAGTGTTTGGAATGATCGAGAGCGCTGGTCGAGACTCTGCTCCGGCGTCGAGTGCCCGATTTGCCAACGAGGTGCGCCGCTAGACATCGTGGCTGAGCTGGGAGACTCCTGGGTAACGATGCAGGAGGCAGCACCGGTCGTCGGGTATCTCTGCCTGGTTTCAAAGGTTCATGCCGTGGAATTGCACGACCTTCCCGAAAAAGCGGCGTTTGGATTTATGCGGGACGCACAGAAGGTATCCTCGGCTCTGGCGGCTGCAACGGATGCGGTAAAGCTCAATTACGAGATCCACGGGAACTCGTTACCTCATCTTCACATGCACTTCTTTCCGCGGTACCGCGGGGACCAGTTTGAGGGGCAGCCAATCAATCCGAAGCTGGTTAGTCAGCCTGTCTATGCTGATGACCAGTTCCGTAAGATCCGCAGTGCCATTCTCGCTAGGCTCAAGGCCTGAGTGGCAGGGAGCTGCAAGCAGACATGCAGAAGCCGAAGTTCAAAAGCATTCGAATAGGGTCGCTCCTTTCTATTCCGATGCTGCTCGTTGGCTGCGCTCCGAAAAACCACGATTCGGTGGTGCCTCTCACATTGCGAGACAACTTCGCAGTCGTCGTAGTGGAGATCAATGGCAAGCACGTGCCATTGGTGCTCGACACTGGTAATTCGGTCTCGCTCAGTCTGACGAAGGAGGCCATGGAACGTTCGGGAGCGATCCCACTCGGGGATGCGTCCAAAGGTATGGACGTCAAAGGCAATCTGATTGAGTCGCCGAGATACAAAATTGCACGGGTCCAGATCGGGACGGCCGTGTTCACGGACGTCATCGCTGAGCTGGATGTACACGATTCGTCATATCAGGCGACTCAAGTGGGCCAAGAAGGCTTCCTGGGAACGGAGCTCTTGAAGGGCTCCAAAGTCATCCTCGATTACCCGCATCGGAGGATGACGCTCACGTCCCCGGCGAATCATTCTGCGGACTGCGATGGCGTGGCAGTCCCATTTTCGCCAGAGTGGGACGGGGAGCCCGCAACCGAAGTAGTGCCTGATGCCGGTCGATTGGTTGTGTGGTGGGATACGGGAACGCCGGTCTCAGTGCTGAGCAGGAGATATGCTCAGCAGAGTCCATCGGGCGTGCCAGAAGACACAGTAACATCGAAGAAGCTTCTCATCGGCGGCGTCGACTTTGGACCGCAGCCGTTTGAGGTGTGGGATATGTCGCTGCCACCCGGATTCGACGGCTTCATCGGCTATGACTTCTTCGCGTCGCACGTCGTGTGTATGGACTTTCCCGCAAACAAGCTTGTGATTCAGAAGTCGAAGAAGTAACGCGCTTCGCCCGACGAGCGGGTGGGCCACAGTCGCCAACTTGCTGTGCGCTTCGTGCAGATGAAAAAGCGGACCGCACTCCCGCGGTCCGCTCGAGATCGATCAACCCCGCTTCGGCCGGAACGCTGCATTCAACGTGTCGTCGCTGAAGTTCGCGCCCGACGATTGGCCGGTTGCATATCGGTACAGGGCTGCCGAGTAGATTCCCTGCAGCGCTGCGTGAATCAAGGCGAGTGCAAGGATCGCAATTGCGCCTGTCGCGATCACAATCCACAGCAACATCGGCGATTGCGGAAGTGAGAGGGCGACAATCGTAAAGACGGTGAGCACGACGATGCCGAGGTACGCAAACGCGAATACGAAACCCATGCCACCATTGCCGACGATATTCTCGCCCCAGGTTTGCCTTAGAAGCTGAGCGCTTTCCTTCACGGCATCCACCGGGCCGACATCGCGGCTGACGAGCACGGGCACGGTAAGGGCGGTTGCGATCGTGAAGCCTGCGCCTAGTAGGGCTGCAATCCAGCGGCCGACAAATCCCGCGCGTTCTTCAATCACTCTGAGAATGAGTCCGACAGTTGCTGCGATTCCTGCGTAGCCCAGGATTGAGCCGGCTTTGGACCAAGCGATGCGCAATCCATCTTTGACCGTCGGATCGCCGCCTTCCAAGCGGATCATCGCTGCGCTGACGAGCGCGGTGTTGAAGAAAAAGATGATGAAGTACTGGACGAGGTAAACGAGGAAAACCGGCAGCCATTGGATCCGCTCGTTTTCTGCGCGATCGAAGTAGCCCGTCGCGATGGCGGGGATCAAAAGGCTGGCGATCACGATGATGGTCGTGATCGTACTCAACACCGGAAACAGCAGTAGCTCTTTGTCTTGGCGCAATACAGATGCGCTGGCTTGAATGAGTCTCCAGCTCCGCGAAATTCTCGACATGCGACCTCCCAGGCGGTTCGTGTTGTTGTTGCCGCAACAGAAGCGACGACAGTGTGCCAGGGGAAGTTGGCGTGCGGAAGCCGTTTCTGTTGTGTCTGGTTACGGATAGAGAGAAGAAACTAGACAGGATCAACAGGATGAACAGGATGAAAAAACGCGGGTGTGCAAAACCCGACAACTCCGCCCATCCTGTCAATCTCGTTCATCCTGTCCAAAGTTCTTTGGCGCTGCTGGAGGTTGCAACTTGCGATCCGATCCACGCCCCCTCTCCCGAGCTGCGCTCGACCTCTCCACAAGGAGCGAGGTTGTTTACCGCAGATATCGACGAGAGATTCGGCGTTGAGCACGTCCCATGACTCCGACATCCCGTTCATCCCGTCCAAAATCTTTCCTTCTGCTCCGGATACGGAGAAGGTAGACAGGATCAACAAGATGAACGGGATGAAAAGGCGGACTGTGGCGAGTGCATCGACTACTGAAAAGAATGAGCAACGCCGCGTGACCGGGTCGCTTTGTCGATGCCAACCGAGAGGTGACACCATGTGCGAAGAAACGTCGAAGCCTGCCACAGTCTATTTTGAACCGGCGCTACATAGAGCGATCCGCCTAAAAGCGGCCCATACGCACCAGACAGTATCGGAGATTGTGAACGACGCGCTTCGGCTCGCCTTGCGCGAAGATCACGAGGACCTCGCCGCGTTCGAAGATCGTGTTGCCGAACGCGTGATCTCTTATCAAGCGCTGCTCAAGGATTTGAAGGCGCATGCAAGGTGTGAGCGGGTCTTCAAGGCTCAGATATCGAAGACCAGTAGTCGCTCGCGATAACCCAACCAGCCTCATCCGCGGTGCTCCAGTTCAACGGCGGCTAGCGTCACACGACATGTACCAGCCGATCATGAAAGACGCGCAGCTTCCGCTAAATGCTGCGGAGCAATTGGCCGCGCAAGGTTTTGTCGTGCTACCCGGTCCCAACGTTCCGGGCGGTATCGCGCGATTGCAGAGTGCCTACGATGCCTGCGTGGAGAGTGCAGATCCGGCTGACGTGAGGATTGCCTCGTCTCTACGTGTAACGGATTTCGTCAACCGCTCGCCGGAATTCGACTGCATCTACATCCATCCGCCGCTGCTTGCCGCTTGCTATTCCGTAATCGACCGGCCTTTCAAGCTCAGCAGCACTTGCGCAAGAACCTTGAGCCCCGGCGCACCCGCCCAGGCACTACATGTCGATGTGAAGCGGGGCAGTCGTGACTGGCCAATGGTCGGCTACATCTGGATGATCGATGCATTCGATGCAGACAATGGGGCGACGCGTTTCATCCCGGGGTCCCATCTGAGTCCCTATGCGCCAGATAAGAGTCAGATCAGCGGCACCAATGACGTGACGCTCGCTTGCGGACCTGCGGGCTCACTGATCATTTTCGATGCATCCGTTTGGCACGGCCACGGCGCAAATCACTCCTCACGTCCGCGTCGCTCAGTTCAAGGTCACTTCGTGGCACGCGACGCCTGGTCGGCGATCGACTACCGCTCCCGCATGAAGGCTGAGACGTTCAGTCGGCTCGGCGACGTCGCCAAATACCTTCTCGAGCTGGAGTGAGAAAGACGGAAGAGAGTGAGAATACATCGATAAATGTAGTGCTTCTGTTCATTCATTCCGATATACTACTGGCTATCCGACCAGTATCGTGTGATGCGTGGCCTGAGGCCGACCTTCCGAGGAGAACGGCCGATGACGGTGCTTCACACAGTGCACGTGACGCGTTACACGCCCGCAGGGAGTCACATGGAAATCGAAGCACAGACTTCAAGTGTCGATCTCTCCATCAGCGATCTCGCTTCTCAGATCACTGAGCTCGCAGGTCATCTCAACGCGGCAAATCATCGTTGGTTGATGCTCATCGCCGAGTTCGACCGTCGCAATGGATGGTCGGACTGGGGCACGCAGTCGTGTGCCCATTGGCTCAATTGGAAGTGCGGCATCGACATGGGCGCTGCGCGCGAGAAGGTGCGTGTGGCGCATGCACTTCAGTCGTTGCCAAAGATTTCTGCTGCGATGGCCCGCGGTGAATTGAGTTACTCCAAAGCACGTGCGATGACTCGCGTTGCCACGCCCGCGACCGAAGACTATCTCTTGATGATTGCCCGGCATGGAACGGCTCAGCACATTGAAGAAACCGTGCGTCATTTTCGCAACGCCCTCGATGCTGAAGAGCTGGCCAAGGAAGCTCGCCAACAGAAACAGCGGTCACTCACTTATTCCTATGACGATGACGGTTCATTGATCCTCAAGGCACGCCTGCCCGCTGAAATCGGATCGGTGGTCATCAAGGCGCTCGAAGCGGCAATGGAGAGCGTCCCATCCAATGAGGAGGACGTGGCTGCGGAAGAGATCCGGCTGAGTGACAAGGAACGGGTGAAGAAGGTCCCGCGGCGTGTGCAACGTGCCGATGCCATCGGAGTACTCGCCGAGAGTTTTCTGCAGAACGGAGCGGCAGAACTCAGCGGCGGTGACAAACACCAGATCATCGTCCACGTTGCTGCAGAAACGTTGAAGGACAAATCAGCGGGCCAATGCGAGATCGAAGACGGTCCTGCAGTTTCTGCGGAAACGTGCCGCCGCCACGCCTGCGACTGCAGCTTGGTCCACATTGCCGAGGACGAAAACGGCACGCCGCTCGACATCGCCCGCAAGACGCGCTCGATTCCGCCTTCAATTCGCCGTGCGTTGAACTCGCGCGATAAAGGCTGCCGCTTTCCGGGGTGCTGTAACAAGAAATTCGTTGATGGCCACC
>DASTSB010000063.1:0-5789 GCA_035760885.1 Steroidobacteraceae bacterium | reverse complement strand
TCATCCCCGCACGGTTCAGTTTCGATCTGAATCGTCGCATGGGTGATGCCGTAGCGATCGCTCAGAACATGTTGTGTTTCGCGTAGGACGGACGCGTGATTTGCGCCTTCGACCACTGACGCATGCATCGTGAGCAGCGTTTCATGCGGGCCGACCTGCCAGGCATGAACATGATGGACATCGCGCACCGCTGGGATGTGTTCTTCAAGCGTGCTGCGTAGTTCGACGACGTCCAACCAGTCCGGTGTGCCCTCCATCAGGATGTGCGCAGAGCGCCGCACCAATGCGATCGCGCTGCGTACCACGAGCGCGCTCACCAGCATCGAAAGCAGCGGATCGATCCTCAGCCATCCAGTCCACAAGATCACGGCGGCCGCGCCGATGGCGGCTACCGATCCGAGTAGATCGCCGATCACATGGAGGGTGGCCGCGGCGACATTCATGTCGTGATCGCCTTCGCGTCGCAGCATCGTGAACACTAGGATGTTCACGGCGAGTCCGATCGCGCCGAGCAATAGCATCGCCTTGGCGTTCACCTCGACCGGATGGAGCAGACGGCCGACGGCTTCGGCGACGATCCATACGACAATGAAGAGCAGAGCGCAGCCGTTTACGAACGTGGCGATGACGCGCAGGCGTTGATATCCGAACGAGCGTTTACGATCCGCGGGCCGGCGCGCGAGGTGAGTTGCTGACCAGGCAAGTGCCAGCGAGGCGGCATCAGTCAGCATGTGTCCGGCATCGGCAACGACTGCCAAGGAATGCGCCAGAACGCCCCCGATCGCCTCGACCAACATAAAGATGGCCGTGAGTGCAAAAGCCCAGGCGAGCACGCGTGCGCTCTGACCCTCCGCATGATCGTGCGCGTGGTTGGTATGCGATCCTCCCTGATGATCACGACGATCATGATGATCATGATCGTGGCCGTGCTCGTGTCGATGTTCGGGCATGGGGCGAGGATAAGTCACTCGCCCGGCATTACAAGTGAGTAAGCCGATTGCGGGCGGCATCTTTGGCTATACTGCCGCGCCTTATGAAGCTGTCCGTCGTCATTCCCGTCTGCAACGAGGCGGAAAACGTGTTGCCCCTCGCGCAGGAAATCTCTGCAGCGCTGGTCGCCCACGAGCCGTTCGAGATCATCTTCGTAGACGACGGCAGCACGGACACGACGGCCGAGCAGGTGCGCGCAGCGCGTGCTTCCATTCCACAGATTCGTCTCATCCAGCATTCCAAGCGCAGCGGCCAGAGTGCCGCAGTCCATACCGGCGTTCGGATGGCGAATGCAGATTGGATCGCAACTCTTGATGGCGATGGTCAGAATGATCCGGCCGACATCCCCCTTTTGCTCGCGGAACTCGCCAAGGCGGACAGCGGGTTGAAGCTCATCATGGGCAACCGCACTACACGCAAAGACACATGGGTGCGCAAAGTGTCCTCACGCGTTGCGAATTCCGTGCGTGCCTCTTTGTTGCACGATGGCACGCCCGATACGGGCTGCGGCATCAAGCTCATGCACCGCGAGACATTCCTCGAGTTGCCGCGCTTCAATCACATGCACCGTTTCTTGCCTGCGCTGTTTCAACGTGCAGGTTCGCGCGTGATTTCCGTGCCCGTCAGACATCGTCCGCGCGTGCGCGGGCAATCGAAATATGGCGTGAACAATCGATTGTGGGTCGGTATCGTCGATTTGTTCGGCGTGCGCTGGCTCATCAAGCGCAATCCGCCGCGCGTCCAAGTTATCGAACAATGAATGGTGTGCTGGCAGCGTTGCTGCGCCCAGGCCGCACTGGTTACAGCGATGAGCGACTGGATCTTTATTGGCTCATCGGATTGTCACTACTGCTGATCGCGACCGGCATCGGCTTGCGCGATCCATGGCCCGCGGACGAACCGCGGTTTGCCTTGGTCGCTCGCGACATGGTCGCGACTGGGCAATGGTTGATTCCGCAGGTCGGCGGCGATCTGTACGCCGACAAGCCGCCGCTGTTCTTTTGGATGATCAGTGCGTTTCTCGTACTGACCCATTCCTTGCGAGTGGCGTTCCTGCTGCCATCGCTACTCGCCGGAATTGGCTGCGTTTTGCTGGTCTACGATCTTGCTAAGCGCTTGTGGAATCGCGAAGTGGCCTTGCATGCAGGCCTCGCGCTGCTCGCGACGCTTCAGTTTGTCTGGCAAGCGCGTCAGGCGCAGATCGATGCGACGCTGTGTTTTTGGACGACGCTGGGGTTGTACGGATTCCTGCGTCACGTGCTCGCGGGTCCCGCTTGGCGGTGGTACTACGTCGGTTGGGCCGCAGCCGGGTTAGGAATCATCACGAAAGGCGTTGGATTCCTGCCGCTGTTGATCCTGATTCCATACGCCGTTTACGCCCGCAAGGACCGTTCGCGTCAGCCGCTCGGGCCGAGGTGGAAGTGGGCATTAGGACCCCTCGCACTGCTCGCGGCAGTGTGCGTTTGGTTGGTCCCAATGCTGGTTGCAGCTCTGCACGATCCAGCGATCGCGGCATACCGCGACAACATCCTGTTCAAGCAGACCGTGAATCGATACGCATCGGCTTGGCATCATCGCGAACCGTTCTACTACTTCATCGTTTCGGTGATTCCCGGGCTGTGGCTGCCGCTCACAGCACTCATCCCTTGGCTGATCAAGCCCTGGCGAGAAGGAGCGAAGACCCGAGATTTGCGCGTGTTGCTGCCGCTCACCTGGGTTGTGCTCGTCGTGCTGTTCTTCAGTTTCAGCAGCGGCAAGCGCGGTGTGTACGTGCTGCCAGCGGTTCCTGCACTGGTGCTTGCGGTCGCGCCGTTCTTGCGGCAACTCGCAGAGAAGGCTGGTCCGCGCCGCTTGCTGTTCGGAATTGCGGTGCTGCTGGCAGGCGTCACGTTCATCGCTGGTGTCGTGCTGTCGATGAAAAGCGCCCAACGAGCTGAACTGATCGAGAGCTATGACATCGATGTAGTGCCGCCTTTGCTTGCAATCGGCGTGAGTGCCGCGCTGTGCTGCTTGATTGCACGAGTGCGTTACGGATTTGCCGCCTTTTTCATGAGCATCGGGGCCGCATTGCTGGTCGTGAGCTTTGCGGTGAATCCGACGATGAACGACGCGCGATCCGGCCGTGCTTTCGTACAAACTCTGGAAGCGCGAACGGCGGGCTTCGACGAGGTCGGCATCGCGGGATACAAAGAGCAGTACCTGTTGTACATCACTCGACCGCTCGTGAACTTCGGGCACGCGCGTTGGCGAGAAGCTGAACAAGAAGCGAACGATGCAGCCGCCTGGTTGAATGCGGCCCCGGGTCGAGCGCTGGTAGTCGAGTCGAAAACACGCCAGCGCTGCTTTGGCAGTGCACAAGCCACCGAAGTCGACGAGGCGAATAGTCTGCAATGGTTTGTCGTGTCCGGCCGCGCCGATCCGGAATGCGCAGCTCGCGGTTCGCTGAATGCAGCGAGAACCTATTCGCCACCGCGCACGTAGGTGAATCTGGACCTGCAGAGTTGAGATCAATCGATCTCGATTTTCCTCTTTCGATGGTCCGCAAGGACGACATCGCCGCCGATGTGAGCTTGGTTTCATCTGCAACGCTGTGCCACAATCGGCCCGCCTTGCCGTAGCCCCCAATTTCCATAATTCATGAGGGTTTGCGCGGCAAAGTGGGAGGGAATTGCAATGCGGGGATTGGGCCTGCGCCACCGTTGGGTCAACAACATGGATGCGCTGTTCATTCGGCGTGTCGATGACGTCATTGCCACGAGTGTTCGTCGGAATCGCTTCCGCTGAACCGATGCGGTGTGAACCATGGCCAGCAATCCCAACGAGCCGGTTCCGCCTTCCGCACCTAGCGGCGACACGCTCTTTGCTGCACGCCCTCGAACTCGCAAATCAAAGCCAGGCCTGGACGTTCTTCTAACCAAGGCCGCGATCGATTTTCAGAACATCATCGACGAAGAGGGCGATGGTCCGATTCGCGAGAATCTCGAATCCTTGCGGGAAGCGGCGGGACTCGATGCCATTTTCTTCGCCACCTTCGATCCCGAGAACACAACCATCGCAAACGTGGTGGCCGCAGCTGGCCTGTTTGCGAGCTTCAACCCAGAGACCCTACGGGGCGAGCCGCTCGAACGGCTGCCCTACCTGCGCGATCGCCTCGAGCATCTGCGGGTCGTCGAAATTCGGGATACGGCACAACCACGACGCGAATTAGCGCCTGAAGCGGGCCGCTTTGCCGAATTGCAAATCGGTGCTGCACTGGTTATCGGAGTTGCCATCCAAGGACGCATTCAAGGCTTCATTGCTCTGTGCTCCACGCGGCCCCGCGAGAGTTGGGATGCGAATCTGCATCTAATGTTGAAGTTGCTCGGCTCAAGCTACGCAACCGGTCTTGAGCGGTTGCGGTATAAGCGGCACTTTCACCAGCTCGAAGAGCGCGACGCCTTGGCGCTGCACGGCGCGAACGACGGACTCTGGGACTTCGATCTGGATCGCAAGACGACTTACTTTTCGCCGCGATGGAAGTCGATGCTGGGCTACTCGGACGACGAGATAGCCCCGCTTTCCGATTGGCAGGAACTGTTGCACCCGGATGATGTGGAACGCGTCCACACGACGCTTCGCGATCACCTGTCCGGCAAAGAGCCGATGTTCGAAAGCGTTCATCGCCTGAAGCATCGCGATGGTGTGTGGCTGTGGGTGATTAGTCGAGCCAAGGCCAGCTTGGATGCGGCGGGAAGGCCGCGACGCATCGTCGGTGTCGATCTCGATGTGACCGAACGCAAGTTGTTCGAAGAGGCGCTGTTCAAGGAGAAAGAAAGCGCACAGATCACGCTGCAGTCCATCGGCGATGGCGTCATCACGACCGACTCCAAGTGCCGCATCGAATACTTGAATCCGGTTGCCGAGCAGTTAACCGGTTGGCGCTTGGAACATGCGCAGGGAAGGCTGGTCGATGAAATCTTCCGCAGCTTCCATGAAGAAACCTGCGAGCCGCTGGAAAATCCATTGGCGGTGGCGATTCGCCGCACGCGTGCGATCAAGTCAGTTCGCCCCATGCTGCTCATTCGCCGCGATGGCAACGAACTCTACATCGAAAGTTGCGCCTCGCCGATTCGCGATGGCGCCGGGAACGTCTCAGGCGGCGTACTGGTGTTCCACGATGTCAGCGAGAGCCGCGAGCTCAATCGCAAGCTGTCGTACCACGCCAGCCACGACATTCTCACTGGCCTCGTGAATCGCCGCGAATTCGAATCGCGTTTGGAACGCGCCCTGAAAAGCGCCCGGGCACGAGAAGCCTCTTATGCGCTGTGCCACATCGATCTCGATCAATTCAAGATTATCAACGACAACTGCGGTCATAGTGCCGGCGATGCGCTGCTCGGCCAGGTCGGTGCCTTGCTGAAATCCAAGATCCGCTGGCGCGACACAGTTGCGCGTCTGGGCGGCGATGAGTTCGGTGTGTTGCTCGAGAGCTGCTCGCTCGAAGAAGCCATTCGCAATGCTGAGGCGCTGCGAGAGGCGATTCGCAATTACAAGTTCGTTTGGGAAGAGCGCACGTTCCGCTTGGGTGCGAGCATCGGCGTCGTGCCGCTGTCGCCCGAGAACGAAGACGTAGCCGCAGTGCTATCCGCCGCGGACAGTGCCTGTGCTGCAGCCAAGGAAAGCGGACGCAATCGAATTTACAGCTTCCAAGAAAACGATATCGACTTGATGCGCCGCCGGCGCGAGATGCAGTGGGCGGCTCGCATCAATAACGCGCTCGAGGACGGTCGCTTCGAAATCTATCGGCAAGTCATTCAGCC